>NZ_JBMPOQ010000004.1:0-288419 GCF_049340505.1 Undibacterium sp. Dicai25W | reverse complement strand
TCGCCGCTGCGGTACCAATGGCTACCGCTGCCGTACCCATCATGGCATGATGCAATTTACCCATAGACATGGCACGAACCAGTAAATCAACGTCGATTGCAGAAACCGCTTTCAATATTCCAATGATCTGTGTCTCTGTAAATCTGCTCTTACGCATTTCTGTTCTCCTTTGGCATATAAGTTTGCCTCAAGAACTCTGGTTATGCATGGCTTGATTTTACGGGAGGGTTACATACGCTCTTAACCTTAAGATGACTTCACCGGGTGCTTACCTTTAATTTTCTGCGGATATCGATTAATTTTTCTTGATTGTTCGGCATATGATCCAATGCTTACCATTGTGTTTGTAGTGTCAGACATTATAAAAAACACATGCAAGCAACTGTAAAGATTCGGAATAACTGACATTAGATCGGTATCCAATGGCTACTACGTGTCTATTCCAAACAATACTCCCGAACTGTGAATGACTCAAAAGCCGCGCATTAATGGCAGGCCTCGTTTGGAAATTGAAATTGAAATTGTTTTTACGATAACATTTGTGCGCGGTGTTGACAATCGGTGATGCATCAGATCCGGGCTGCTAAAATGAAAAGAGGAGGGCGTGCCTCCTCTTTTAAAGCGCAAGTAAAAACTTATGATTTGCTATTGAGTATATCGACTTTAACCAGATTGTCATCCGGCGTTCTGTCTATGTACTTGTTGTCAGGGTCGATGCCAGCTTTTGCAGGCTCACCTTTGACAACAACCGTGAACGACATGTTTTTACGATCAATAAATCGACGTTCGCGTAACAAGGGGTTGCCATCTTTGTCGTCGACACCGATATCCATCCATTCATGCAATGGGACTTCTTTCTCAGCGCCTAATTCGTCTGCTTTGAACTTTCCAGCTTCGATTTTCATGCTGACTTCATACTTGCCATCGCTTAATGGCTTAGCAGTTGCGGACAGTGCACGGTTTTCAAACAAAATAATGGAATCAAACAAATCGTCGATCAATGATTGTTTGTCGGCTGGTGTTACCTTACGAATGGCATCAACTAAGACTCGGCTATTTGGATAAGGTGCACCTTTCCCGCCATATTGATTAATCACATCTCTTAAGGCTTCGTTGACTTTATCTTCGCCAATCTGATCCTGCAGCAGATACATGACAACGCTACCTTTGCGATAGTGCAGGTATTGTTGATCTTCGTTTAAAGCTAAAGGCAGCTCTTTTTTGCGCTCTTGTCCGCGCCCCATGAGGTAACGGTCTAATTCAAATTTCAGGAATCGGCGCATTTTCGCATCACCATATTGATGCTTCATCACCATCAGAGCTGAATACTGTGCCAGCGTTTCTGAAAGCACGGTAGCCCCTTGCGTATTTCCGGCAAGAACCTGATGTGCCCACCATTGATGCGCTACCTCATGAGCAGTAACATAAAACGGATAATCAAGATCTTTTGGGTCACTATCGTCCACCTTGGCAATAAATCCTATCGATTCAGAAAAAGGAATCGTATTCGGAAAAGCCTGCGCGAAACCTTCGTACCTTGGGAACTCGATAATCCTGACCATGTTGTGCTGGTAAGGGCTATAGTTTTTGGTGTAGTAGTCGAGCGATTTTTGTACGCCCAGGATCATGCGATCGAGGTTGTATTCGTGTCCCTTTTGGTAGTCAATCTCAATGGCAACATCGTTCCACTGTGCTTTTTTAACTTCGTATTTTCCCGATTGGAAAGCGTAGAAATTCCAGATCGGTTTATCTAGACTGTAATGGAAGTAGCGGCGTCCATCTTTGCTCCATTCGCGGTCGAACTTACCAGGAGCTATCGCCATCTGATCCGCATTGGTTGAAACGACAGCGTCAAAGTTGATCAGGTCAGCATCATTCGAGATATAGTTATTTTGGAGCGCTTTGACGTCGTCGCGCCCCGCCATGCGTTCTTTCTCTTTCAAACCCAACTTGCGCCTATCCTTATCTTCAACCAGTTCGACGCCTGCTTGATAGCCGATGTGCGGCATCAATTGGCTATTGAAGAAAGTACCGTTATTGAGGACTGTTTTGCTTTGGCTCATGCCTAAGAACGTTTTTGGGTCAGCAGTAAGTTCAAAATGTAGTGCCATTTTTTCACCGGCCAGTAAGGGCTGCTTTAGCTTATAGCTGTAGAAGCCATGGGCGCGATCATTGATTTTTGTCGTGTTTTCTCTATCGAATTTGAAATCATTAATTTTGACCTTATCATCTTGCGTGATAAATATCTCGCTAATCGTGGTGTTACTACGATTCGTCAAAACATAATCACCGCTGATATGAGCGCTACGATCGTCTGGGAAAATATCAACATTCATTTTGACGTCGGTAATGCGCGGTTGCGGCACAGCTTCAAATTGCTTGTATTGCTTCTCGTAATTTGCCTGATCCGTTTGTTTGTCGTAAGTATTTTTGTAAGTATTCAGAACGTTATAGAAATAAAACAAAATGCTGCCCGTACCAATAAAGCAGATCGCACCAACGGCCGCAATAAAGCTGGTCGAGTTACCAGAATTTAACTTGGCAAGGCGAATGCGGCCACTCCAGTCGGTTGTCGTTCCACGCACCCAGAACAACATTGAAGCTGCGACCAGAATCAGTGCAGAGCCAGCCCAATAGGCCTCAGTCCAACGTAAGCGAGGCAAGAAGTGACCATAGCCGTTCATTGCGGAATAAGTAATGCTTGGCGTATTTCCGTAGACCAGCATAGCATGCTCAAAGCCAAGACTTGGTAAAGATACCTGTGCTACGTAATAGGCAATCATCAAGAAATAGCCAACGTATTTATTATTGACGATGACTTGAATTGCCATCGCTAACACGGCAACCAGCATATAATCTGGCCACTGCATAAGGAATAATTGATACACGTATTCTGATATTTCGTAATTGTGATAACCCTTAATAGTTTGGAACGCAATCCCGAATAGCATCAGTATAAATAGCAAAATACCTTGCAATAAAATGAGTGAACTTAGCTTAGACAGGAATGGAAGTGCATTAGGAATGGGCAGGGTATCAAATAACTGTGAGATCCTTGCATTGCGCTCACGCCACACCAATTCCCCGGCATAAAACGTGGTAATGATCAGCATAAAGAGCGCAAAGCTTCCACTTAGTACCTCCAGCACAGCGTAAGTCACAGGATAGGTCGATGTGCCGAACATTTTTGTAATAACGGGTGCGGTCGATGCCATAAACAGGATGCCGCACAAGGCAATCGCGATGAAGTAAATATTTTTTACGGTCTCACGCAGATTCAATTTTGTTTGTGCAACAAATATGTGCCACAAGCTCATTTTGGAGAAGTTGGTGTGCACTACTGGAACTTGTTTAATAACTGGTGCTGCTTGAGCTACTTCTTTCTTTTGCTTACCACTGATGTTGGCGGCAGAAAAATTGAAACGCCAGAAGCATAGTCCCATCATGATGATGCCAAAGGCACACCAAATCAGGCGATTGGTCAGATAGATGCCACTCAGAGGAACCAATCGGGTGTTTTTGTCTGCGACACTCCAATATTCGGTGAGATGACTAATAGCTCTGGAGCCAAATGGGTCAATCAACGCAGCAAGCGTCTTATTATCCAAATCGCCGAGCAGATGGCCAGATGCTAAATAGCCGATGAGTAAAAATACGCTTGCCACATAAACTGGCAACATGCGACGTAGCAGCGCACCCATCGTGAAAAACAATGCGCCAAAAATCAAAAAATTTGGAATTAATGAATAGAGATAAGGGAGTATGTAAGCCATCGGTTGATTCGGTCCAAGACGCACCGCTTCAAGACCCGGTAAGTAGCAGCCTAACCATGCACCAAGCCCGACGCTGGAAAAAATGACGATCAGCGTCAAAAAAGCACCGAGGAAACGTCCAGATAAATATTGATATTTGTTAATTGGTGACGTGTAAAAAAAGTGCCAGATATTATTTTCGGTATCTTGCTGGATAGCGCGACCCATCATCGCGGCAACGATCACCGTTCCAAAAAAACCTAAAAATGTAATGGTCTGCGAAACCGATGAAGGCGCGTTAATATATGTTTTACCTCCAAAGCTGACCGTTGCACCCGAAAATACTCCACCCGCTGCCGCCATCCACAGCATCGCCAATGAGAAAAACATGAGAAAGTAAACGTAGGTAGATATGCTGCGGAATTTTTGCCGCAGATCAAAAGACATGATAGCTAACATACTCACTCCTTAAGCGACGCGGACATTGCTGTTGTGATTGACATGTACATCTGTTTTGAGAAGACCTGCCATGGCCGCGAAGTAGACATCTTCCAGGTTGCCATGTGCTTGAGTAAAGCCGTCTGCAGGTTGGTGGTCAGCGTAGACGTGGATTAAAGTGCGACCTGATGTGAGGCGACTAGATATGACACTGTAATTCTGTTGGAATTGAGTAAGCTCGGATTTTTCTATGAAGCGCTTCCAGATTTTGCCTTGAATCGAATCAATTAAGGGTAAGGGCTGTCCTTTTAAAATCACTTGTCCTTTATTAATTACCGCCATGTTATTGCAGAGGTCGGCGACGTCTTCCACTATATGTGTGGACAGAATCACGATTTTGTCATTACCAATATCGGACAGAAGGTTATGGAAGCGTACTCGTTCTTCCGGATCGAGACCTGCAGTAGGTTCATCGACGATGATCAATTTTGGATTGCCGATCAGTGCCTGCGCAATACCAAAACGCTGACGCATACCGCCAGAAAAACCGCCTACGTGTTTATTTTTCACATTGTATAAATTGGTTTGATGAAGTAGGGCTTCAACTACTTCCTTGCGCTCTTTTCGGTTATCGATCCCCTTAAGTAACGCAAAATGTTCCAGTAAATCATAGGCACTCACTTTGGGGTAAAGACCGAAATCCTGTGGCAGATAGCCGAGTAGGCGACGAATATCATCTTTATGGGTGCGGATATCAATGGCGTCCAGATGCGCCGTTCCCGAATCTGCATCTTGCAGTGTCGCGAGGGTGCGCATTAATGTTGACTTGCCGGCGCCATTTGGGCCGAGTAAGCCAAACATGCCGGCTGGGATAGTCAGGCTGATATCGTTTAAAGCTTGTACACCATTGCTATATTGTTTAGAAAGATGTTGTATGCGAAGTTCCATTTTGCGTCCCTGGTTGTTATTTTGAAAAGATATCTCATCATCCTTATGGGATTTTGAGATGTCAAGAATTTAATCTGAAGTAATGAAAATTTC
Organism: Undibacterium sp. Dicai25W; assembly: GCF_049340505.1. Taxonomy (NCBI): domain Bacteria; kingdom Pseudomonadati; phylum Pseudomonadota; class Betaproteobacteria; order Burkholderiales; family Oxalobacteraceae; genus Undibacterium; species Undibacterium sp. Dicai25W. Next base: position 283,188 of record NZ_JBMPOQ010000004.1, on the reverse strand, counting down.
TACCGCGATAAGACGAAACTCATTTTTATGTGGATAGAATGCAAAAAAATCGTCATAGGATTCGAAGTTTTTGTATGAAATAACAAAGGAAAGTGATTCCTGATTTTATAAATGCCTCCACGGCTTGAGTTGTTTGCGCTATAATTGCCGCTGGCGGGCCCCTGCGCATTGCGGCATGGCCAATCTGGTCAGGTCGGGAACGAAGCAGCCACAGTCATTTCCCGCAAGTGCCGCAGACCAGGCTCGCCAACTTAGTATTTGGTCTTTCCATCTCAATCTTCCTGCTTACTTTTCTGTATTGCGCTTCTGTTTTATTTCTCCCCTTAATTTCCCTTTGTTTTTCATTGCACTTCTCTAATTAGCTTGTCTTTTGAGATTTTTTAATTAATCTGATAAATGAATTAGTACATCTATTGTTTTGCAAATTTAGATCGGTACTTGTTCTCATAGTAAAATTTCCAAGGGTATTGCTTGGGCATTATTTTACTTTCGACATACATTCAGGGAGGCAAGCATGTTACTTCTACGTAGAAGCATATTCATTAGTTTGTTTAGCTTGTTGTTGGTTTCGCCGGTATTTGCAGCTGGAGATCGAGCTAGCCCAGATGAGGCGGTGGCGATGGTTAAAAGAGGTCTTAGCTATATTAAAGAAAATGGTAAAGAAAAAGCTTTTGTCGAGTTTGCCAATAAATCCAACAAGGATTTTCACGACCGTGATTTGTATCTTTTTGCCTATGATCTCAATGGCGTAAACTTGAGTCACGGAAATAATCCAAAAATGAATGGCAAGAATATGATTGACTTGAAGGTCGGAGATAGGTTTGTCGTCAAGGAAATGTTGGCGGTTGTGAAGAGTGCAGGGAAGGGTTGGGTAGATTACCAGTGGCCTAACCCCGTGACAAAAATGCTCGAAACTAAATCTACGTATGTAGAAAAAGTGGATGATTATTTTATTGGTTGTGGCGTGTATAAATGAAGTGCTGTCATTATGATCTTCCAAGAAAATTTATAAAAAACCGATGGGAGGATATTATTTTTTGCCGGTTTTAATTTTCAACATAAGTTATATTTTTTCTTATTTCCACATCGAAACAGATCTTATTTGTTGATGTGATCAATGGCGGCGGCGAAATGGAGTTGAAGGTGTTGCCGTGAGCTATATATCGTACTTTGCCATAATAGCCCTTAAGACGATTCCTTCATATTCATAGGAAGTGGCGATAAGCGCAAAATTGCCGAGTAATCCCCTATCAATAATAATTTCACCAACTTACCCAATGCCATCATTGGGTAGTGATTCGCTTTGTGTGGTCGGTATCTTGGCCCCATATCTATGGACTGGGTCGGTGTTCGGTGTCGTTGCTGTTATCCAGTTCTCGTGGTGTTATTTCATTTCTTATGTTGGTTTGTTGGATATCAAGACCATTGGCAAATAAAACGTAATGATGTTTAAAATTATTAGTGCGGAGACTGGAATGAAAAATAGACGTCAAAAAAATAAGCAGCGAGTTAATGCTTCTGCTTTAAGTCAGCGCTTTTTTTCTTTTCTATCGCGGCCGCTATTGCTGGCTGGCTTACTGTTGAGTATTCCGGCATTTTATTTGTTACTCGATGGTGAGACAGATTCGCTTCGTTTTTATGGACGGGTAAGCTACGGTTGTTCAGCATTATTGATGTCCTTGGATACCATGATTCAATGGCGCCGAAACCGTGTAGGACGTCATCGTAGTGGCAAAATGGCTCTGGATATAGGTATTATCTGTGGCTGTATTCTTAGTGCCTTGCCCGCACCATCTGATTGGGGCGTGGTGCAATGGTTGTTGCGACTTGCTTTGTGCGCAGCCATCGTGTTGCGCATCGCTACGCTAGTGCTGCAGCAGGTCAGGCCTGGGCATCTGGCGAAAATGATGTCCTTAGCAGTACTTATGCTGACTTCTGCGGGTGCTGGATTTTATTGGTTGGAACCAAATGTTAATACGTATTCGAATGGCGTCTGGCTGGCCTTTACGACTGTAGCGACAGTGGGTTATGGTGATATTGTTCCATCGACGCCAGCGTCTAAAATATTCGCGGTTTTTATTGTGCTTTTTGGCTACGCTATGTTCTCGATCGTAACGGCAAATATTGCGGCTCTATTTGTGGGGGAGGAAGAAGCGGCGCTTGAGCGCGAACTACACGCAGATATTCGCGCTTTAAGTCGCGAGGTGGCGGGTTTGCGTGAAGAGCTGAGAAGCCGTGATGCGCTGTATGCAAATTTGTTGCATGGATCTGGGCAGGTCGAGTCAATTTTGCAGAGCAGTCAACGATGAAATTTGATTGCTCCGCATTGAATGTACGTCTGCTGTGTTTGATTTTTTTTAGCGGGTTTTTAAGGTGTAGCTGGTTGTTGAAATGGTGGAAATGCACGGTAAAGGATGCTTTGTTGTAATTCAATGCTAACCGAACAATTGAGTGTGCCGTAGACCTTGCCTCCGTGCGCATCGTATCTGCTAAGCGAAAAAACATCGGCAATTGCAGTAGGTGCCAGTTCATGCATAAGCAGGCTTTGCGCCGCAAGAACTAATTTTTGTGTAAATCGTCTGGCGTTCATTTCCTGGTGTTCAGGGGTTGTACTCAAATCAGAGGTGAGATCGCTTGCCATTTTTCTGACCGTCGCGGATGTTGATGCATTCAATTCGGCAATCAGCAATTGCATTCCTTCAGGGTCTCTTTCTATCGCTCGCAATACGTCCAGGCACATGACATTGCCAGATCCTTCCCAAATCGAGTTGACCGGGGCTTCTCGATACAGTCTTGCCATGGGGCCAGTTTCTACATAACCATTACCACCCCAGACTTCCATGCATTCACCGGTGAATTCTAATGCGCGCTTACAGATCCAAAATTTTGCCGCAGGTGTGAGGATGCGTTTCCATGCTTTTTGTAGCGGGTCATCTGGATGATCCAGGGCTTGCGCTAATTTCAGCATCAGATAGCTTGCAGCTTCACTTTCCAATGCCAGATCACAAAGCACGTTGCGCATCAAAGGCTGCTCGATCAGAAGTTTGCCAAACGCCTGACGATGGCGAGCGTGGTGCATCGCTTGGCTCAGTGCTTGACGCATCAGCGCGGCACTGCCGATCACGCAATCGAGTCGGGTCAGGTTGGCCATTTCGATAATCGTTGGAATCCCTCTTCCTTCGGCGCCGACCATGATGCCAAAAGCATCCATAAATTCTACTTCGCTGCTGGAGTTGGATTTATTACCGAGTTTGTCTTTGAGTCTTTGTATGTGAATGGAATTTTTGCTGCCATCAAGTCTCCAGCGTGGAACAAAAAAGCAGGATAAACCTTTCTCTGTATTCGCCAGTACCAGATGCGCATCACACATGGGTGCAGAAAAAAACCACTTGTGGCCAGTCAGTAAATAAGCCTCACCGCGTCCTTCTTTGCCATCGTTGTTCATTAGGCGGGCGATCGTGGTGTTGGTGCGCACATCAGAGCCGCCTTGTTTCTCGGTCATGCCCATGCCGATAAGGATCGATTTTTTTTGTGCAATAGGTATATCGTTGGCATCATGTTCGTTACTAAATAACTTGTTCTTCAGTAACGCAAATAATCCAGGTTCATTTTGAAGCACCGGAATAGCAGCGAAAGTCATTGTCGTCGGGCAAAGTGAACCCGATTCAACTTGCGCTTGCATGAAATAGCCCACAGCGCGCGCTACATGGGCACCTGCTTTGGGATTTGCCCATGGTGCGGCGTGCAGGCCTTGCTGGCGCAGTAAGCCAAGGAGTTGATGCCAGCTCGGATGAAATTCAACGCGGTCTACACGCTCGCCGATACGGTTGTGGGTGTGTAATTCTGGCAGGTGCCGGTTGGCAAGTTCGCCGAGTTGTAATGTGCTGGCGCGACCGAGTAGTTCACCGGACTGTTGCAGTGTTTCAGTTTGCCAGTCGGCGCCAAAATAGCTGACCGCATGCATTAATGCGCTGTCCTGAGTGAAAATATTGTAGTCTTGCAGCTCCGGAACCTGATTGCTTATTTCATGAGTGTGCCATTGCATGTCGTCTCCTTGAGTTGTTCTTATGTATTAATAATGTTAATGCTAAGTTTTAAACTTAGTGTAACGTTTAAATCTTTGCCGTATGTTCGTGTTTGTAATTCGAAAAAATATAAATGAATGATGTCGCGGAATCACTAAAATCAAGGCGCAGGCCGGTGCAGCAGCGCTCAATGTTGACGCAGGGAGCAATTCTGGAAGCTTTTGTTCGGCTTTTGGTTGAGAAGGGTTATTCCAGTCTGACCATGCGCGATATCGCTTTGGTGGCAGGTGTTGGGGTAGGTACTTTGTATGAGTATTTTCCTGGTAAGAGATCGATTGCTGCGCATTGTATGCAGCAGCGTTTTTTGAATGTTGGCGTATGTATGGAGGCTTGGATAGCAGAAATGCAGGGCAGGCCATTACTTGAAGGGATGCAGTATGTGCTTGATCGTTTGATTGAATTGCACGCAAAGCAAGTTGAAGAATGGTCTGCCTTGATTTTATTAGAGAGACAAATCTCTGATAGGCGGGCTTTTAATGCTTTGTATCTTAAAATAGCGGATATTTGGGGGATGCTATTTCGCGCTAGTTGCGATCTTGATCAATATCCGGGCAAACTGCCAGAGTTGGTGCATGCGGCGGTCTATGGCGTGTTATATCAAACACTAATGTTGTCGCCCCAAAAGTTGAAAAATCCAGAATTTTCTATGCAGTTAAACGCTTTGGTGATGGGATATTTGCAAATTCCATCATGCTGATCACTTTTCCGCTTTCTGAATAGGGTAAAATCTCAGAATGTCTTATCAAGTTCTCGCCCGAAAATATCGTCCCAAAAGCTTTGAAACGCTGGTGGGGCAAGAGCACGTGGTCCGTGCTTTAACTCATGCGCTCGAGCAGCAGCGGCTGCATCACGCCTATTTATTTACAGGAACACGTGGGGTAGGTAAAACGACCCTGTCACGGATACTGGCTAAATCTTTCAATTGTGAAAAAGGTATCACTGCAAACCCTTGTGGCGTATGTGATGCTTGTACAGCAATTGATGCGGGGCGTTTTGTTGACTACATAGAAATGGATGCGGCTTCAAATCGCGGCGTCGATGAAATGGCGTCCTTGCTGGAGCAGGCGATTTATGCACCGTCGAATGCACGTTTTAAAGTGTATATGATCGACGAGGTGCACATGCTCACCAATCACGCATTCAATGCAATGCTGAAGACTTTGGAAGAGCCGCCTGAACACGTCAAATTTATTTTAGCGACGACCGATCCGCAAAAAATCCCGGTGACGGTGTTGTCGCGCTGCCTGCAATTTAACCTCAAACAAATGCCGCCTGGCCACATTGTTGGTCATCTGGAAAATATTCTCGGGCAAGAATTCATAGAATTTGAGCAACCTGCTTTGCGCTTGTTGGCGCAGGGTGCGCATGGCTCTATGCGTGACGCTTTGTCTCTGACAGATCAGGCAATCGCATATGCAGCTGGCAAAGTCAGTCTTGAAGCAGTGCAGGGCATGTTGGGAGCCTTGGATCAGTCCTATCTTATTCGCTTGCTGGACGCCTTAGCTGTCAATGATGGTAAGAGTTTGCTCGATGTTGCGGACGAAATGTCGGCAAGAAGTTTGTCTTACAAAGCGGCCTTACAGGATTTGGGTACCTTATTGCATCAGATTGCTGTTGCACAGATGGTGCCGGCTGCTGTAGGAGATGACTTGCCTGAACGCGAGCATGTATTGCGACTGGCGAGTACGTTTAGCAAAGAAGAAGTGCAGTTGTTTTATCAGATTGCGGTACACGGCCGCAATGAATTGGCTTTGGCGCCCGACGAATATGCTGGTTTTAGCATGACCTTGTTGCGTATGCTGGCATTTCGGCCTGTCGAGGGTGGGGCTTTAGTTTCAGTCAATGATGTTGGTAGCCCACCAGCGCTGAACGTCAATCGCGGAACCGTTGTGCCAGCAAACGCAACTGCTCCATCTACTCGTGTTGCAGCGCCGGGTGCGTCAGCCGCATTGTCGGTATCAACGGCTGCTAAGGCCGTGGTTACCCCAGTAAATGCGGCTGCTCCTGTAGCCACTCCTGCTAGTGTTACAAAACCTGTGAGTCCGGCAATGGCCGCTTTGGCCGCCGCACGGGCTGCAAGTGCTAAGAGTGCGGGGGCAAAACCTGCCACATTAAATCCGGAACCTCTTGAAAGAGTTGAGCCTGCTGTTGCTTCTATGGCTCCTGCCATTGATGTGCAAAAAACGCCGGCACCATTGACTCCATCAGTACCAGTCGGGAGTGATTCTACGATGGCGAGAGTCGTTCCACCTGCGCCAGTGATGAATCGTGTCGCTCCAATTACGGTGATGTCCGAGATGCAGCCAGTCGAGATGGATGACATGCCACCACCTTGGGATGAGGATGTATTTGAGGTCTCTGCGCCATCTACAGCTCCGGTAGCCAGGCAACGTCCAGCTGTGATAACTTCTCAAGCTGAAACTTTGATGGAATCCGAACCGGAGCATGTGGCCGAGATACCGACAACTGAACCTGTTAGCGCTGATCGTAGCTTATGGAGTGGCGTGGTACCTGCCCTGGAATGGGATGGGCAATGGCCAGTGCTAGCTGCTAGTTTGCCCGTACGCGGCGTGGCGCAACAATTGGCGCAGCAAAGTGAATTGATAAACTGCAGGCAGGATGGCAATGCCTTTGTATTTGAGATTCGCGTACCTTTGCCGACGCTGTTATCGGCTGGTAGCGTAGATAAACTGTCTGCTGCGCTATCGGATCGTTTCTCGAAAACCATTCGGGTGGAAACAAAAATCGGTGCGGTCGAACTCACCGCCAATGCGAGGGCGGTCGCTGAGCGTGAAGTGCGTCAGCAACAGGCAGAGCAAGCGATTCAGAGTGATTCGTTTGTGCAGACCTTAATGCGCGAATTTGGTGCTGCAATTGTGACCGGTAGTGTTCGTCCGGCTTAATGCAGATCACTTTATCTATTATTTAAACCGAATCAACCGAATTAAATTTAATTTATTCCTTTCTTTTCAGGAGATATTCTTATGATGAAAAACCAACTCGCAGGCTTGATGAAGCAAGCTCAGGCTATGCAAGACAACATGAAAAAAGCCCAGGATCAATTGGCTTTGATTGAAGTTGAAGGTCAGGCTGGCGCCGGTTTGGTCAAGGTCGTGATGACTTGCAAAAACGATGTAAAACGCGTCACTATCGATCCATCCTTGTTGGGTGACGATAAAGATATGCTAGAAGATTTGGTTGCAGCTGCTTTTAACGATGCGGTGCGCAAAGCAGAAGCGACTTCCCAAGAAAAAATGGCTGGACTGACAGCGGGTATGCCGTTACCACCTGGCTTTAAAATGCCATTTTGAGCGTCAAAAACGTGAAAAAAAGCGGTAGCCTTGAAAATCTATCTGAGGCTCTGCGCCGTTTGCCCGGCGTTGGGCCTAAGTCTGCACAGCGCATGGCGTATCATCTTCTGCAACATGATCGTGAAGCTGCATCAGCGTTGGGGCATGCGTTACTGAATGCGGTAGATCGTATTCAGCATTGCGCCGCCTGCAATACCTTTACTGAAATTGATGTTTGCGAAACCTGTCAGAATCAAGAACGTGATACACATCTGCTATGTGTGGTCGAGACCCCTGCAGATCAGATGATGATAGAGCAAACATTAACCTATAAGGGTTTGTACTTTGTCTTGATGGGGCGCTTATCTCCTTTGGATGGCATCGGACCTAAAGATATTTATCTCGATAAGCTCATCACTCGCGCTACCAATGGCACAGTCACCGAAGTCGTGTTGGCCACCAATTTCACTAACGAAGGTGAAGCTACTGCGCATTACATCAGTGAAACCTTGAAGGCGCGCGGGTTAAAAGTGAGTCGTCTGGCGCGTGGTGTTCCTGTTGGTGGCGAACTTGAGTATGTTGATGCCGGAACCATTGCGCGTGCGATGTTGGACAGACGAGCTACCTGAATCGGCTGCTCTGTTTAATGTGCGCTAAAGTTCAACTTATTCCTAAATTTATCGCAATTTTTTGTCAGGCTTATCCCTATGGCAGCGCAAAAACATGGTCCTTTGGCAGGAATTAAAGTTCTCGAATTAGGTACGCTGATTGCTGGGCCATTTTGTTCGCGAATGTTGGCAGAGTTTGGTGCTGAGGTCATTAAGATTGAATCGCCGGAAGGCGGCGATCCCATACGCCAATGGCGTGTTCTAAAGGATGGTACGTCTTTATGGTGGAGTGTTCAGGCGCGTAACAAAAAGAGCCTGAGTCTCAATATGAAAAGCCCCGAAGGACAAGAAATTGCGCGGCGTCTTGCCTTAGATGCCGATATCATCATCGAAAATTATCGCCCGGGTGTTTTGGAAAAATGGAATCTCGGTTACGAGTCCTTAAAAGCAATCAATCCAGCTACCATCATGGTGCGGCTGTCCGGTTATGGACAAACAGGGCCGATGCGCGATCAACCCGGCTTTGGGGCAATTGGCGAAGCGATGGGCGGTTTGCGCTATGTGTCGGGACATCCTGATCGTCCACCGGTAAGGGTTGGTATTTCTATTGGCGATTCTGTTGCAGCTTTGCATGGTGTGATCGGCGCAATGATGGCACTGCGGCATCGCGACGTGACCGGTGGTCGTTGGAACGGTAAGCGCGCTGATCAGTGCGTTGCGGGGCAAGGGCAGATGGTTGATGTCGCCTTGTATGAATCGGTGTTTAACTTAATGGAATCGTTAGTGCCTGAGTTTGATGTCGCTGGCGTTGTGCGCGAACGCACTGGAGGCGCTTTGCCTGGCATTGTTCCGTCCAATACGTATACAACCAAAGATGGTGAAAATATCGTTATTGCCGGAAATGGTGATGCGATTTTCCATCGTCTGATGAAGGCAATACAGCGCAATGATCTGGCGGACGATGTTCAGTTGATGCGTAACGATGGACGTGTTCCACGTACGGCTGAAATTGATGGTGCGATTCAAGTTTGGTGCGATACCCAGACAATAGACTCCGCTTTGTCAATATTGCAGGCTGCTGATGTTCCCGTCGGTAAAATTTATTCTGTGCGTGACATGCTGTCTGATCCGCAATTTTTGGCGCGGAATATGTTTGAGCAGCATCATTTTGAAGATGGCACACCCGTCAAGGTTCCAGCGATAACGCCTAAGATGTCTGAGACCCCGGGCGTTACTCAATGGTTGGGTCCTACGCTCGGTGAGCATAATGAAGAAATCTTGCAGCAACTTGGCTATACAAGCGAGCAGATTGTGGAGTTTAATAACAAAAACATCATCTGAACACACACCTAAACTACCGTGGGGGAGTAGATGATGGAGTTTAACTGACTTATCTAACTGGCCGGAATGGCTGAGGCGTGAATATGAATCGACAGCATCTGAAACAGTTTTTAATCGCGCTTGTTTTATTTTTATTGGGCTATTTTTCGTTTAATCACAATTTGTTTGCTGCGGAAAAGGATTCCTTATTCCCGCAGCAAACAACTCTTACAGGTTCATCATTAGACCAGTGATTTAATATATTCCCTGATGCCTGTAAGCAGCATTTCAATCGACATGGCTGCAAGGATTAAGCCCATCAGGCGTTCAAACGCTGTCATGACTTGGGCGCCCAAAACGCGTTGCATGCGTTCTGCGCCAAGCAGAACAACCAGCCAGACAATTGCGACTGCGGTTAATGCGCCAAGATGAACTAAGATCTCTGAACTGTTATCAGAAGAAAATAATAAAACGGTCGCAAGTGAGGATGGTCCCGCCAAAGCAGGAATAGCCAGAGGCACGATAAAAGGTTCGTGATTTTCCTCGGTGCCACCAAAGACGCCACCTTCCTGAGGGAAGACCATGCGCAGCGCAATTAAAAACAAAATGACGCCGCCGCCAATGCGTATGGATACTTCTGATAACTGCAACGCAGTTAAAAAGCTTTTTCCAAAAAACATAAATAACAGTAGCAAAATGAATGCAATCGCGCATTCGCGTACGATCACACGCCAGCGGCGTTCGGGTGAAACGTGGGATAAGGCACTCACGAAGATTGGAACGTTGCCGAAAGGATCCGTTACTAAAATCAACAGTATCAGTGTCTGCAAAAAATCTTTGGCCATGAATTTCTTTTTCTAAAAACGGTGAGCCAGCGGCTATTCAGATGTGAATGCCAGTATCAGCATTGCATCACTCGGACTCATCATTGGTGTTGATCGTGATAGGGGGCAAATTTTGACGCAAAATAAGAGGAAAATAATTTCGTTTATTGTCAAAAATACCGTAAAAATAAGCATATTGCAGCAAAAAAACTGCCATTTTCGTGCTTAAAGCTCGTTAATGTCAATTATAGTGCATCTTAGTGCTGACTAACGAAATGCATTACTGAACGCAGCGCGAAGAATTAGCGTTATTATCTTGCACGTCAAGACGCGAACGATCGTCTTATTTTAAAGTGCGGGTTGATAATTCGCATGTCGAATCAGAATTTTTATGGTATCTCATATGGACAAAGCGAGCGAGCGCCCCGATACGCCTTGTGTTGCGGTTTGTTCTACAACTTTTGATGACGTATGTCGTGGTTGTGGAAGAACGGTGGCCGAAGTGGCAGAGTGGGTGTTTATGAATCAGGAGCAAAAAGAAGTTGTGTGGCAAAGGATACTTGCTGAAGGTTATCCGCGGCGAAATAAATAAAAAAGTGATGAGTTTGTTCCTTTTTTTTGTGTGCAGAATTCGGGTTGGAATAAAAGCAGAGTGAAGTTTAAATAAAAAAATGCATTAAACGGAGACTTGAGAATGACAGAAGAAAAAAAATCAGGAAGGCGTCGCTTTATCTTGGGAGGTCTCGGCGTCGCAGGTGCGCTGATCGTCGGTTGGGGTTTTATGCCACCGCGTCAACGTCTGCATGGGGCGCATGACCTGCCCGTTGATCAAAATGAAATCGCCTTAAATGGTTGGATCAAAATTGCTAAAGATGGCATGGTCACAGTCGCTTTGCACAAAAGTGAAATGGGGCAGGGAATACATACTGCCTTGCAAATGTTAGTGGCTGAAGAGTTAGATGTCGCCATATCGCAGACAAAGACGATGGCGGCACCTATCGATAAAATTTACGGCAATGTAGCTATGTTGGCAGATGGTTTGCCGTTTCATCCGGATGATAACGGCACAATCAAGCATATTGCGCAATGGATGACCTCTAAAACCGCGCGCGAACTTGGATTGCAAGTCACTGGTGGGTCGTCTAGTGTTAAAGATGCGTGGTTGCCAATGCGTGAAGCTGGTGCAACGGCGCGTGCAATGTTGGTTGCCGCAGCGGCAAAAGAATGGTCTGTGCCGACCAGTGAGTGTCATACTGAAAACGGCGTTGTTTTACATTCTTCTGGTAAAAAACTCTCCTACGGTGAATTGGCTGCAAAAGCAGTTGAATCGCAGCCAGGTGTTGTAAGTTTAAAAGATCCTAAAAATTTCCGCATCATTGGTCGTCCGCAAGCGCGAACAGATACGACGGCGAAGGTAAATGGTACTGCACAGTTTGGTATTGATGCACATCCTGAAGGGATGGTCTATGCAGCATTGAAATTGAGCCCGACAATTGGCGGCAAGATCAAGCGTATCGATGCTAAGTCAGCATTGGCAATGGCGAATGTATTAAATGTGATTGATCTCTCCAAATCGCTGGATGATCGTTCGGTTTCTGGCGTTGCTGTGGTGGCTAAATCTTACTGGGAAGCCAGAAAAGCAATAGACGCCGTTGTTGTTGATTGGGATGCAGGAGCGCATAGTCAACTTTCAAGTGAAACCGTGTTTAAAGAGCTGGCGCAAAAACTTGATGCCGAGGCTGGTTTTACTTATTACCAGCAGGGTGATGCAGAGGCGATGCTTGCTTCAAAGGCAGCGACAAAAACGATCTCAGCAGAATATCGGGCGCCATTTCTTGCGCATGCAACGATGGAGCCGATGAATTGCACTGCGCAATTTAAGAATGGTCAATTGGAGCTGTGGGTATCGACGCAAGTGCCAAGCATTGCTGTCGACGTAGCTGCGAAATTGGCCGGAATTTCTGCGGAAAAAGTGCATTTGAATATGTGCTTCTTAGGTGGTGGCTTCGGTCGCCGTCTGGAGGTGGATATGGTGTTGCAAGCTGTGGCGATCGCCATGCAGACTAATGGTTTGCCAGTCAAGTTGATCTGGAGTCGCGAAGAAGACATGGCGCACGACATGTATCGACCTGCAGCGATGGCGCGTTTTAATGCTGCGCTGGATGACAAGGGTAATGTCGTTGCTTACCGGAATAAGTCGGCTTCTGGTTCGGTAACACATCAGGTTTTGCAGCGCACTTTCGGTGTTCCAGGGGCAGGGCCTGATAAGACAACGGCGGAAGGCGAGTTTGATATGCCTTACCAATTTGCGAATCAAAAAATTTCTCATGTGATTGTACCGACACCAGTGCCACTGGGTTATTGGCGTTCGGTGGGGCATTCTCACAATGCTTTTTTTAAAGAAAGTTTTATTGATGAGTTGGCTCATGCTGCTGGTAAAACACCGGTTAGTCTCCGACGCGAACTGTTGAGTAATAACCGACGTCACCTGGTAGTGCTGGATGCGGCGATGAACAAAGCGGGGCAAGCACCTAAAGGGCGTGCGCACGGGATTGCTTTGCACCGTTCATTTGGTAGTATCGTAGCGCAGGTGGCCGAGGTCTCTGTGCAAAACGGACAAATTCGCGTGCATAAAGTCGTTTGTGTCGTTGACTGTGGGATTGCCGTCAATCCAAATATCATTACTCAGCAAATGGAATCGGCGATTGTATTTGGTCTGAGTGCTGCGCTACATGGCGAAATAACGATTAAAGAGGGTAAGGTTGCCCAAAGTAATTTCCATGACTATGCAGTGCTGCGTATGAATGAGGCGCCACAAATTGAAGTCGAAATTATCAAAAGTGCAGAACCGCCCGAAGGAATAGGTGAGCCAGGCGTACCGCCAATTGCGCCGGCGGTGGCTAACGCGGTGTTTGCTTTGACCGGTCAGCGCTTACGAAGTTTGCCATTGAAATTAGCTTAGTCTGTGGCGTCAATTTGTAACATTGCGTGGACGCTAATAGATACTCTGGATGAGTATATTTTTTTGCTCTTATATTGTCCTTACAAAATGCTGATTGTAGATTGAATATTCTAAATTTATGGGGGAGTATCGTCACTTATGGTTTTTTTTGTTATTTTTAAGTAACAAATACTAGGTATGCTATATTCCCGATTTATACTTCCGTGCGCACTAAGTACCGGCTGATGTGGCTTATTTAAATTTCATTTTTAATAGAAGCGTTTATGTTGAATTCTGAATCTATTGCAGTATCCGCGTCCTACACCCACCAGAAGCGCCAACGCTCGCGTGGTTTCACATTGATCGAGATTATGGTTGTTGTGGTAATTATGGGAATCTTAGCTGCGTTGGTAGTGCCAAAATTAATGGGTCGTACCGATGATGCGCGTATTGCTGCTGCAAAGCAGGATATTTCTACCCTCATGCAGGCATTGAAGTTGTATCGTCTTGATAATCAACGCTATCCAACAACAGAGCAGGGCTTACAAGCTTTGATTTTGAAGCCGAGCTCTGGTCCGGCTGCAAATGGATGGAAAACCGGTGGTTACATCGATAAGTTGCCAAAAGATCCTTGGGGTAATCCTTATCAGTACCTTTCGCCTGGGCTGAAGGGTGAAGTTGATGTGTTTTCTTATGGTGCTGACGGTCAGGCTGGTGGTGTTGGAAATGATGCTGATATAGGTTCCTGGGACTTATAAAGTCGGACACATGAAAACCCGACGCCGCAGGCAACACGGCTTTACGCTTCTGGAGTTGCTCGTAGTAATGGTAATTGCTGGAGTGATGCTTGGTGTGGTCAGTTTTAATGCTATGCCGAGCCAGCGGCAGCGATTAGAAAATGACGCTAAGCGTATTGCGTTGCTATTGCAGTTGGCACGAGATGAAGCTATTTTGCGCAATACACCGGTGGCCTTTGATGCTGATCAATACGCTTATCGATTTCTGGTACGTGAGGACAGGGTGTGGTCGCCGCTCAAGGATGATATGTTGCGCGAGCGTGATTTTGAATTGTCGCCTGTCGAGTTGCATATTGAACCTGCCCAAAATCAGGCTGGCGTCAGAATTATTTTTGGACGCGAACCAGTTGATAAGCCCTTCGTGCTGACGCTTAAAGTGCCTGATGGCAGTGTCAAAATTTCGGCTGATGGTATCGGTCATTTTTCAGTGGAATAAGATGCACCTGAACATTTCTCGTCAATCTGGATTTACCTTGCTTGAAGTTTTGGTAGCATTGGTGATCGTTGGGACAGCATTGGGGGCGAGTTTGCGTGCTGTTGGTAGCCTCACTCAAAACAGTAACGATTTGCGCGTCTCCTTGATGGCAACCTGGTCTGCAGAAAATCGTCTGGCGCAAATTCGTCTGGCGCGTGAATGGCCGCCTTTGGGAGATAGTAATTTTGATTGTCCACAGGCCGACTTGCATCTGGTATGTGAAGAACATGTTATTGCCACGCCAAATCCCTCTTTCCGACGCGTCGAGGTACTTGTGTTCGAGAACAATAAACCTGATCGACGCATCATCAAATTGACGCAGGTGGTTCCGAATGCACTGTAAGTCGCGGCGCTTTAGTCAAATTACCGGGTTCACTTTAATTGAGTTGCTGGTGGCAATTACCATTTTGGGAATAGTTGCCGTACTCGGATGGCGTGGATTAGATTCTATCGTTCGCGCCCGCCAGACTTTAAACGGTGAAATGGATCAGACACGTGGAATTCAAATTGCGTTTGCGCAGATAGAAAATGATTGTGCTCATGTGATGGACGCTAATATGCTGCCGGGAAACAGCGTATTAACCGCTGCGGGCAGTAAGTTAATGATCATTCGGTCTGTGTTCGAAGATAACCTTCCAATACGTTTTCAGGTGGTTGTTTATAACGTGGTTGATGGCGTACTTTCCCGGCGTGAATTAAGCCCCACTCGCGAGACAGTAGTGTTATTCGCTCAATGGCAAAGTGCTGCCGAAGATTTAGATGGGACGCCTTCAATACCGTTGCAAAGCAAAGTAGAGTCTTTTTCTCTGCGTACCTGGAAAGTCGGGGAAACCGGCTGGCGCATGAATGGCGACAATGTGGTGAATGCTGGTGATACGGCAACTTCTGTGAACCCTGTCATTCCACCTAATCCTGCAAACCCTTCGGGTGCAAGTGCAAAGAGCGCGACCTTGGCAGGCGTTGAGGTTTCTATGCAGGTACAAGGTCGTGAAGCTCCTATGATGAAAATTTTCTTGTTAGGGGCAAATTGATGCGCGAATTGATTCAATCTACCCGGCAACTTGATCCTCGCTATCCAATGCGACAAACCGGTGTCGCCGTTGTTACCGCGTTGTTGTTGACTACGTTGGCTATCACTATTGTTGCTAGTTTATTCTGGCAGCAACAAGTGCAGGTTCGTTCAATTGAAAATCAGCGAATGCAACTGCAGAAAAAATGGATTTTACGCGGTGCGATTGACTGGGCACGATTGATTTTGCGTGAAGATGCGCGCCATTCAACAGCAGATTATCTGGGTGAGCCTTGGGCGGTAAAACTCGAAAACACACGCCTTGATCAATATGTGGAAGATGGAAGTACCGATGCTAAGGACAGTGATGCAACACTCTCAGGTCAGATCGTCGATGCGCAAGCATCCTATAATCTGAATAACCTAGCCACCAATGGTAAGGTCGATCCAAGAGAGATTGCAGTCTTTTCGCGATTATTGACCAATCTGCATCTGCCCGGTGGGTTGGCAGCCACTGCTGCAACCGCCATTGCTCAAACTCAACCAAAATTAGCGCAAGCCTTAAATCCTGATTCCACTGGTGCAGCTACTAGCACGAGTAATGGAGCAACTCCTCCTGCAAACAATCCTGTCAATAATCCTGCCAGTGGTGCGGTCGAGACAAATACGACATCCTCTAGTAGTAATACTTCAGTACAATTCTTGCGATTTACTCAAGTTGATGATTTACTTGCGGTTCCGGGATTTACGCCGGATATGTTGAGGAGCTTGCGACCCTATGTCGTCGTTTTGCCCAGGACCGGTGGAATTACGCCAGTGAACGTAAATACCGCGCCAGCTGAGGTAATTTCTGCAAGAATCGATGGTGTAAGTATGGGAGACGCAGCACAAATGATTGCAAGTCGGGATACTGCTTTTTTTGCAAATGCCGCGGACTTTACGCATAGATTTAGTGATAAAACAAAAAATATTGGCCCTTCAGACGTTGATATTAAAACGGGGTTTTTTATAGTAAACGGAAAAGTAAAGATGAGTCGCTCTGCACTAGATGTCAGTGCGTTGGTGTCGAGAGCGACTGATGGAACAACAACGGTACTTTGGGTAAGAGAAAATTAAAAAATAATGGCAAGCACACTCTATATTTCTTTGCCCTCAAGGGTGGCGGTTCAAGCGAAACCCGATTGGCTTTTGCAAGTGCTGCCTTTTGCTTTGTTCTCAGCAGAAGGTCAGTTGTTACAGCAAGGCCATAAAAATTTTACAGAATTAAAATCTCTGGCTTCCGGTGCGCGCCAACTGAGCTTGCTTTTTGCAGCGAGCGACGTCAGTTTGCTGAGCACCCAAGTACCGCCTATGTCTGCCGCGAAATTTAAGATGGCACTTCCGAATTTGCTGGAAGAGCAGATCGCTGGTGATCCCTCTGACGCAGTTTTGGTTGCGAGTCCTGTTGCTGATGGTGTGGCCACCATCGCCGTTGCTGATCGCCATTGGGTTGAACAATTGGCGGCAATGGTAAAAGATTGGCCAGTGAAGAAAATTACCGCGTATCCCGCACAACTTGCGATCGCCATTACAGGTGAGCCTCAACAGGCCGTGGCAGTTTTAGAACGCAAGGATGGCGCCTTGAGCTTGTTGTTGCGCCAAGCTTCACTCCAGGGTATGGGTTTAAGTCTGGCAGAGGATGAGCAGGAAAATGCGATCAGTATGCTAGGCATGCTTGCGCTAGATTCTCATGTAGATTTGTATGTCACCGCAAGTGAAGTCGATAGCTATCAGGCAAGTCTCAAACAACAAAATTTGGGTGAGCGTTTCGCTGTTCAGCCAATTGGGTGGGGAGTCAGAGTCGGTGGTATCAATGCGCAGACACCGGATTTAATGTCTGATATATCCGATATTCATAAGCCTGCCATCGATTGGTCGCGTTGGCGTTGGCCTTTACGTCTGATGGCAATGATTTTGCTCGTCAATATTATTGCACTAAATCTCGAATGGTTTAGTTTGAAACGGTCTGCAAAAAGCTTGAATGACGCTTTAGTTCAGACATATAAAACCAGTTTTCCGAAAGAGACAACGATTCTTAATCCGCTCGAACAAATGCGTCAGAAAGTGAACCTCACAAAAAAAATGGTGGGACAATTTGCTGCCGATGATTTTGTCGTCTTGTCTGCTCAGTTTTCGCATGTGTGGGACAGAGTGATGGTTGGCAAGCCAACGGCGATTGTGTCCATTGAATATAAAGAGCATGGTTTGGAAGTGAAAGTAAAATCAGTTGCTGCTATACCGGTGGATCAGTTGAAAGCGGCATTGGCAGAGCAATCTATGCGCTTAAAAATCACCTCTGATGGTGTGTTGCATGTGACTCAGGGCGAGGTGAAAGAATGAAACATCAATTAGTCCAACAATTTGAATTGTTTTGGAGTGAGCGCGATCAGCGTGAGCGCAAAATGTTGTCTTCTGCTGCCGTCGTCATCGTTTTGGCTTTGGTGTATCTTATATTCTTAGATCCCGCCATCAGCGGTCGGCAAAAATTGCAAACGCAAATACCTGTATTGCGGCAGCAAGTGGCTGAAATATCGGCCCTAAGCGGTCAGCAAATGAAATTAGCCGCCAGTTTGTCGCAGATCGTTGAGCCAGTGACGAAGGAAATTGTCGAAGCAAGTTTGTCGGCTCGCGGTATCAAAACACAGTCACTCAGTGTAACGGACGATATTGTCAGAATTCAAATTCAGACAGTGGCTTATTCTAATATGATGGATTGGTTGCTTGAGTCGCAACGAGCATCAAGGCTGACTGTAGAGGAAGCGAAAGTTGTGGCTTCACCAGAAAACGGACAAGTATCGGTCGTTTTAATTCTGAAGCAGCAGCGCGGTGGGCTGTAATATGGTGTCTTCGGGTTCGGTTTCAATGAAAATTGTCTGGGTAGTGATTGCGATTCTAAGTGTTATTGGCACAGTGTTTTGTTTTCTTCCAGCTAGTTGGATGGGCGTGTTGATAGAGCGCCAGACTCAAGGGCGCTTGAGTCTGTGTGATGTACAGGGTTCTTTTTGGAATGGTTCTGGTTTTGTTGGCGTTGCGGCGGGAATTAATGATCCAGTGACGCCATTGTTTCCGGGACGTTTCTCCTGGAAAATTTCACCCTTAATTTTATTGACGCAGTTAGATATGGAATTGCAAAATTCGCAGGTTTTATCCGTTCCTGTGAAGCTTACTGGTAATTTTTCTGAGTGGCATGTAAGCCCATCCGTGTTAGTTTTACCGACTGAAAGATTGGAAGGTTTAGGCGCGCCGCTTAATACGATAGGGCCGTCCGGTAAATTGCATTTGTCGTGGAATAATTTGCAGTTCGTCAGAGATGGTTCGATATTGAATGCGCAGGGGCAATTGCAATTAAATCTCTCAGAAATGGCGTCAAAGTTATCGCCAGTGAGACCCTTGGGTAGTTATAGAATGGCTTTTGATTTGCAAGGAACAAATGCAGATATCAATTTGGTCACGGAAGCTGGGCCAATGATGCTGAGTGGGAGTGGTGCCCTAAAGGCGGGCCACTTTCAGTTCTCGGGCAAAGCCTGGGCACAAGAAGGACAAGAAACAAAGTTGGCAAATTTGTTGAATTTGCTGGGGCAACGCCGTAAAGACGGCGACAAGGATGTCATCGCGTTAGAGTTCAAATGAAAACATTTCCATTAAAAAGCAAGGCAGCTATGATCCGCAATTCCTTCCGCAAACCACTGCATCACTTTTCCGCGATCACTGGTGCGGCTGTGTTGAGTGCAGGTTGTATTTTTAGTGCTGCAGCCCTGGCGCAGGCGCCAGACAAGAATACAGCTGATTTAAATTTTGTTGGTGCTGATATCGAATCCGTCGTTAAAGCTATCGGGCACTATACAGGGACCACTTTCATTATCGATCCTCGCGTAAAAGGACAGGTTAATCTGGTTTCCGAAAAACCGCTGACGAAAGATCAGGCGTTTAAGCTACTTACTTCGACTTTACGTTTGCAAGGCTATGCAGTGGTTTATGCTGACGGATATTACAAGGTTGTCCCGGAAGCAGACGCAAAATTGCAGCCAGGACCAACGCAATCGATACAGAATGAGAGAGGGGAGCCAGTTAAAGGGGATCAGGTAGCAACACAAATCTACCAATTGAATTATGAATCTGCGGCGAATATTGTGACGGTATTGCGTCCTCTGATTTCGCCAAATAACACTATCAATGCAAACCCAGGTAACAATACCGTCGTTATTACAGATTATGCAGATAATCTAAAGCGGCTGAATAAAATTATTGCTGGTTTGGATGTGCCTGCAACCGTTGATTTGGATGTCATTCCAGTCAAGCATGCAATGGCGACTGATATTGCGGCGATGGTCAGCAAGTTGACTGAAAATAACGCGGGTCCTGCAGATGCCGGAAAAGCAGTGTTGATGGCCGATCCGCGTACTAATTCATTGTTGCTTCGTGCACCTTCTCAAGCGCGGGCGAATTTGATTAAATCCCTGATCACTAAACTTGATCAGCCTACTGCCTTGCCCGGCAATGTTCATGTTGTGTACTTGCGTAATGCGGAAGCTGTGAAATTGGCGCAAACACTGCGCTCTATCGTTACTGGCGATACCAGTGAGCCACAATCCAATAGTGGCTTATCAAATACAGGATCATCACCAAATGCTAATACTGGTTCTGCACAAAATGGCTTTAGTATTGGCGGAAACAGCACAGGTACGAGCAGCGGCTCGTTACCCATTAGCAGCACTAGTAAATCTGGTGGTGGCGGTAACAGCGCAGCGGGATACATACAAGCGGATGCGGCAACGAATACACTCATTATTACGGCCAGCGAAGCGGTTTATAAAAACCTGCGTACGGTCATTGATCAGCTTGATGCTCGTCGGGCACAGGTATATATCGAAGCATTGATCATTGAAGTTAATGCTAATAAAGAAAATGATTTTGGCGTTCAATGGGCGGGTCTGTCGGGGAACTCGAATAGTAGTTACCGTGTTGGCGGCGGTAGTATTTTTTCTACCGGTAGCAATAACCTCGCAAACTTAGCGACGAGTTCGTCTCTTCCAAGCAATGGTTTGTCTCTCGGAGTTTTCAAGCAAATTGGTGGTAAATTGACTCTTGGTGCATTGGCTCATATGGTCGATAGTGGTGACGGAACAAATATCTTGTCGATGCCAAATCTGGTTACTTTGGATAACGAAGAAGCAAAAATTATCGTTGGCCAAAATGTCCCATTTATCACTGGTCAATTTACAACTTCCGCAGCTACGGGTTCCGCTGGGGTTAATCCATTCCAAACGATTGAACGTAAAGACGTCGGTTTAAAGCTCACTATCAAGCCTCAAATTTCTGAGGGTGGTACAGTGAAGCTTGCCATATATCAAGAAAGTTCAGCGGTGGTCGCAAGTTCTGCTACCAATCCATCTGGTCCAACAACAACGCAACGTTCGATTGCCACTAATGTGTTGGTTGAAGATGGTTCGATTTTGGCTCTGGGCGGTTTGATTTCTGACACCGTTGGAGATACAACAGAAAAAGTGACAGGTTTAGGTGATATACCGATTATCGGCAATTTATTTAAGTATCAAACGGCAACTCGCAATAAAACAAACTTAATGGTGTTCCTGCGCCCGACGGTGATACGTTCTGCTGAAGATAGTAATAACGTTTCCGTTGATCGTTATGACTACATGCGTACGCAGATGCCAGTGCCAAAAGGCGGCAGTGCCGCTGCCTTGTTACCAGAAATGGAAAAGGGCAAACTGATGACGACGCCGATGACGATTTCGGTTCCGGTGTCGAAGACGAATAATCCAGAAAGTAAATAAGCCATGTTAGAAAACCGCTTGTTGCCGTACGGGTTTGCGCGTGATTTTATGGTACTTGCAAGTCGCGATACGTCCTTGCCTGACGCACCGGTTGAAATCTCTGTTTCACAAAAAACAGCGCCGGCAGCTATTGCTGAGGTTGGTCGAAAATTTGGAAAAATCAAGCTTAATGTGCTCACTCCTGAAGCACTCAACGACTTGATCGCAAAAGCTTATGCGGGTTCTGGTGGCGATGCAGCTGATGTCGTTGGTGAAGTTGAGTCTGATCTTGATTTGGCAAAATTGATGCTGGATATGCCCGCAATCGAAGACTTGCTTGAGTCCGCAGATGATGCTCCAGTCATCCGAATGATTAATGCCTTATTGACGCAGGCTTTGCGTGATGGCGCATCAGATATTCATATTGAGCCGTTTGAGCAAATTTCAGTTGTTCGTTTCCGTGTCGATGGTTCTCTGCGTGACGTGGTTCGCCCACGTAAAGCGATTCATGCCTCCCTGATCTCTCGCATCAAAATCATGGCGCAGCTGGATATTGCCGAGAAGCGTTTGCCGCAAGATGGTCGTATTACACTGCGTATCGGTGGTAAGCCGGTGGATGTACGGGTATCAACTTTGCCGACTGGTCACGGCGAGCGTGCTGTATTGCGTTTGCTGGATAAAGAAGCGGGGCGTCTTGATCTCAGTAATTTGGGGATGAGCGATGATGTGTTGCAGAGTTTTGATAAACTGATTTCGCAGCCCCACGGTATTGTGTTGGTGACCGGACCTACTGGGTCTGGTAAAACCACGACGCTTTACGCGGCTTTGTCACGCGTGAACGCAGGTACAACCAATATTCTGACGGTCGAAGATCCAATTGAATATGAGTTGGCTGGTGTAGGGCAAACGCAGGTTAATGCGCGCATTGATATGACGTTTGCGAAAGCCTTGCGTGCCATTTTACGTCAAGATCCTGATGTCATTATGATTGGTGAAATTCGCGATCTTGAAACGGCGCAAATCGCGGTTCAAGCGTCGTTGACTGGCCATTTGGTGTTGGCGACCTTGCATACTAATGATTCTGCAGCTGCGGTAACACGCTTGCTGGATATGGGTATAGAACCCTTCCTGCTGTCTTCCTCCTTGCTCGGTGTAGTAGCTCAGAGACTCGTGCGTAAATTGTGCGTACATTGTCGTCGTGAGGAGGGCGGAAGATGGCATGCCGTCGGTTGCGAACATTGCGGACACACAGGCTATCAAGGGCGTCTGGGGGTGTATGAGCTGTTACAGACCACTGAAGAAATTCGCGCACAAATTCATCACCAAGCTTCTGAGGCTGAGATTCGGGCCGCTGCCCAGCATAATGGCATGAAAACCATGCGCGAAGACGGTGATCGTTGGATTAAAAGCGGTGTGACAACGCAAGAAGAAGTATTGCGCGTAACTAAGGAATAGAGACTGTGCCTGCATTTCGATATGAAGCAATAAACGGCAATGGGGTTACCAGCAAAGGGGTACTTAACGCCGATAGTGCTAGAGCAGCGCGCAGCGATCTGCGAGCTCAGGGCTTAGTGCCTGTGAGTGTTGAATCCATTCTTAATCAAACCGATGCTGGTGGCGCAAAGAAACGAGCTTTGTTTGCGGAACGCTTATCTAGTGTTGAACTCGCTTTATTTACGCGCCAATTAGCAAGTTTGTTGGAAGCCGGGCTGCCATTGGAGCAATGTCTTTCTGCTTTGCTTGAACAATCTGAACGTACTTTTATCCGCGATATCATTGCCTCCATTCGGTCTGAAGTAATGGCCGGTGCTGCTTTGTCAGATGCCTTAAAACAGCACCCAAATGATTTTGCTGAAATCTATTGTGCTTTGGTTGCTTCCGGCGAGCAGATTGGCCATTTGTCACGCGTGTTATCGCGTCTGGCGGACTATATTGAACGTCGGAATGCGTTGGTGCAGAAAGTTAAATTGGCTTTCACGTATCCAGCTATCGTGACAGTCGTGGCATTTGCGATTGTTATCTTCTTGCTGACCTACGTGGTTCCGCAGATTGTTTCAGTATTTGCTAATACCAAGCAAAAATTACCGTTCTTGACGGTAATGATGCTGGCGATTTCTGATTTTGTGCGCGCCTATGGTTGGTTGGTTGCATTGATTGTTGTTGCTGCTTTTGCTTTGTGGCGCACAGCCTTAAAAAATCCAGACGTTAAAATGCGTTGGCATAAGTGGTTGTTGACTGCACCGGTTTACGGAAAGTTTGAGCGTAGCTTAAATACCGCGCGATTTGCCAGTACTTTAGCGATTACTACGGGTTCTGGAGTGCCAATTTTGCGGGCATTGCAAACCAGCCGTGAAACGCTCTCTAACGTCGCTATGCGTGAGCAGGTCGAAGATGCAACAGCAAGTGTACGTGAGGGCGTTGGACTTGCCCGTGCATTAGCTGCACATAAGCATTTCCCACCGATGTTGATTCATATGATACGTGCCGGTGAAGTGACTGGCGAACTGCCCGCTATGTTGGAGCGCGCTTCGAGTGCGCAGGAGCAGGATCTTGAGCGACGCGCGTTGACTATCGCAGGCTTGCTTGAGCCGGTATTGATTCTGGCCATGGGTGCTGTCGTGTTGTTGATTGTGTTGGCGGTGTTGATGCCAATTATTGAAATTAATCAGCTGGTACGCTGATAAGGAATGAAATGAAGCGCTTGCCTCTTTTGTGTAGCTTTTTAGCTTTTATTTTGTTGTGCGTGTCTTTGAGTTTTTGGGGGATACGGGTCTTTAAGCCTGCTGATCGCAGTGTTGCGCGACCAGCGCTGGATAATAATATTGAACCCGGAGCAGGGCAGTGGGGTGGTATTTTCGGAGGTGCTCAGGCTGATCAGGCTATTGCCAGTAATTACGAGCTTAAAGGGGTAATTATCGCCAAGAAATCGAATGAGAGTCTGGCGATCGTTGTTGCCAATGGAAAGCCAGCGCAAACTATTCCTCTCAATGCTGAAATTGCTCCAGGTATTATTCTTAAAGAGGTAGCGGATAAATATGTCATG
The DNA here is from genome assembly GCF_049340505.1 of Undibacterium sp. Dicai25W. Taxonomy (NCBI): domain Bacteria; kingdom Pseudomonadati; phylum Pseudomonadota; class Betaproteobacteria; order Burkholderiales; family Oxalobacteraceae; genus Undibacterium; species Undibacterium sp. Dicai25W. The sequence continues at coordinate 258,983 of NZ_JBMPOQ010000004.1, read as the reverse complement.
ATCTCGGAGTCCGGCGTGATGCGACGTGTTTCCTTGCCGGAAAACGCGATAGTTAATGTGATTCCAGGCTCGGTAAGAGTGCAACCGGGTGATATGCCACCAGTCTCACCGATTGCACCTATTGCTTTTCCTGCTCGCTCGAACCAAATTACCCCTTCGCCTGGGAATGCGCCAGTTCAACCCATGATTAGCGCTGGATTCCCTACTGCTTCACTTCCATCGATGGGTGGCGGAACCGAAAAATGAAGGGCAGTACAGCGTTTCTACCTATTGAAATACAATTAGCGCTGACGACAGTGCACGAATCCTGGCGCGATCCTGTTGAACTTGGGTTGGCTGCAATGCACGCCGCTAACCCCACATATTTTGAGCAACTCTGTTCGAATGGATTTTTGCCGACGGACGGAAGATTATTTGCGGCATTCGAGCTACCAATCGAGGATGTTAGATATGTATTGATTGGCGAGGGTCCATATCCGCGCGAGGATAGCGCTACTGGTGTTTGTTTCATGGACGGTGCAGTGAAGCAAATCTGGTCCCCTGATGGGGCTGGCTTGTCTAAAAAAGTTAATCGTGCAACTTCTTTGCGTAACTTTATAAAAATGTTATTGGTTGCTGATGGTCGACTAGATGAAAGTGTCACGAGTGGTGAAATAATGCGTGGTATTGCTCAAACTGCATTGGCGCCAGATTCCGGTTTTATTCAGACATTGCCCGAATTGCAGCAAAATCTACATAAAAATGGTTTTCTTCTATTAAATGCTTCACTGGTCTTCCGTACCTCGGTGGCACCCGCCAGGGATGGTAAATCATGGCAGATTTTCTTGCAGACTATATTTGCAGCGTTACACTCTCATTCTGTTTCATTTGGAAAAGTGCCATCCTTGATTTTGTGGGGTAAGATTGCTGAGCAACTCCAAAGAATTCATGAGACTTCGTTATTTCCGCAAATTGTGGCTGAACATCCTTACAACCTGAGTTTTATTAAAAATCGCACGATGCAGAATTTTTTCAGGCCTATGCAATTGCTAAAAAGTTGCTCAAAGGAAAAATTTTGTTAGAAATGGTAAGCTTTTAGTGGCTTAGTGTGGAGCTTTGTAGAATAATTTGGCGTTAGTGTTTGCGTGATTTCACCGGACAGATTTTTGCCTAAGTGGTTTATGTTAAAAAAAATTGAAGTGACACAATTAAGAATCGGAATGTACCTCCATGAGCTATGTGGTTCTTGGATAGATACGCCATTTTGGAAGAAATCCTTCGTTCTTGCTGATCCAAATGAATTGGCAGAAATTCAAAAGACAAAAATCCGTGAAGCATGGATAGACACCAGTAAGGGATTGGATGTCTATCAAGAACAGGAGTCGGGGACTGTTGAACCGGTTAAACCCGAAATTCCTGTGCCAAAACCAATTGTTACACGTCAAACCGGACCGGTCTCTATGGGGGACGAGCTAGGTCGGGCGTCGATGATTGTCAGTAAATCAAAAGAGGCTGTATTTTCCATGTTTAGCGAGGCACGCATGGGGAAAGCCGTTGATGTAGGTAATGCTAAGGAAATGGTTGAAGAGATTGCGGACTCAGTCATGCGTAATCCTGGTGCCTTGATTGGCCTGGCTCGTCTGAAGACCAAAGATGACTACACTTACATGCATTCGGTTGCCGTATGTGCTTTGATGGTTTCGCTGGCAAAGCAATTAGGTTTAAGTGACGAGGAAACTCGCGAGGCAGGTCTGGCAGGATTGTTGCATGACATCGGTAAAATGATGATTCCTGCCGAGATTTTGAATAAACCCGGAAAATTAACCGACGATGAATTCGTTGCTGTGAAAGAGCATCCGGTGGCAGGTCACAAAATGTTATTAGAAGCAAAAGGCGTTAGCGCTGTTGCGCTTGATGTTTGTCTGCATCACCATGAGAAAATGGATGGAACCGGATATCCTTATGGATTGCAGGGTGAGCAGATTAGCTTGTTGGCCAAAATGGGTGCGGTGTGTGATGTCTATGATGCGATTACCTCAAATCGACCATACAAGCAAGGCTGGTGCCCAGCGGAGTCAATACGCAAGATGGCCGAGTGGAGTAAAGGTCACTTCGATGAAAAGATATTTCAGGCCTTTGTGAAGAGTATTGGTATTTATCCGGTTGGGACGTTGGTTCGGTTGGAATCCGGGCGTTTAGGTGTCGTGGTTGAGCAGCAAGTTGGTAAGTCGCTGCTCGCCCCGAAGGTCAGGGTATTTTTCTCCATCAAATCAATGTCGTATATTGCGCCGGAGTTGCTTGATCTGGCGGGTCCTGGTTTGCAAGATAAGATCGCTAACCGTGAGGATGTTTCGAAATGGGGCTTAAAAGATATTAATCGCTATTGGTTAGGTGAAGCGGCGCCATTTTGATCTGCAATTCAAAGTCACAAAACTCCGTCTTCGTAAGACGGAGTTTTATTTTTTGAGGGGCCATTTATCTCTCGGGACGAATCACGATTTTTCCGGTAACTTTGCGTGCTGCCAGATCATTGAGTGCCTGCGCGGTTTCGTTTAAGGCGTAACGAGCAGAAATATGCGGCTTGATTTTTCCTTGGTGAAGCCAGCCGATTAATTCTTTCATCGCGGCCAGATTATTTTTGGGCTCGCGTTTGGCAAATTCACCCCAAAATACGCCGACTAAAGAGGCGCCTTTGAGAAGCATTAAATTGAGTGGTAGTTTAGGAATTTCACCATTTGCAAAGCCAACTACCAGATAGCGTCCGCGCCATGCAATTGAGCGGAACGCCGGTTCGGCATAGATGCCGCCTACTGGATCGTAAATGACGTCCGGTCCTTTGCCTTCGCTGGCCTGTTTAATTGCTTCACGCAGATCGACATTGCTGTAATTAATTAACACGTCCGCACCGTGTTGACGGCAAATTTCTAATTTTTCGTCAGTAGAGGCTGCCGCAATAACTTTCGCACCTAGTGCTTTTCCTATTTCTATTGCAGCAAGGCCAACCCCACCTGCCGCACCTAATACCAGCATCGTTTCACCAGCTTTAAGTTGTGCCCGATCAACAATTGCATGGTGGGACGTCCCATAAGTAAGCGTAATCGCAGCTGCCGTATCAAAATCCATTCCTGGAGGCATAGGCATGACGGCGTTGGCGGGTGCAACAACCTGTTGTGCAAAAGCACCGTAGCCGATGAAGGCGATGACTTTGTCGCCTTTTTTCAGATGAGTAACTCCATCGCCAACGGCATAGACTTCTCCGGATAGTTCGCTACCAGGAGTGAACGGCAGTTCGGGCTTAAATTGATATTTATTCTGTATGATCAAGACATCGGGGAAATTGACGCCTGCGGCCTTGACTTGTATTCCGACTTCACCGAATCCCGGTGTTAAATCTGGTAAATCCATAATTTCCAAGGTTTCAGGAGCGCCCCACGATTTACAAACAACAGCTTTCATTTATCGCCTCCGTTTTTAAATAGTACGACCGTTTAATTTTTTGATTATGCCGCAAAAAAGTCACATCGGCAGAAATTTGTTTTTGCGCTTCGGTTAGAATGTGGATTATGAAAATCTTAATTAGTAATGATGATGGTTATCTGGCTCCCGGCATCGTGATGCTGGCATCTGCTTTAGCTGAATTTGCTGATGTGACAGTGGTGGCTCCAGATAGTAATAGATCGGGTGCGTCGAATGCGTTGACCCTTGATCGACCTTTGACTGTGCAACGTGCCGCGAATGGTTTTTATTTTGTGAACGGTACGCCGTCGGACTGTGTGCATATTGCGCTGACCTCCATTATGAAAGAGATGCCTGACTTGATCGTTTCTGGTATCAACCAAGGTCAAAATATGGGAGACGATACCCTGTATTCGGGGACTGTGGCAGCTGCGACCGAAGGTTTTTTATTTGGCATCTCTGCGATTGCCTTTTCCCAAGTCAATAAGGGGTGGGCGCATCTGGATGTTGCGACGAAGTATGCGTCCGATCTGGTGAAATTTGGTTTTCCTGAGTTGCCGCGACCTTATTTGCTGAACGTCAATATTCCAAATCTTCCGCTGCATGAAATTAAAGGGATACGCGCCGCCCGTTTGGGAAAACGCCACGCTTCGGAGTCAGTCATTCCTATGTTGGATCCACAAGGAAGGGAAATATTTTGGATTGGGCCTCCGGGTGGAATCCGTGATGGCGGTGAAGGTACTGATTTTGACGTCACTTCAAAGGCATATGTTGCAGTAACGCCATTGCAAGTGGATTTGACTAACTTTAAACATCTGGACATGCTCGCCATGACTTTTGAATGACGACGGCAAAAGAAAAGCGTTTTCCACTTCCTTTGTCTTCGGTCGTCGAACGTAAGGATAATGCAGGGCGCAATCGCATCGCTACCAGTGTTTCTACGCAGACAGCGATGCAAAATCTGGGGCGTGATACGAATTCGACACCACGTGCCAATCCGGTGTCAGTGTGGAATTCTACAAAAGAACAAAAGCCTGTCGTGCTTAATACCTCGGATAGTCCTTTGGTCTCCGAGGCTGTCAGGCGCGCGATGGTCGCCAGGGTTGCTCAGCAGGGAGTGAAAGACACTACTGTATTGGAGGCATTGCGAACTATACCGCGCCACTTGTTTTTAGAGTCTGGTCTTGAAAGTCAGGCATATATAGACGCTTCTTTGCCTATTGGCCATCATCAAACTATTTCGCAGCCATATATCGTTGCCCGAATGTTAGAGATTCTGCGTAATGATGTGAAGCTCGACAAGGTGCTTGAGATCGGTACCGGTTGCGGCTATCAGGCCGCAGTCTTATCTTTAATTGCTAAGGAAGTGTATTCCATCGAAAGAATTAAGGCATTGCACGAATTGGCAAAGAATAATTTGCGGCCTATGCGCATTGCCAATATTCGTTTGCATTATGGCGATGGGATGCTTGGTTTGCCTCAGGCCGCGCCTTTTGACGGTATCATATTGGCTGCAGCGGGTATGGAAGTGCCGCAAGCGTTATTGGTTCAGCTAAAAGTCGGCGGGCGACTAATTGCTCCTGTCGGTGGTCGGCACCAGGTATTGCAACTCATTGAGCGGGTTTCTGAGCATGAGTGGAGCAGCGCAGTTGTTGAAAATTGTCATTTTGTGCCTTTACATTCTGGCGTCGTCTGATTATTTGGGGTAAATGTGGTTATTGATAAAAGTAAAAATTCTGGTCTGGAATTCAAGGGCAATTTTGTAATGAGAATGAAAAAAATAGATGACGTTAAAAACCTTGTTGGCCTCGGTTGCATAAGTTTTTTGATGTCTGCTTGCACGACGACTCCCAACAAGGCGCCAGTTGTTGAGCGTGCCTCAGTGCCGGTAACCGAGGCTAGTGTTGTGATTCCGGTTGCGAAACCAGTTGTCCGACCACCAGAGATTACTAAGGGAAGCTATGTTGTAAAGCGTGGCGATACTCTGTATCGAATTGCGCTAGATCACGGGCAAAGTTATAGTGATTTAGTGGTGTGGAATAGCTTAAAAAATCCTAACGATATTAAGGTTGATCAGGTGTTGCGAGTTGCTCCGCCAGATGCTGCTAATGGTCTGCAGGGTGTGCAAACAGTCGCTGTGTCTGGTGCGTCTGTTGATGTAAAACCTTTATCGCAGCCTCCTTCATCGAGCAACAAAAATAGCCCTAAGGGTGACAAGCGTCCTTATTCAGAGGCTGTACTGGCTGAATTGCAAAAACCAGAGAGTGGCACACCTACGGTTGTTAAAAACGACGTTGTAAATCCTGTTGTTCCATTAAAGTCAGCGGAGAAGGCGCCCGATAAAGTTGTTGCAGATAATGAGGCGGTTGATTGGATGTGGCCAGTGGATGGTAAGGTGTTGACTGGATTTGACGATGCAAAAAATAAGGGTTTGGATATTTCAGGTAAGATGGGGCAAGAGGTGCTGGCAGCCGGTGCTGGGAAGGTGATGTATGCTGGAAGTGGAATCCGTGGCTATGGTAATTTAGTAATTATTAAGCATAGCAGTAGCCTGCTTTCGGCGTATGCTCACAATAAATCTATTCTCGTAAAAGAGGGGCAAGCTATTACTAAAGGGCAAAAAATTGCAGAAATGGGAAATTCTGATAGTGATACTGTTAATCTGCACTTTGAGATTCGTCTGCAGGGAAAACCAGTTGATCCTATGAGATATTTGCCGGCGCGTTAATTTGCTTGTTATGCATGCTGTCTGGATGCACTTTGTCATATAAATAGTGTTGTAAAATGATTAAAATGTGGTAATAATTTGCCATTAACGGTAGTAGAAATTTGATGATCACAGGCAGTGTGCGGTTATGAGGTATTTCCGAGTTTAATCATATTTACTATTCAGACAAAATTATGCAAAAAAGTGCGATCAACCAAAAGTTGGACGTTTCCTCTTATGAGGAAGCGGAGGCATTGTCGATTGAAGTAGATGATGGTATTGATGTGGATGCACTGACGGACGCTGCTGAGGTGGATGCTGATACTGATGATCGTGAGGCTCAGGCAGTTGATCCTGTTTCGCTTATTGTTGCGCCAATTGATGAGCTGAAAAACGTATTGGCGGCTGAGCTTTCGACCGATACGACGCAATATTATTTGAATCAAATTGGTACCCGGCCCCTTTTTGATTCCAAGGAAGAATTGCACTTTGCGACTTTAGCCAAGCAAGGTAATTTCGAGGCGAGGCAAAAAATGATTGAACACAACCTGCGCTTGGTTGTGTCAATTGCGAAGCACTACATTAATCGCGGCGTTGCTCTTTTGGATATGATAGAAGAGGGTAATCTTGGGTTGATGCATGCGATCGATAAGTTTGAGCCTGAGCGTGGCTTTCGTTTTTCCACCTATGCGACCTGGTGGATACGACAGAGTATTGAGCGAGCCATCATGAATCAAGCGCGCACAATACGCTTGCCAGTACATATGGTGCGTGAGCTCAATCAAATCTTGCGTGCTAAATACCATTTGGAGTCACAGCGACGAGATGGTCGGGATGCTAATTTGGAAGATATCGCCTTGTTGGTGGATCGGCCGGTTGATGAGGTTCAGGATATTTTGGCCTTGTCAGAACATGCGACGTCGCTCGATACTCCTTTGGATAATGATCCGCAATCCAGTTTAATGGATATGTTGCCTGGTGATAGTGATGATGGTCCTGATATTCGCGCTGAACATCATGAGATGACTGTCTTGGTACGGGATTGGTTGGCAAAATTGCCGGATAAGCAACGTATTGTGGTCATTCGACGATTTGGCTTGGATAATGATGATCCTGCTACCTTAGAGACATTAGCTGATGAAATGGGGATAACCCGTGAGCGGGTACGCCAGATCCAGCAAGAAGCCTTGATTAAATTGAAGCGTTCGTTCTTGTCTCGCGGCGTGGGTAGGGACTCTCTAATCTGAAGAGGCGTTCACTTATTTGCGAATTGCGCGGGTGAAACGCTCCAGTTCTTTTATAATTCCGCTTTTGATCTTTATCTTTTACATGGCGCGACTGAAGTTTGCGCCGATATTCCCATGAATAAAATAGAAATACGTTCTTTTGATATGGACGCGCGCGGCGTTGGTCATTTGCAAAATGAAGATGGTACGCAAGGAAAAGTGGTGTTTGTTGAAGGTGCTTTGCCGGGTGAATTGGTTAGCTTTAGTTCTTACAAAAAGAAGCCAAGTTGGGAGGTGGCAACTTTATCGGAGGTGCATCGTACTTCATCGCAAAGGGTGGATCCAAAATGTGAATTCTTTGGTACTTGCGGCGGTTGTTCTATGCAGCATCTTGAGCCTGATGCACAAGTGGCAATGAAGCAACGTGTTTTGGAAGATAACTTGTGGCACATCAGCAAGGTGAAGGCTGAAACGATGATGCGCCCAATTTACGGTCCAACCTGGGGTTATCGCTATCGTGCCCGTCTGTCAGTTCGCCACGTGATTAAAAAAGGCACAGTATTGGTTGGTTTTCATGAGAAAAAGTCGCGTTATGTGGCGAATATGGAAACTTGTAAGATTTTGCCGCCCCACGTTTCGGCAATGTTGATGCCTTTGCGTGAGTTGGTTGCCTCTTTGTCTATCATTGAGCATTTGCCGCAAATTGAGTTGGCCATCGGTGAGGGGGTGACTGCAATGGTGTTGCGGATTATGGCGCCATTGGCTGCAGATGATGAAGTGAAGTTAAAAGCTTTTGCTGATCACCACAAGGTGCAATGGTGGTTGCAAACGAAAGGTCCGGAAACTGCTGAGCCATACTACCCTTCAACTAGCGATCTGCATTACCTGTTGCCTGAATTTGGCGTCAAGATGCCGTTTAAGCCTACCGATTTCACGCAGGTGAATCACCATATTAATCGTGTGCTGGTGGCAAAAGCGCTGCGCTTGCTTGATCCGCAAAAAGATGAGCGTATTGCTGATTTATTTTGTGGTTTAGGTAACTTCACATTGCCTATTGCTACACTTGCAAAACAGGTAGTTGGGATTGAGGGTAGTTCTACGCTGACTGATCGTGCGCTCGAAAATGCTGTTCACAATGGTTTATCTGAAAAGACCTCATTTAGCACGCGCAATTTGTTCGAGGTGACGGCGGAGGATTTTGTTAAGCTGGGTAAATTTGATCGCTTTTTGATTGATCCCCCTCGTGACGGTGCGATGGCAGTGTGTCAGGCTTTGGTGGATTTAACGCAAGTTGCGCCCGACCTCAAACCTAAGCGACTGGTCTATGTATCTTGCAGTCCATCAACTTTGGCGCGCGATGCCGGCATTTTGGTCAATGGAGCTGGTTATCGTTTGAGTTACGCAGGAGTTGTTAATATGTTTCCGCATACCTCCCACGTTGAGTCTATGGCGGTCTTTGATTTGGTTTCTTGAGTTGGCAAATATATGCTTGGTATTTTTACGGTCTTTCTTTAAAGACATGTTGTATCAAGTGTTTCATGCTAAAATCTAGGGTTAGATGAATTCTAGAGTTTTTGTCTTAACCCTTTCTTTTTATTGGAGTTTTCAGATGGCTATCGAACGTACATTATCTATTATTAAACCTGACGCAGTTGCAAAAAACGTGATTGGTCAAATTGTCAGCCGTTTTGAAACTGCTGGTTTGAAAGTTGTTGCTGCTCGTTTGACGCAATTGTCCCGCGCTGAAGCCGAAGGCTTCTACGCTGTTCATGCTGCACGTCCATTCTTCAAAGATCTGGTTGATTTCATGATCTCTGGTCCAGTATTTGTACAAGTATTGGAAGGCGAAGGCGCGATTTTGAAAAACCGCGACCTGATGGGTGCAACTGATCCTAAGAAAGCTGAAAAAGGCACAATCCGCGCTGATTTTGCTGAATCTATCGATGCAAACGCAGTTCACGGCTCTGATGCTGCTGAAACAGCTGCTGTTGAAATCGCTTATTTCTTTCCAGCACTGAACGTGTACTCACGTTAATTTGTATTAAGCAGTATTTAAAGAAATTGAAGTAATTGATGCCCCGTCTCGCAATGCTGCGATTCGGGGTGTAAGAGAGAAACACATGACGGCACTCATAAATTTATTGGATCTAGATCCGGAACAGCTCGTTGCGTACTGTGGCGAATTGGGTGAGAAGCCGTTTCGTGCAAAGCAGTTGCAACGTTGGATACATCAGTTTGGCGCAAGCAGTTTTGATGAGATGACAGATCTCGCAAAATCGTTGCGCGAAAAACTTGCTACCAGAGCGGTGATAACTGCTCCCGCGGTGATTAGTGACCACACTTCACTTGACGGTACCCGTAAATGGTTGGTGGATGTGGGGCAGGGAAATGCTGTTGAAACGGTGTTTATTCCTGAGGAAAATCGGGGTACTTTGTGTATCTCTACGCAAGCTGGTTGCGCGGTGAATTGCCGCTTTTGTTCAACTGGCAAGCAAGGATTTAATCGTAATCTGACCGTGGCAGAGATTATTGGTCAGCTATGGATGGCTGAGTTTGAGTTGCGTCGTACCAAAGGCATCCCTATGGGGCCTAAGGGCGAGCGCCAGATTACGAATGTAGTCATGATGGGCATGGGTGAGCCTCTGTTGAATTTTGAACCAACAGTCACTGCTTTGCGTTTGATGTTGGATGATAATGCTTATGGTTTGTCGCGTCGACGTGTAACGCTCTCCACAAGCGGCGTGGTGCCGATGATGGATAAGTTGTCGCAAGAATGCCCTGTGGCGTTAGCTGTGTCTTTGCATGCGTCAAACGACACGTTGCGCGACGGTTTAATTCCGTTGAATAAGAAGCACCCGTTGTCAGAATTGATGGCTGCATGTAAGCGTTATCTCGCGTTTGCGCCACGCGATTTTGTGACGTTTGAGTATTGTATGCTCGATGGCGTGAATGATACTGATGCACATGCTCGTGAGTTGATACAGTTGGTGAAAGATGTTCCTTGTAAGTTCAACTTGATTCCGTTTAATCCATTTCCTGAATCTGGCTTGAAGCGTTCTGCAAATCCGCGAATTAAAGCGTTTGCGCAGGTCTTGTTGGATGCTGGCATTGTTACGACAACGCGTAAAACACGCGGTGACGACATTGACGCTGCTTGCGGACAATTGGCTGGTGAGGTGAAGGATAGAACCCGTGTGCAAGAGCGCATGCAAAAGATGGCGGAGTATCAGAAGAAGTTTGGTGAGAATTTTGGCAAGATCGTGGAGATCACTCAGTGAAAATTTTTGGATCGTATCGTTGGATAGGAAGAGCTGCTCTTCTTTCTTTTTTTCTTGTTTTGTCTGCTTGTGCCTCAAAACAGTTGGAGGGGCCTTCGGATGATTCAAATCTTTCTGTTGAAAAGCAGGATGCACAAAAACGTGCGTCTATCAGAATGCAATTGGCAATCAGTTATTACCAGCAAGGGCAATATAAAGTTGCTCTTGATGAGATCAAGCATGCTTTGGCTATTTCCCCTGATTTAGTTGATGCCTATAGCGTTCGGGCCTTGATATTTATGGGTACTGGCGAAAAAAAATTAGCTGAAGATAACTTTTTGTATGCATTGAAACTTGCTCCTGATAATCTGGATATTGCGAACAATTATGGTTGGTTTTTGTGCCAGAATAAGCGCGAAAAAGAGGGGCTGACTTACCTCCAGAAAGTGCTCCAAAGTCAGACCTATGCCTCGTCAAAAGCTTACAACGCTGCAGGTATGTGTAGCTTGAATATGGGTGATAATGCGGCGGCCGAAAAATATTTTATGCAAGGGTTTCGGGTTGATCCAGCGAATTCAGGTTTAAATACTAACCTGGCAAGAACTTTATTTTTACGTGGTGAATATGCAAAGGCCAGGTTTTATATTGGTCGCGTCATACAGCAGGATGTGCTGACACCTGATGTTTTGTGGCTTGCCATAAAAATTGAGCATAAGTTGCGTGATGATGCTGCATTAAATAGTCTGTCTGCGCAATTGCGAAAGCGTTATCCAGACTCCCCTGAATTTAGTCTCTTGCAGAGAGGTTTGTTTGATGAATGAGGTTGGCTTAAATCCTTTATCTGAATCGATGGCTTCTGGTTTGGTTGAGGAGAAATCAGTTGAGCTTCTTGATACTGCTGGTGCGAAGTTGTCTGCTGCACGTCAGCAATTGGGATTGAGCCTTGAGCAAGTGGCAGAGCAGCTTAAGCTATCGCATAGACAAGTTCTGGCGATGGAAAGTAATGAATTTGATAAATTACCCAAGATGGTGATTGTCAGAGGCTTCGTCAGATCATATGCAAAATTGCTGCGAGTTGATCCTGCGCCGATCATTGCTTGTCTTCCGGGGGAGGTAAGTTCCGTCGAATTAGATACGGATTTGCGGCCAACTCTGGCGACGCCTTTTCTTGAATCTAAATCTCATTTTCTCGGCAGGACCGAGAATCATAACAAGAAGTACATGTTAGGTGCTGGCATTTTGGCTGTCGCTGCACTCTTGTTTGTTCTTGCGCAGCATTTCGAGCAGGCGGAATGGTTTAAATTATTGTTTGCACATTCAGATGCTGCGAAGCCAGTAGTGGAGCAGGTTTCTGCATCACTTCCTCAAGTTGATAATGTGACGCTGCCAGCGTCTCAGATCGACGTGTTTCCACCGGATGTCGTTGCTCAGGCAGGCACGGTGGTAGAGCGTGTTGCTGCTTCCGAAGCAGTGGTAACACAGGTGGCGCCACCACCAACGCCAGTTACGGAAGTGAAGAGTGTGCAGTCTAGTTTGATGCCTGCGACCAATGTCGTGGTTCCCGCTTCCAGTGCGTCTGTTGTTGCGTCGAGTGGTAGTGCGTTATCTGCGAATAATAAGTTGCATCTGAAGTTTCGCCAGGATTCATGGCTGCAGGTGAAAAAAGAGTCTGGTGAGGTAATTACATCTCATTTGGCCAGGGCTGGGACTGAAGAGTTTTTTGATGTGAAAGAGCCGGTTCAGTTGAGATTGGGAAATGCGCATGGTGTTGATGCGGTCCTACGCGGCGTTGCACTTGAAATTGTCCCTCCTAAAGATACGAATGTCGTTAATTTAAGCGTGAAGTAAGCATGAAACCATTTTTATCGGAAATCGCTTCCGGGCCTTTGGCAAGGCGTTCTAGTCGCACTGCAAAAATTGTCTATGGCAAGAAAGAAGTATTAATCGGCGGCAATGCTCCAGTCGTTGTGCAGTCGATGACAAACACGGATACTGCTGATGTCATTGGAACTGCGATTCAGATTAAAGATCTGGCGCGGGCTGGCTCTGAGTTGGTGCGAATTACAGTTAATAATCAGGAGGCCGCAGCGGCGGTGCCTGCAATCCGTGAACAGCTCGATCGTATGGGCGTGGATGTTCCGTTGATTGGTGATTTTCACTATAACGGACATATATTGCTTAGGGATTATCCAGAATGCGCCCAAGCATTGTCTAAATATAGGATTAATCCCGGAAATGTCGGGCAGGGTGCGAAACGCGATACGCAGTTTGCGCAAATGATAGAAATGGCATGTCGATACGATAAGCCAGTGCGCATCGGTGTTAACTGGGGAAGTCTGGATCAGGACTTGCTGGCGCGGATTATGGATGAGAATGCATCATTGGCTGATCCAAGAACTGCTCAGTCAGTGATGTATCAGGCATTAATTACCTCAGCCATTGAAAATGCACAGCGTGCAGAAGAGTTGGGTCTGGGTAGTGACAAGATCATTTTGTCGTGCAAAGTGTCAGGCGTGCAGGATTTGATTGCAGTTTATCGTGAACTTTCTGCGCGTTGCGACTATCCATTGCATCTCGGCCTGACTGAGGCGGGCATGGGAAGTAAAGGAATTGTTGCCTCGACAGCAGCGATGGGTGTTTTGTTGCAAGAGGGGATAGGCGATACAATACGTATTTCTTTAACCCCTGAGCCAGGTGGCGATCGTTGTCGTGAGGTGATTGTTGGCCAGGAAATTTTGCAAACCATGGGTTTGCGAAAATTTACGCCAATGGTAATCGCTTGCCCGGGTTGTGGTCGTACGACGTCAACGGTATTTCAGGAATTAGCGGACGATATCCAAACGTTTTTACGTGATCAGATGCCAGTCTGGAAGAAGCAGTATCCTGGTGTTGAAAATATGAATGTTGCCGTGATGGGGTGTATCGTGAATGGCCCGGGTGAATCAAAGCACGCAAATATCGGTATTAGTTTGCCAGGTACGGGTGAATCACCAGCTGCGCCAGTGTTCATTGATGGCACAAAAGCGATGACCTTGCGCGGCGATCGCATTGCTGAGGAATTTCAAGCTATCGTGTTGGATTATGTGCAGAAGCGTTACGGAAGTGCTGCAGAAGTTGAGAGTAATTAAACTAGGCTGACCATGTCGGAAAATAAAAAAATAGAAAAAATCGTTGGTGTTAAAGGGATGAATGACCTTCTTCCATCTGACTCTCCTTTGTGGGAGTTGTTTGAGAATACGGTGCAGTCAGTTTTAAAGAGTTATGGTTTTCAACAAATTCGCACACCTATTGTTGAAGCTACTCCTTTGTTTTCACGTGGTTTGGGTGAGGTTACTGATATCGTCGAAAAAGAAATGTATTCTTTTGAAGATTCGATGAATGGTGACAAGCTAACTCTGAGGCCTGAAGGTACTGCTGGTATTGTACGTGCCGCTATTGAGCATAATTTGGTCTACGATGGTCCAAAACGTTTATGGTACACCGGTCCTATGTTCCGCCATGAGCGCCCCCAGCGTGGGCGCTATCGTCAATTTCATCAGGTGGGTGCTGAAGCTTTGGGCTTCAGTGGTCCTGATATTGATGCAGAATTGATTATGCTATGTCAGAGGTTGTGGGATGATTTAGGTCTGCAAAACGTGCGTCTGGAATTAAATTCCATCGGTAACGCGGCAGAAAGAAATGCTCATAGAGTAGCCTTGATTGCTTATTTTGAGCAGCATATGGACATGCTTGATGCTGAAGCACAACGTCGCTTGCACTCAAATCCATTGCGAATTCTGGATACGAAAAATCCAGCGATGCAAGACATGGTTAATGCTGCACCAAAGTTGCTTGACTACCTGGGTGAGGAATCTCTTGCCCACTTTGAAGGTGTGCAGAAAATCTTAAGGGCTAATAGTATTCCATTTAAAATCAATCCACGTCTGGTGCGTGGGATGGATTATTACAACCTGACGGTGTTTGAGTGGATTACCGACGAACTTGGCTCTCAGGGTACAGTTTGTGGTGGTGGGCGTTACGACTCGCTGTTTGCAACCTTTGGTGGTAAGCCTACTCCGGCATGTGGTTTTGGTATGGGTATCGAGCGTCTGATCGAATTGATGAAGGCAGCTGGCGATACTCAGCCTTCAGCGATTTGCGACGTATATGTGGTGCATCAAGGTAATGATGCGCAAATGCAAGCGTTTGTCTTGAGCGAGAGATTGCGTGATGCGGGTCTTGATGTTGTGTTACATTGCGCAACTGCCACAGGTGTCGGTAATTTCAAAGCGCAAATGAAAAAAGCAGATGCAAGTGGTGCCGCTTATGCCGCCATTATCGGTGAGGATGAACTTGCCAGTAATAGCGTTATTATCAAAACCATGCGCTCTGATAATCAGGAAAATAACCAAATCAGTGTGCCATTTGATACTGTAATTGATTATTTGGTTGATCAAATTGTCGGTGCAGAGTCAGACGCGGATTGTTGCGATGACCCAAATCATATTCATATTCACCATTAATAAAATATAAGAACATGGCTTACGATCTAGAAGAGCAGGAACAACTTGCAACCCTTAAAGCAATCTGGAAACAATATGGTAATTTGATTACTTGGATTTTAATTATCGCATTGTCCGCCTACGCAGCATGGACTCAGTGGAGTAATTATCAAAGCAATCAATCTGGCCAGGCATCTCAGTTGTATGAGGAAATGCAAAAATCTGTGGCAGCAAAAGACGATGCGAAAGTACAGCGTGCTGCAAATGATTTAAAAGAAAAATTTGCGACTACTTCGTATGCATCGATGGCTGCTATGGTTGCTGCTAAAAGTGCATTTGATGCAAATGATCTGACATCTGCAAAGTCGCAATTGCAATGGGTAGTTGATAAGAGCAAGAATGATGATTACAAAGCGATCGCAAGGATTCGTTTAGCCGGAATCGCCTTAGATGAAAAAAATTACGAACTGGCTATGACGCAACTTTCCGGAGAATTTCCGGTGGATTTGCAGGCCGAGGTTTTTGATCGCAAGGGGGATGTTCTGGTTGCGCAAGCAAAAATTGATGATGCGCGTAAAGCATATCAGGCGGCCCTTGAAAAAATGACAGATAAAAACTCGGCACGTCAATTGGTGCAGATTAAACTGGATGCGATAGGCGGTTCTGCGGCTGATGCAGTTGTCGTAAATAAATAACAGGAGTTGTTCATGCAATTTTCCGCCAAATTAATTTCGGTGGCTGCGTTTTGTCTTTTGGCGGGATGCTCATCTTTAAACCCATTTGCTTCTAAGCCTGATCCAAAAAAACTCCCAGCACCACTAGTGGAGATCAAGTCAACGATTGCTGTTAAGCAGGCTTGGTTGATTTCGATTGGCTCATCAGCAAATTATGTTTTTAGTCCTGCGGTGGACGGTTCTAGTGTTTATGTGGCGGCTGCGGACGGTACGGTGGCAAAAATTGATGCTGCTTCTGGTCGTTCCGTTTGGCGTATTAATGCCGGGTTTAGCCTGACTGCAGGCGTTGGTGCAGGATTAGGTTCTGTTGTGGTTGCTGGTGAGAAAGGGAATTTGTTCGCTTTCGATACTGATGGTAAATTACGTTGGAAAGTGCAAGAATCGTCTGAAATCCTTTCAACTCCTGCGATTGGTGCAGGGTTGGTTGTTATACGTAGTAATGACAATCGGATTAGTGCTTATGATTTAGAAACTGGTGCGAAAAAATGGTCCGTCGAGCGTCCATTGCCGCCGCTTATTTTACGAGCAGTGCCCGGCTTGTTGGTGGTCGGTGATCAGGTTATAGTGGCTTTGCCTGGCGGGCGCATGTCTTCTTTGGCGCTTAAAAATGGTGGCTTGCGTTGGGAAGCTGTTGTTGGTGAGCCCAAAGGTAATACTGAGCTCGAGCGTGTTGCTGATGTATCCGGTCTGCCAGTGGTGGTGGGTAAGGATGTTTGCGCGACGTCGTACCAAGGGCGAGTTGGTTGTTTTGACTTAAACACAGGTTCGCCACGCTGGGTAAAAAATATTTCTAGCGAAGTTGGTGGGAGCGCAGATGAGCGTTTCATGTTTGCATCAGATAGCGTTGGCACTGTAAATGCATTTAATCGCGATGGCGGGTCTAGTGCCTGGCGTAATGATAAGCTTGCTCGCCGTCGTTTATCAGCCCCTATTTCCTTTGGTCGCAGCGTAGCTGTGGGCGACTTTGAAGGTTACGTTCATTTTCTCTCAAGAGAAGATGGTTCTTTCATTGGTAGAGTTGCTACCGATGGTAGTCAGATTTTAGCTGCCCCGATTGTGGTTGGTTCAAATCTGATTGTTCAAACAAAATCAGGATCAGTGGTTGCTTTTGCAGCCGAGTAATACAAATGAAGCCGGTTATCGCACTTATAGGCCGACCTAACGTCGGCAAATCCACGCTGTTCAATCGGCTTACCCGTTCACGCGACGCATTAGTGGCAGACCTTCCCGGTCTGACTCGCGATCGCCATTATGGTGAAGGTCGTGTTGGAGAGAGGCCCTTTTTAGTTATTGATACTGGAGGTTTTGAGCCAGTTGCCAAAGAGGGTATTTTGCATGAAATGGCTAAGCAAACCAAGCAAGCCGTTGCTGAAGCTGATGTCGTTATTTTTATTGTTGATGGTCGTCAGGGTTTGACGCCACATGACAAGACCATCACCGATTTCTTGCGTAAATCAGGCCGCTCTGTGATGCTAGTTGTCAACAAAGCTGAGGGCATGAGATATTCTGCCGTTACCGCTGATTTCTACGAATTGGGTATGGGGGATCCTTATGTGATTTCTGCAGCTCACGGTGATGGCGTTGCTGATTTGGTCGAAGAGTCACTTAACATTGCTTTTGCTCAACGTCCGCCAGAAATGGAGGAGCCAGTTGATGTTGTTCGTGGTATTAAAATAGCCATTGTCGGGCGTCCTAATGTCGGTAAATCGACATTGGTTAATACCCTGCTCGGTGAAGATAGGGTCATTGCGTTTGACATGCCGGGCACTACTCGTGATTCAATAGAAATTCCGTTTGAGCGAGATGGTAAGCATTATTCTTTGATTGATACGGCGGGTATTCGTCGTCGTGGTAAGGTCTTTGAGGCAATCGAGAAGTTTTCTGTCGTTAAAACTTTGCAATCCATCTCTGAGGCGAATGTTGTGTTGCTGCTATTGGATGCGCAACAGGATATTTCCGAGCAAGATGCCCATATTGCTGGCTTTATTCTGGAGTCTGGTCGTGCATTAGTGGTTGGTGTCAATAAATGGGATGGACTGCAAAGTGATCGTAGGGATGAGATTAAATTTGATATCGAACGTAAGTTGAATTTCCTGACGTTTGCAAAGTTCCATTTCATTTCTGCTTTAAAATCAACTGGTATTAGCCCATTGATGAAATCGATTGATGCTGCCTATGAAGCAGCGATGGCTAATTTATCGACCCCTAAATTGACCCGTGCTTTGATTGAAGCTGTTGAGCATCAGCAACCGAAGCGCAAAGGATCAATACGTCCGAAATTGCGTTATGCGCATCAAGGCGGTCAAAATCCGCCTATTATTGTGATTCACGGTAATGCATTGGAGGCGGTCGGTGACGTGTACAAGCGTTATTTGGAAAAACATTTTAGAGAGACGTTCTCATTGACGGGGACCCCCCTGAGAATTGAAATGCGTTCTGGTAAGAATCCGTTCGATAAGTCTAAGTAAAGAAAAATAAGTTCTTGAGAAACATATTAATGTTGATTTTTTTCGGTTAAAGAAAATCGTATTATTAAGTTTTTGAATAAAATTCAATTACAGTTGTTTTGTAATTACTATGGGATTACTTGAAATATTTCAAATAATCCCCAACTCCTGATCACAACAACACAATGGAGCTGTTATGAGCAATAAAGGGCAACTTTTACAAGACCCGTTTCTGAATGCACTGCGTAAAGAGCATATTCCCGTGTCTATCTACTTAGTTAACGGTATTAAGCTGCAAGGTCATATTGAATCCTTTGATCAATACGTGGTTTTGTTAAGAAATACCGTGACTCAAATGGTTTATAAGCACGCTATTTCTACGGTGGTTCCGGCACGTGCTGTTAGTATTGCTACTGAGTCTGAGGCTGAGTAATTTTTTGATTCCTTCTATTTTTTGTATATGTCCTTGAGCATGCGCGCAGCCTTGGTAGGCGTCGATTTTGGCAAGGACGATTTTGCAGCTGGCCTGGAAGAGCTTTCTCTGCTTTCACAATCTGCTGGGGCTGACCCTATAAGTGTGGTTACTTGTAAGCGTTCCAGACCGGACGCAGCGTTATTTATTGGCAGTGGTAAAGCGACTGAAATTGCAGATATCGTTGCTGATGAGAAGCTTGATCTGGTTATATTCAATCATGCGCTTTCGCCTGCTCAGCAACGTAACCTCGAGCGACACCTGAAGATCAGGGTGGTTGATCGCACGAGTTTGATTCTGGATATTTTTGCGCAACGGGCAAAAAGCCACGAAGGTAAAGTGCAAGTTGAGTTGGCTCAGTTGCAACATTTGGCTACGCGCTTGATTCGTGGTTGGACGCATCTGGAGCGTCAAAAAGGCGGTATAGGTTTGCGCGGGCCGGGCGAGACGCAGTTGGAAACAGATCGTCGCTTACTTGGTGAGCGAGTAAAAATGTTGAAGTCGCGCCTTGAAAAGTTACAGCAGCAGCGTGAAACGCAGCGTCGTTCACGTGATCGTAGCAAAACCTTTTCAGTATCTCTGGTTGGCTATACCAACGCGGGTAAATCAACCTTGTTCAATTCATTGACGAAGGCGGGCACGTATGCGGCCAATCAATTGTTTGCTACGTTGGATACTACTTCACGGCGCCTGTATCTGGGTGACGCGGGTAGCGTGGTGATTTCTGATACCGTTGGCTTCATTCGCGAGTTGCCTCATCAATTGGTAGCCGCTTTCCGCGCAACTTTGGAAGAGACTATACATGCGGATTTGTTATTGCATGTTGTTGATGCTAATAGTCCTGTGCGGGCAGATCAGGTAGAGCAGGTGAATCATGTTCTGAAAGAAATTGGCGCAGATCATATTCCGCAATTAATGGTTTGCAATAAAATCGATCTGGCGGCTCTCGAGCCGGCGGTCGTGCTAAACGAGTGTGGTAAAATTGACAGAATATTTCTGAGCGCAAGAACAGGTGCTGGCTTGGACCTGTTGAGGCAGTCCATTGCAGATTTTGCTATCCAAAAGGCGTCGGAAACAGCAGGAGCAAAGATTGCTCCCGATGAAACTGATGCAAGATTTAATATCCTGTAGCTCAACCTTCTATTCATTGGAAATCAAGAGAATGATTGGTTCATTTCTAAAAAGAATTGGTGTGACTTTGTCATTGAACGATCCTCAATGGGGCCGTGGCTCCAAGAATAGTAATCAGGATGACAAAAAATCTCCTGATACACCGCCCGACCTAGAGCAAATCTGGAAGGATCTGAATCAGCGCTTAAACCGCTTTCTGGGTCAAAAAGGCGATGGCAGCGGTGGTAATGGGGGTAATAACTTTAATTCTGACCCTGTAAGTGCAAAGTTGGGCGTCGGGGCTATCCTGCTTGTCTTCTTATTTGTCTGGTTGGTCAGTGGCGTATTTATCGTCCAAGAAGGTCAGACTGCGGTAATTACGACATTTGGTAAATATACGCATGTTACTGGTGCTGGTATGAACTGGCGTTGGCCTTATCCTATCCAAAACCACGAAATCGTCGATGTATCGCAAGTGCGCACGGTGGAGGTTGGTTATCGCTCAAATGTCAAAAACAAGCAGGCTCGTGAGTCTTTAATGCTCACTGATGATGAGAATATTGTTGATATTCAATTTGCCGTTCAGTACAAACTTAAAGATGCCGTTGATTGGTTGTACAGTAATCGTGATCAGGATGAAATGATACGTCAGGTTGCTGAAACTGCGATTCGTGAAATCGTCGGTAAGAGTAAGATGGATTTCGTCTTATATGAAGGCCGCGAAAAAGTAGCGTCTGACGTAGGCGCTCTTATGGAGCAGATTTTGAATCGCTATAAGGCTGGTGTGCAAATTGCTAACGTGACTATGCAAGGTGTGCAGCCTCCTGAGCAAGTGCAGGCAGCATTTGATGATGCAGTAAAAGCAGGCCAGGATAAAGAGCGTCAGAAAAATGAGGGTCAGGCGTATGCGAACGACGTGATTCCTAAAGCGCGTGGCGAAGCATCGCGACTGTTGCAAGAGGCTGAAGGCTATAAGTCGCGTGTAGTCTCAAATGCAGAGGGTAATGCTTCTCGCTTTAAGCAAGTGTTGAATGAATATCAGAAAGCACCGGTTGTTACCCGTGATCGTATGTATCTGGAAACGATGCAACAAATCTTCGCGAGCACTAGTAAGGTGATGATGGATACCAAGTCCGGGAATAACATGGTGTATTTACCTTTGGATAAAGTGATGTCGCAAAACGAAGCCGCATCTGCCAAGTCGAATGTGGCGACCCAGGTTCCGGCCGCAGTCCAATCTTCTGTGTTGAATGAGCAAATCCCAACGATAGAAATGCGTAGTAATAAAGACGAAAATAGATCTCGGGAAATTCGTGATTCCCGCGACAGGGAGGTACGTTAATATGAATAAGATTATGTCTTTTCTGGCGATATTTGTTGGTCTATTGTTAGTTGCTTATTCAACTATATTTGTTGTTAATCAAAAAAACTATGCCATCGTTTTTGCATTCGGTGAGGTGAAATCGGTCATTAGTGAACCTGGTTTGCATTTCAAGTTGCCTCCGCCATTTCAAAATGTATTGTTTCTGGATAAGCGGATTTTAACTATTGATGCTGATGAGGCTGATCGTTTCATTACTGCTGAGAAGAAAAATATTCTCGTTGATTCTTACGTGAAATGGCGTATCTCTGATCCTAAGCTGTACTTCGTCAGTTTTGCTGGTGAAGAACGCGGTGCAAGAAATCGGCTATCGCAAATCGTTAAAGCGGCACTCAATGATGAAATTACCAAACGCACCGTACGAGAAGTGATATCGGGCGAGCGCGGCAAGGTAATGGAAGCGATTCGTAGCAAGGTGACTGAAGAAGCACGCCAAATTGGCGTGGAAATTGTTGATGTGCGCCTCAAACGTGTTGATTATGTTGAACAAATCAATAATTCTGTGTATGACCGTATGAAAGCGGAACGTTTGCGCGTGGCAAATGAGCTGCGTTCGACCGGTTCAGCTGATTCGGAAAAAATTAGAGCTGATGCGGATCGTCAGCGCACCGTGTTGTTGGCTGAAGCTTATCGTGAATCTGAAGAAATGCGCGGTGCAGGTGATGCCGAGGCTTCGCAGATTTATGCCAAGGCTTTTGGACAAAATCCGGAATTTTACAAATTTTACCGTAGCCTTGAAGCATATCGTGCTAGCTTCAAAAGTAAGAGTGACTTCGTGGTGGTTGATCCAAGTTCAGACTTTTTTAAGTATTTTAAAACCCCTGGGGTATCTAGTGGTGGGGCGAATGCAGTAAAATCTAAGTAATTCAGAAAACATATCCAGCAAATAGCGATCTGTACCAATTGCGGTACAGATCGCTATTTGCTGGATGCCTGTCGTAAATACGTATTTGTTAATTTTTTTTGATTGTTTTTCATGCCGAATTGGCTTCTCCCCGAAAATATTGCTGACGTCCTGCCTTCTGAAGCACGTAAGATCGAAGACTTGCGCCGAGTTTTTCTTGATCACTTCAGATTGTATGGCTACGAGCTGGTAATGCCGCCTTTGCTTGAGTACATCGAATCCTTGTTGACTGGCGCTGGTCAGGACATGGATTTACGCACTTTTAAGTTGGTTGATCAGGTTTCCGGACGTACCATGGGCCTACGTGCAGATATGACTACCCAAGTGGCTAGGATTGATGCGCATTTGTTGAATCGCGCGTCGGTGACTAGACTTTGCTACGCTGGCAACGTGTTGCACACTAAGCCTTCTGGTTTGCATGCAACCCGTGAGCCAATACAAATTGGTGCTGAGATCTATGGTCATGCGGGTTTAGAAGCTGACGCTGAAATCCAGGAATTGGTATTGGCGAGTCTGGCATTGGCTGGAATTCGCGAAGTACGTCTGGATTTGTGTCACGTGGGGGTTTTGCGCGCGATTCTCGACCTTGATTCCGAGGCAAAGAAGCAGGAGAATGTTTTATTTTCTTTGCTTGAGGCGAAGGATTTGCCTAGTATAGACATCGTTAGCCGTGAATTGTTGCCGGAGGTACGGGCGGCTCTGATGCTGTTGCCAACTTTGTATGGTGATGTTTCTATTTTGAAAATCGCAAGAGAAAAACTGCCTGCGGTAAATGGCATTATTAGTGCGCTTGATGAGTTGGAATATCTGGCTAGCTTGGTGGGGCCTGCACAGGTGACCATTGATTTGGCTGATTTGAGAGGCTACCACTACCATAGTGGCGTGATGTTTAGTGCTTTTGTGCATGGCTTGCCAAACGCGGTGGCACGTGGCGGGCGTTATGATCATGTGGGTGAGGCTTTTGGTAGGGCGCGTCCGGCGACCGGATTTTCATTGGATTTGCGTGAGCTAGCACGATTGATGCCAGTTGCTGAGCGCAAGGATGCGATTCGCGCCCCGTGGAGCCGAGATGTTGGTTTGCGCCAAAAAATAGCAGAATTACGTAATGAGGGGGAAGTGGTAATTCAAAATTTCCCTGGGCACGAGAACGAACAAGACGAATTCGACTGCAACAGAGTGGTCGTATTCGATGGTGATCAATGGATTCTTCAAAATGTAGGTTGAGTGATGTCAAACAATAAAACTCCAAAAAATGTCGTTGTGATCGGAACCCAGTGGGGTGACGAAGGTAAAGGTAAAATCGTCGACTGGTTGACTGATCACGCACAAGGTGTTGTGCGTTTTCAAGGCGGTCACAATGCCGGTCATACTCTGGTTATTGGTGGTCAGAAAACGGCTTTGCAATTGATACCATCGGGTATTATGCGTGAAGGTACTGCTTGCTATATCGGCAATGGTGTTGTGTTGTCAGTTCCTGATTTACTCCGCGAGATTGATAAGTTGCAAGCGAACGGCGTTGAAGTTGTCTCTCGTTTGAAAATTTCCGAAGCTTGCCCAGTTATCTTGCCTTACCACACAGCATTGGACGCGGCACGTGAAGTGGCTCGTGGCGCCGCAAAAATCGGTACGACGGGGAAGGGTATTGGTCCAGCCTATGAAGATAAAGTTGCGCGTCGCGCTATTCGGGTCGCTGACTTGCTTAATGCCGAACGCTTTGCTGAAAAATTAAAAGAAAATCTGGATTACCACAATTTTGTGCTGACCAATTATCTCAAAGCACCAGCGGTTGATTATCAAAAAACGCTCGATGATGCTCTGGCTCATGTGCCACGTATCCGTCCTATGGTTGCGGACGTGTCTAGTGCCCTGTATGCAGCTCATAAGGCAGGTGCTAGCTTGTTGTTTGAGGGTGCGCAGGGTAGTTTGCTCGACGTTGATCATGGTACTTATCCGTTCGTGACATCCAGCAACTGCGTTGCGGGTAACGCTGCTGCGGGTGCAGGTGTTGGTCCTAACATGTTGCATTACATTTTGGGTATTACGAAGGCCTACACGACACGCGTCGGTTCTGGTCCGTTCCCATCTGAATTGCCGACCGATCAAGGCGTTGGCAAGCATTTAGCCAGTGTCGGTCATGAGTTTGGGACTGTGACGGGTCGTGCCCGCCGCTGTGGCTGGTTTGATGCGGCTTTGTTAAAGCGTTCTGTCCAAATTAATGGTGTTTCAGGTATGTGTCTGACTAAGTTGGATGTGTTGGATGGTATCGAAACATTGAAGCTATGCACAGGCTATAAGCTGGGTGATAAGGTGGTTGATATTTTCCCGGTAGGTGCTGAAGAGGCTTCTTTGTGTGAAGCGATCTACGAAGAAATGCCCGGATGGTCGGAATCGACCGTTGGGGCTAAGAGCATGGAAGAGTTGCCTCTGAATGCTCGCAATTACATTGAGCGCATTCAGTCTCTCGTTGGGGTGCCAATTGATATGGTGTCAACTGGCCCGGACCGCGAGGAAACTATTGTATTGCGCCATCCGTTTGTTTAAAGAAGGAAAAATAAAAATATGAATACACCTGCCTCTACAGATAAAGATTTGTGGGTTTCCTGGGATGCGTATCACCGCTCCATTGAGCAATTAGCGCTCAAAGTGCATGAATCTGGCTGGAAGTTTGATCAGGTATTGTGTCTGGCGCGCGGCGGTTTGCGTCCTGGCGATATATTCTCCAGAATATTTGATGTTCCTTTGGCAATTTTGTCTACTAGTTCGTATCGCGAGGATGCGGGTACAGTTCAGGGGTCTTTGGATATCGGTAAATATATTTCCATGACTAAGGGTACCTTGCAGGGTCGTGTGTTGGTGGTGGATGACCTGGTTGACTCGGGCGTCACACTGGAGCGCGTATTGCACCACTTACGTGAAAATTTCCCAGCAGTGACGGATGTGAAGTCTGCGGTGATCTGGTATAAAGCGTGCTCATCTGTGGCTCCTGACTATCACCTTGATTATCTGGCGACAAATCCTTGGATTCATCAACCGTTCGAAGAGTACGATAGCATTCGTCCTCATCAATTGAATGCTTGGTTGAAAAAGGGTGAATCTGCATAAATTGCACTAAAAAACGGAAGCGAATAGGCTTCCGTTTTTTTTGGGTGCTTGTTTTGGTTCAGATGTATTTGGTTGGAGCTAGGTGTGTGTGAGGCTTGAGATGCGCGGATGCAAAAAAGCCCGTTGATGAATCAACGGGCTTTCGAATGCTGTGGTGCCCACGGAGGGACTCGAACCCCCACACCTTGCGGCACATGGACCTGAACCATGCGCGTCTACCAATTCCGCCACGTGGGCAACGGAAGGCGTGATTATAGATGAAATGCACCTTGTTTGGGGGAATATTTAAAATATTTAGATTTTTATTTTAAAAGGAGGTCTGAATGCTGATGAAGGTGATTAAATGCAAAAAAGCCCGTTGACGAATCAACGGGCATTTCGAATGCTGTGGTGCCCACGGAGGGACTCGAACCCCCACACCTTGCGGCACATGGACCTGAACCATGCGCGTCTACCAATTCCGCCACGTGGGCAACGGAAGCCAGCATTATAGAGCGTTTGCTTGTAGTGTCAAGGGTTCACCTGGTTCTTGTTGAAGAATTGTTAGGCATTTGACGTTTGCTCCGGTAAACTAGGAGGATGTCTTGTATAGTCAGGGCGTGATCTAACTTTTAAAGAAATTAACATCATTTGAATAAGCATTTATACCCCATTCCTAGCCGCGAAGAAATTCTGGGCGTCCTTCGTACGAATAAGGCCAAACTGACTGCAAACGATATTGCAGAAAAGTTAGGCGTGAAACCCGAGGAGTTTGATGGCATGACGCGACGATTAAACGCGATGGAAAGAGACGGTCAAATCAAGCCTGATCGTTCTGGACACTATACACTCGCTAATCAAGAAAATTTTATTTCAGGAAAAGTAAATAGCCATCGAGATGGCTATGGCTTTTTGATACCTGATGACGGTAGTGATGATTTGTATTTGCCCGAGCGGGAAATGCAAAAGGTGTTGCATGGAGATAAAGTCACCGCGCGCGTTGTAGGCACTGATCGCCGCGGGCGCCTCGAAGGCAGCATTATCGAGATTCTGGAACGTGCCAACACGCATGTGATAGGTCGCTTGTTAAATGAAAATGGAGTCTGGGTTATCGCTCCTGAAGATAACCGTTTTAGCCAGGATATTTTGCTTGCAGGCTCCCCGGGAAAGGCGAAAGCCGGTCAGGTAGTCAGTGTTCAGCTTACAGAGCAGCCTACCCGCTATGCACAGGCCGTTGGAAAGATAGTCGAGATACTCGGTGATATTGACGACCCGGGTATGGAAATTGAAATTGCTGTGCGTAAGTTTGGTGTGCCACACGTGTTTTCTGAGGCAGCGCAAAAAGCTGCTGCTAAATTACCTTCAGAAATTCGTCCTAAGGATCTCGAAGACAGAGTTGATCTGCGCGATATTCCACTTGTGACCATTGATGGCGAAGACGCGCGCGATTTTGATGACGCCGTTTATTGTGAGCCGGTAAAAATCGGGCGGAGCAAAGGATATCGTCTCTTGGTTGCGATTGCCGATGTGAGTCATTACGTGGCTCCAAATGACGCGTTGGATCAGGATGCTTTGTTGCGTAGCACTTCCGTATATTTCCCGCGTAGAGTTATTCCTATGCTGCCGGAGAAGTTATCGAATGGTCTTTGCTCGCTCAATCCTGATGTCGATCGTTTGACGCTGGTTTGTGATATGGTAATTACACAAGATGGTGTTGTGAATGCCTATCAGTTTTACCCTGCAGTGATTCATTCCGCAGCACGATTTACTTACACTGAAGTTGCTGCGGTCTTAGGTAACACCAA
Source organism: Undibacterium sp. Dicai25W (assembly GCF_049340505.1). Classification (NCBI taxonomy): domain Bacteria; kingdom Pseudomonadati; phylum Pseudomonadota; class Betaproteobacteria; order Burkholderiales; family Oxalobacteraceae; genus Undibacterium; species Undibacterium sp. Dicai25W. The sequence goes on along the minus strand of NZ_JBMPOQ010000004.1, from coordinate 231,943 downwards.
AGGGCCAGAGGCGGCGAAGCGTTTACCATTGGTGCCGCATTTATTGCATCTATATGAAGTGTTCCAGGCGCTGTTGAAAGCGCGCCATGTGCGTGGAGCGATCGACTTTGAAACAACTGAAACCTATATCGTTTGCAATGCCGCCGGCAAGATAGAAAAAATTATCCCACGCACACGTAACGATGCGCATAAGCTGATTGAAGAGTGTATGTTGGCGGCCAATGTCTGTGCGGCAAACCTGTTGGAAACCTACAAGCATCCGGGTACCTATCGTATTCATGCGGGACCGACTAAAGAAAAGCTGACGCAGGTCAGAAATTTCTTGAAACAAGTTGGTTTGTTTTTAGGTGGTGGTGATTCACCTTCTGCTTCTGATTACGCGGCATTAATGGATAAAATTAAAGGCCGTCCAGATTCGCCGTTGTTGCAAACAATGTTGCTGCGTTCTATGCAGCAAGCAGTTTATAGCCCAGATAATATCGGTCATTTTGGCTTGTCATACGAAGCGTACGCGCACTTTACCAGTCCGATCCGTCGTTATCCGGATTTGTTGACGCACCGAGCGATTAAGGCAATATTGCAAGGTAAAGTCTATGAACCGAAAGGGATAGATCTGAGCCTTTTGAACACCTCTATTTCGAACTCGGCACGCAAGCAGTTAATTGCTGATAAAGCAGCCGGTAAAAAGAAAATTGAGAAAGATCCAACGATTTGGGACTCTTTAGGTACGCATTGTTCTGCCAATGAGCGTCGTGCTGATGAGGCGTCGCGCGATGTTGAAGCTTGGTTAAAGTGTTATTTCATCAAAAATAAATTGGGTGAAGAATTCATTGGTACCATTTCTGGCGTGACCCAGTTTGGTATTTTTGTTCAGCTTGACGATATTTACATTGAAGGTTTGGTACATATCACGGAGTTGGGTGCTGATTACTTCCAATTTGATGAGGCACGCCACGAATTGCGCGGTGAACGTACTGGTAAGCGTTACCAACTCACCGATAAGGTCAAAGTTCAGGTGAGTAGGGTAGATCTGGATGCGCGTAAAATTGATTTAAGTATCGTGCAACCAGCGGGTTCCAGTGCGCCATTATGGAGTGGTGCGGCAGAAAAGGCAAAGAAACAAATACCTGGCACTCCGGTGAATAAAAGTGCTAAGGCTGTAAAAAATGCATCCAAGCCTGTTGTTGCAAAAAAGAGCTTTGCTGCAGAACGGCAGGAAAAATATAAAGGGGCATCCTCTGATGCCAGAGTGAGTAGTGTCAAGCAAAAAGGCGCTGCGAGTGGTAAAAAAACAGTGTCCGCTACTGGAAAAGCGACAGGGAAACCTGTAAAAAAAAGACGTTAAGCTAAAGACCTTAAGATCGAGATATAAAGATCAAGAGGTTGATTAGGTTAAGCTGAGTTACATTAATAAAGAGTAATATGAAAAGTAAAATGATTTTTGGCTTCCACGCCGTCACTTCAAGAATTCGTCATGAAGCATCAACAGTGGAAGAGATTTACGTTGATTCGGAACGTAACGATCGCCGTATGCAAGATTTGCTGATCGCCGCTAAAGCGGCTGGTGTTCGCATTATTCACGCTGACGATCAACGTTTATCGAACATCGTTGGGACACGCCGCCATCAAGGTGTTGTGGCTAAGGCTGGTGAATTGTCACTGGCGCGCAATCTTGATGAACTATTGGATGCCATTGATGGGCCACCGTTACTGTTGGTGCTGGATGGAATTACCGATCCACATAATCTTGGTGCGTGCCTGCGTGTAGCCGACGGTGTTGGTGCTCATGCTGTTATCGCACCGAAAGACCGTGCGGTTGGTTTGAATGCTACTGCTGCTAAGGTGGCAAGCGGTGCTGCCGAAACTGTGCCGTATATCACGGTAACCAACTTAGCACGTACCTTACGTGAATTGAAAGAGCGTGACATTTTATTGGTCGGCACATCTGACGATGTGGATAGCAAAACTATCTACGATGTTGATTTCAGCGGCGGTTGCGCCATTGTGATGGGTTCTGAGGGCGAGGGTATGCGCCGATTGACACGCGAAACCTGCGATGTGCTGGTAAGTGTTCCAATGTATGGAACGGTTGAAAGTCTGAATGTTTCGGTTGCTTCGGGTGTATGTTTGTATGAAGCGCGCCGCCAGCGTTTGCCTAAAACAGTCTGATGATTATCTGAATTCAGTCGTATTCTCATGCAAAAAAATGCGCTTCGGCGCATTTTTTTTAAATACGCTACTATCTTGCTGTACCTCATTTTTCATAGTTATCCCTATGTTCAGTCGTTTCCGCGAAGATATCGCGAGTATTATTGCTAAAGACCCCGCCGCCCGTAACGCTTGGGAAGTGATCACCTGTTATCCCGGATTTCAGGCAATCGTCATGCACGGTTGGGCAAAATGGTGTTGGGTGCGTGGCTTTAAGTGGTTGGGACGTTTTATTTCACATATTGCAAGGGTTCTTACAGGTATAGAAATTCATCCTGGTTCGACGATTGGTCGCCGGGTATTTATCGATCATGGCTTTGGCGTGGTGATTGGTGAGACGGCAGAAATCGGTGACGATTGCACGATTTATCAGGGCGTTACTTTAGGTGGTACTTCTTTATCCCGTGGAGCAAAAAGACATCCCACGTTGGAAGCGGGGGTCATCGTTGGTGCTGGCGCTAAAGTGTTGGGTAGTTTCACCGTCGGTGCGGGTGCGAAGATAGGCTCGAATTCTGTGGTGGTGAAGCCTGTTCCCGCTGGTGCTACTGCGGTAGGTAACCCAGCCCATATTATCAAAAAAGAAGTCAGCTCGCCGGATGTTGGCGGGGCGCAATTGTTTTCCGCTTACGGTGTTACGCAAAACAGTGATGACCCGATTTCTAAGGTCTTGCATAAATTGATTGATCATGCAGTATCGCAGCAGGAGCAAATTGAAAAGCTGACTGCTGCGATTGCAAGTGCCGGCATCACCTGTGAAGTGCAAAGCGATAAGTTAAATGCCGAGCAAATCAATACGTTGGTCGATTAATTGGCCAGACGTTGATTATCCACGAATGCATTGAGGCAATGACGTATTGCCTCAGGTAGTTCGCTGGCGATCATACCTATCGGACCGACGCCCGCTTCGACCAATGTATCGGCGGCGGCGCCATGAAGCCATACTGCTAATTGAGCGGTTTCAAAGCTATTCAAGCCCTGCGCCAGTAGTGCACCGCAAAGACCTGCTAGCACATCACCGCTGCCGCCAGTAGCCAAGCCAGGATTACCTGTTGTATTAATTCGTAGTCGTCCCTCAGGATCTGTAATAATCGTACCTGAACCTTTAAGTACTACAACACATTTGAATTTGTTTGCAAGGAGTAAGGCCGCCTTGCAGCGATCTTGTTGAACCTCTTTTGCAGATATGTGTAGCAGTCTTGCTGCTTCAAGTGGATGAGGCGTTAGTATGCTTGACGCAGTTCTGCCCATCAATAAGTCATTTAATTCTTTGTTAGCTGCGATGAGGTTAAGAGCATCAGCATCAATAACTAGTGAGATCTCAGACGATAATGCTTTGCTCAATATAGTCTTTGCAATATCAGAATGTCCCATACCCGGACCGATAACAACGATCTCTTCCTTCATTTGAAGGTGCTGAGCGTCTTTGTACATGATTTCGGGGTGCAGCGTGTCGTAATCGATTGCAGGGTGCAGCAAACTTACATTGACTTTTCCTGCGCCTGAATACAACGCCGTACGCGCCGCTAATACACTTGCACCCAGCATGCCTTTGTCGCCGCCGATGACAATCACTTCACCATAGCTACCTTTGTGACTGTTCTGTTTTCGTTCAGGTAATTGAAAGTTAAATCTGGAAGCATGGTTCAATAAAAGTTTGCTTTCTTCAGTGACTGGCGACTGTATCCCTAGATCATTGACAATCACTTCTCCGGCGTAATCTTTGCCATCGGCGGTATGTAAGCCTGGTTTATTCGCGATGAAAGTGATAGTTGCATCGGCTTTAACCGCAACATTTTTATCAGCGTCGTCTGTCACTAAGGTTCCAGTGTCGGCATTCAAACCGCTAGGAACGTCGATGGATAAAATAAATATCTGCTTTTTGTGAGCTAGTTGATTGGCGCCGTTGATCGCCTTTTCATAGATGCCCGAAATGGCTCTTTTTAACCCAATTCCAAATAAGCCATCAATGATGATGCTAAAGTCCAGCTTGAGCAAATCGTCCAGTGCATCGCTATTTTTGACAATCACTTTTCTCGAGAGTGCTTTGTCAAAGGCTTTTTTCCCATCGGCCGAATATTTTTCCGGGTCGGCGCATAGAATGACGATGACGCTATAACCGTCTTTTGCTAATTCCGCAGCGGTAGCGCAGGCATCTCCTCCATTGTTGCCGGGGCCCGCGAGTATTAAGGCGGGAAGCGCTTTTTTCTTAATTAACTGTTTGGCTAAATTGGCAGTTGCTTTCCCCGCTTTTTTTATGAGGTTAGCGTGTGGAATCTCGTTGATTGTATTTGCTTCCAGATCGCGGATGGTCTTAATATTGAGAAGATGCAGATCGGCCAATGTGATGGTATTCATAGGTCTCGTAAGATGAGGTGGATCACGGTATTTGATGCGGTGGCGATTTACCTAAAGTTTGCATGGTTTCTATACCCTGCTGAAATAAATTTTCAATTGGGATAGATAGATACGGAAGAATCGCCGCTAATATTAAAAAACCCACAGTGATAGTAATGGAAAAACCAATACCAAAGATATTTAATTGGGGTGCCGCGCGCGTCAGAATGCCGAGGGCAACGTTGGTTAGTAATAGCGCTGCAATCAAAGGTATGGAAAGTCTCAGTCCAGCAATAAATATTTGCTCACCCCAAATAGCTAACCTGTGAAAATCAAAGCCACTTTGTAATGTGGTGGAAATCGGTATGCTCTTAAAACTGTCCATCAACGCCAACAGTAAGGCATGATGCACATTCAGTGAAAAGAATAGCACCGTCGCCACCAGCACTAAGAATTGCGAAACCGCCGAAGTATTTCCCCTCGTTTGAGGGTCGAAGAAAGAGGCAAAGCCTAATCCCATCGTCATGCCTGCCACCGTTCCAGCCATTTCAATGGCGGCAAATACGAGGCGCATTACAAAGCCCATGCCAAGTCCTATGACAAACTGTTGCGCCAGTATCATCATTCCGGAGAAGGAGAGGGCGTCTGCATTTGCGAAGGGGGGGATCGTTGGAGTAACGATAAGCGCGATAATAATTCCGAATCCGAGCTTTATCCTGAGAGGAATTGTTCTGTTTCCGAATGGGGGAGCAACTGCGATGAGTCCTAAAATTCGGGTTAATGGCCACAGGAAAGCCATTACCAGATCAATCAATTCTTTGCTTGCAAACGAGATCATGAATTTTTCATGAAAGTATTAACCTGCCATGGTCGCGATGCTGGAAAACATCTGCTTCATATAGTCAGTTAAGACGCTCAGCATCCATGGTCCGGCAATAATTAAGGTGGTAAAAATCCCGACCAATTTAGGAATAAATGAAAGTGTGCTTTCGTTAATTTGAGTCGCCGCTTGAAAAATGCTGACCATCAAACCTATCAATAAGGATACCAATAAAAGTGGTCCTGCCAGCATGAGCGTGACTTCTATCGCTTGTCGCCCCAAGGTCATAACATATTCTGGAGTCATAAATACCTCAATAAAAGCTCTGTGCCAATGAGCCTATGATTAATTGCCAACCATCGACTAAAACAAATAACATGAGTTTAAAAGGAAGTGAAACAATGGAAGGAGACACCATCATCATCCCCATAGACATCAAAACACTTGCAACGACCATATCGATAATAAGAAAAGGAATGAAAATCGCAAAACTTATTTGAAAGGCAGTTTTTAATTCGCTGGTGATATAGGCGGGAATCAATATTCGGAAAGTGACGTCTTCAGGACCTTGTAACTTAGGCGAGTTAGACATTTTAACGTACAGGGCAAGATCGGCTTGTCTGGTTTGCTTCATCATAAATTGCTTTAACGGCGCCCCACCTTTTTCCATGGCCTCAGTCATCGTGATTTTATTTTCTGAAAATGGTACGTACGCATCCGTATAGATTTTATCCAAAACTGGCCCCATCACGAATAAGGTGAGGAATAGGGCTAAGCCAATCAAAACCTGATTTGGAGGGGATGATTGCGTACCCAAAGCTTGTCTGAGCATGGAAAGAACGATGATGATGCGGGTAAAACTCGTCATCATTAACAGTACAGAAGGCAGGAAACTCAGTGCAGTCAGAAAAACGAGTGTTTGAATGCTGAGTGAATAATTTTGACCCCCGCCTGGCGCAGGCGTGGACGTGATCGCTTGCAATCCACCCGACGTTTCAGCGTGAGAGAGCAAAGGAAGGCAAAAGCAAAGAAAACAGACTAATTGGAGAATGTGAGACAGTGGGACGCGCAGTGTTTTCATGCAAATTATTTTATTTCGTTAGGCGCGTTATTGCGCTTGTCCATGGTTCGTTTTAACCAATCTTGAAAAGCACCCGCCGCAGGTGATTGTGTTGTCGGCGGTAAGTCTCTTTTTGGAATGTTTCCCAGGTTACTAATGTTATTCGCTGTAACGCCGAGTATCATCCACTGTTCGTCTACTTCAACCACCAGCACACGTTCGCGCGTGCCGACATTGATGCCACCGATGATTTTTAAAGGAAGCTTATTTCCCGCTGCGACAGGTCCAATTCGTTTTAATAGCCATGCTGAACCGAACATCACCAGTAATATAAAAACTAAAGCACCGGTGATCTGTAAAAAACCAACGCCAGAATTGACTGCCGACGTGTCAGCGGCAGACGAAGGCAGGGAAGCGCAGATAAACAAAAATGCCGCAAAAATTTTTAGTAAGGTGGTCATCATTTATTGAGCTTACGGATCCGTTCCGCAGGTGTGACAATATCCGTTAGGCGAATACCAAACTTATCGTTCACCACAACTACTTCACCCTGTGCAATTAGACAGCCATTAACCAAGACGTCCATCGGTTCGCCAGCCATACCGTCTAGTTCGACAACGGAACCTTGCGCCAATTGCAGAAGGTTTTTAATTGCAATTTTTGTTCTGCCAAGCTCAACGGTTAACTGAACTGGGATATCCAGAATGAAGTCGATATCGTTGTGTGTTTCAGTGGGGGAACTTTTTGCACTGAAATCATTAAAGATGGCAGCACTGACTGCTGGTTCACTTTTTTGACTTGCTGCCGCTTCTGCTTTTTCTTGTTCAGCAATAGCGGCACCCCAATCGTCTTCACTTATTGGCGTATCTGCATTGTCATCCATGATTTTCTCCTTGAGCTACTTCTTGTACGCTGGAATTGAGTAATTTTTCCACGCGTAAAGCATATTGTCCGTTAAAGACGCCATATTTGCATTCCATAATAGGCGTGCCATCGACTTTGGCTGAAACGATTTCTGGCACATGCAGTGGAATAATGTCCCCAGTTTTCATGTTCAGTATATCTTCTAAGGTCACTCGGGTTGTGCCTAAATCTGCGACAATTTCCACTTCTGCAATCTGGATTTGTTGCGTCATCAGTCTGACCCAGCGTTTATCTACCTCTAGTGTCTCACCTTGTAAGCTGCTGGTCAGCACGTCGCGAATCGGTTCTATGGTCGAGTAGGGCATGCAAAAATGCATTTCGCCACTCACCGGGCCTAACTCTATCGTGAATGTGGTCGACACGACGACTTCGTTTGGTGTTGCGATATTGGCGAACTGAGTGTTCATTTCTGAACGGATGTACTCAAACTCGATCGGATACACGGGTTCCCATGACTTTGCATAAGTCTCGAAAATAATATCCAGAATACGATGAATAATTCTTTGTTCTGTTTGCGTAAAATCACGACCCTCAACCCGCGTATGGAATCGCCCGTCGCCGCCAAATAAATTATCTACCAACAGAAAAACCAGGCCAGGATCAAGCACGATCAGTGCTGTGCCGCGTAATGGCTTCATGTGTACCAAGTTGAGGTTGGTAGGTACGACCAGATTGCGGATGAATTCGCTATATTTTGATACGCGTACAGTGCCCACTGAGACCTCGGCACTGCGCCGTAAAAAATTGAAAAGACCAATACGTAAAAGTCGCGCAAACCGTTCATTGATGATTTCCAATGTAGGCATGCGACCACGAACGATACGTTCTTGCGTGGCAAGATTGTATGTCCGTACCCCGGAAGTATCCTCTTGGGACTGAGAATCATCCTGGTCTCCCGTTACGCCTTTTAGAAGGGCGTCGACTTCTTCTTGGGAGAGGAAATTATCGGACATGTTTTTACTGAATAACGAAAGAGGTGAAGTACACAGCACCAATCTTTTGCGGTTCGGCTTTCGCCGCAAATGGTTGGCTGACCTTTTCTATAATTTCCTGAACTAGTTTTTCCTTGCCTTCGACAGAGATAATTTCTGACGCTTCTTTGCTTGATAATAACAATAACAAACGGCTACGCACCTGAGGCATATTTGCTTTGATTAAATTTGCTTGTTCTTCGCCTTCAACTTCTAAGGTCATCGTTACTTGCAGGTATTTGTCGCCACCTTCAGACTGCAAATTCACTGTGAATGGCTCCAGTGGAAGGAAGGCGGCCGCTTTTGCAGGCTCAACCTTTTGTTCTTTTTCCTTATTTGCCGAATGCTTCTTTGACAGAAAAATAGCTGCCCCGCCCCCCACGCCAGCCAGTAAAAGAACTGCGGCGGCAATGATGATGATTAGTTTTTTCTTTGATTTTCCAGCAGGGGCGGCATCGCCATGCTCTGGAGCTGCTTTCGCAGGTGCTTTCGCCATGTTTATCCTCTCGGTGGGCTATGTTAGCCACGATATTCCATATTATCCACGAAAGAAGGTGTTATACAACTGAGGAAAAGAAGGGTAAATCCTCCTTATTTCAGGCATGTCGTCATAAGTAAGGCTCAATACCAGCAACCTCGTTATGCTTTAAATCCTCAGTAATAAACCTTCCGTGCTTATTCTACATGGTTGAGAGGAAGTTTTTCCAGTGTGGCATTCAAGCGAAGGTATCCACTTCCCCAATTTTTGATGTGAACACGCGGGTTGGCGCTGTTAATACTGGAGTGATCTCACCGGTTATCGCACTCGAACGCGAGTTTGTTGTCTGATGTTGAGAACTTGGTTGGTAGCCGCTACCTTGTTGACCCTGACCGGAGGATTGCGTGTTGACAGAAAATCCAGATAGTTGGATGCCCGCGTCGCTCATCATTTGGCGTAGTTTGGGTAAAGACGATTCGAGCGCTTCTCTGACCTCAGGTTGCGCACACATAAACGATGCGCTTGCATGCTCATTACTGACCTTTAAGACGACTTGTAGCGGTCCCAGGTCGGGTGGATTTAAGCTCAATTCCGCAGAATGGATACTTTCCCCAACCATCCAGAGTACTTTTTGCCCAATTGCCTTGTCCCAACCCGTGCTGCCAAATGCTTGTGTGATCTGACCGTTATGCATCAAGCCGGAATTGGCGGCAATTTGTGCAATGTTGGGCAATTGTTCATGTGGTGCCATGGCTTGTGGGGCAGTGGGAATCGCAGGGAGTGCATCTTTATTCTGTGCACTATTGGCACTTCGCGATTCTTCTAACGGATCGCCGTTTATAAAAGCTTTGCCCGTCGATGCAGCTTGCGTTGCACTGACTGTCAGGTCCTCTTTAGTCTTTGCTGAGGCGTCATTCTTTGATGCTTCGGACAATGTTTTGGCGAAATTGCTGTTATCGGTGTTCAGAGGTTCTGTTGTTTTTGGAGCGTCGTTCCCTGAGGTTTGGTCTGCTTTTAAGCTGGCAATCATTGCCGTACTCGTATCAGAAGGTGTAGCTAATTTAGTGTCTGAAACTTGCGTAGTTTGATCGATTGGATCGCCCCCTGCAACTTTACCAAGTTCAGCAGGATTTTTAATTTGGTTGGCAAACTGCACAATGGCTTGTGAAATTGTCGTATCAGCGTTTACCGCGGAACTTAAATTAGGATCAAGCGTTGTCTTTGCACTAGCAAGGGTGTTGCTTTCGTCTGTTGATGGACTAATGTTTGCTGCGAGTTGATTTGGAACCGAAGCCATGACACCGAATAAAAGCATGAGGGGATTGTCTGGGTCATGCTTATCTGCACTTTCATCCTTTTTCGTGGCTTGATCAACTTTAGATAAGGATGGAGATGTTGCTGGCGATGATGGGCTTGGATTTGCAGTTGCGCTTGAATTGGTAGCAGATTTACTTTCTGTCTTTTGCTTATCATTGCTGACAGGTTTGCTATTTCCGCTATTTTGGTCCGGACCTTGAGTCGAATTTGCTGAACTCATTTCCCTATTAAAATGCGCATTAAACGAATTTTCCTCGCTAGCTGACGGGCTACTTTTAGGTGGCTGGCTCGTCGCGGTTTGATTCAGCATTGCGCTTACAATATTTGCCGTTTTCATAAAATGTGCCACTTATCTTCTTAGTAAGGTTACGACTTGTAAAAATAGGTGCGAGCTGCAAAATCATCTGTTTGTTTTTGGTCGCGCTTGGCCTCTTTTTGTTGTAATGCAGACTTTGCGCGCTGATCCAATGTGTTATATGAGAGTCGTTTTTTATCGCTCGCTTGCCATGACTCTTTGGCTATTGCTATCCTACGTTCCGCTTCTTTGACAACGAATCGTTGTCCATCGACTGCACTATCAAGTTTCCCGAGGAAACTCATGAAATTACCGTATTGACTTGCACTAATCCCTTTTGATGCATTTTCTTTAAAACGGACGTCATAGTCATCACGATATTGAATGAGTAGGTCGAGTTTGGCGATTGTTTCTTCGTGGTAACGAATCGCTTTGCCCAATTTTTTCGCTGCGTCATCCGTCTCTCGTTCAGCGATTTCAATTAAGGTATCGATGGGGGACTTGTTTGCCATATGTTCCTAAGTATAGTGCGGTCTTTTGCGTTCTATCATTGGAATAGAGCGCGAAGTCCATCCATGCTCTCGCTTATGGTGAATTTTTGTTGGATATCTTGCTGAAGAAAGGCGGAGATCTTGGGCTGTAAACGTATTGCTTCATCCAATAGAGGGTCTGATCCGGGTGCGTACGCACCAACGCTGATCAAGTCACGACTTCGCTCATATCTTGAATACAATTGTTTCAAGCGACGCGACAATTGTTGGTGTTCGGGTGTCGTAATGCTGTGCATGGCACGGCTGATCGATTGTTCGATGTCAATAGCAGGGTAGTGACCGCTTTCAGCCAAGGTACGATCCAGAACGATATGTCCGTCCAGGATAGCGCGCGCTGCGTCTGCGATAGGATCTTGCTGGTCATCGCCTTCGGTAAGTACAGTGTAAAAGGCGGTGATTGAACCTCCACCTTCTTTGCCATTGCCAGCTCTTTCAACGAGGATAGGTAGCTTTGCAAAAACTGAAGGAGGATAGCCTTTTGTTGCTGGAGGTTCACCAATCGCGAGTGCGATCTCCCGTTGCGCCATCGCATAACGGGTTAGTGAGTCCATAATGAGTAAAACGCTGTGGCCTTTGTCCCGGAAATATTCCGCAATAGTTGTGGCATAGGCAGCACCTTGCAGACGCATCAATGGTGGTGCATCGGCAGGAGCGGCAACCACCACTGAGCGTTCTAGCCCCTCTTTGCCAAGAATTTGCTCGATAAACTCTTTAACTTCACGTCCACGTTCGCCAATCAATCCGACCACAATGATTTCTGCTGTGGTATATCGTGCCATCATGCCTAGCAGCACACTTTTACCTACCCCGGAACCTGCAAATAAGCCAAGTCTCTGACCACGTCCAACGCTCAGCATGCTATTGATGGCGCGTACGCCGACATCCAGCGTCTCGATGATGGGGGCGCGTTCTAGTGGATTGTAAATTCTGGCACTTAAAGAAGCGGAGTCGGGTGTATTAAGTGGCCCAAGCGTATCTAGTGGCCGACCATTTCCATCCAAAACGCGACCAAGCAATTGGTAGCCGACCGGAAGCTTTCTACTGCGGTCGGTGACCTTTTTATTATTTTTATCAAGGACTGTCGCCGCTTGTGCTGGGAAAACTGGGGCCCCAGGTGTGACACCTTCTAAGTCGCTGTGGGGCATCAAAAACAATCGGTCGCCATCAAATCCTACAACTTCTGCATCAACAATTGCACCGGAGCTTAAATGAATAATACAAGCACTTCCAACCGGCAGCCTCAATCCAACCGCCTCCATGACTAAGCCTGTTACTTTGGTGACTCTGCCAGCAGTCAATGGTTCGCTGGTTTCCTGTGCGAGCTCTTTACTATCAGTGAGCAAAGATTTCCAGCTTTTCGTTATTGTTGATTCCATGATGTTTACTCAGAAACTTCAATATTTGAATGCAAAAATTCGGTGAGTCGGTTCCATCTGGTTTCTATGCTGGCGTCGACAAGATTGTAAGCCGTTTCAATTTTACAGTCGCCTCTTGAAAGTTGTGCATCACTGACGATTTTCCAGCCATCTGAATTTAGTACATCACCCATTGTATTTTTGATGGTGGTTGCATCTAAGGGATTAAGCAAGATATTGGCTGGCTGTTGTATTGATGGAAGTTGTGCAATTGCATCCTCTACAATCGGTAGTATTGCGTTGGGATCAAGTGCCAACTTTGTCTTCAACATATTCTCAGCGAGGCTAATGGCGAGGTCGAGTAACTCCTGGCCTGTGTTTTTACCAGCAGCATCGATTTCCAGAATGAAATTCCGTGCGAGATCTTGCATTGACTGAATTTCAGGTTTCATTGTGTCTTCTGCGGCTTGTAAGCCTATCGCCTGACCCTCGCGTAAACCTTTTTCATAGGCTTCCTGATATCCGGCAGCATATCCTTCGTTATGTGCATCTGTTTTGATCTGATCAATTTCTTCCTGGCTGATCGTTGGTATCGGAGTCTCAGGGACCAATTGCGCCTGTGTGGCTGCAATGTGACTAGGGCGAGTTTCCCCAAAAGATGCCAATTCCCATCGTTGATAAGCGGAGACGTCTTTCTTTAACATGGTGTTAGACATAGGAGTCTTCACCTTTTGAGCCGAGCATGATTTGACCTTCGTCTGCCAGTCTGCGCACGACCAGCAAGATTTGTTTCTGTTGAGCTTCAACCTCAGAGAGGCGAACGGGGCCTTTTGATTCCAAATCTTCACGCATCATCTCAGCTGCACGTTGGGACATGTTTTTGAAGATTTTTTCGCGCATATCCTGATTGGCACCTTTGAGTGCAATAATCAGTGAATCTGACTGAACTTCGCGTAACAGAAGCTGGATGCCTTTATCGTCGATCTCTAAGATATTATCGAAAACGAACATTTCATCCATGATCTTCTCAGCCATGTCGCCATCATATTTACGCAGATTGTCCATGACGGATGCTTCATTTTCTCCGCTCATGAAGTTCAAAATTTCAGCGGCAGCGCGCACGCCACCGATGGATTTTTTCTTCAGACTTTCATTGCCAGTCAGTAATTTGGTCAGAACGTCGTTAAGTTCGCGCAGAGCTGTTGGTTGAATGCCATCAAGGGTAGCGATACGCAGCACCACGTCATTGCGCAATCGTTCGGTGAAATTATTTAAAATTTCGCAAGCTTGATCACTTTCCAGATGTACAAGAATGGTTGCCACGATTTGTGGATGTTCATTTTTGATCAGTTCAGCGACTGACGGTGAGTCCATCCACTTTAAACTTTCAATACCACTCGCGTCTTTACCGCCAAGTATCCGGTTAAGCAGGGATGAGGCTTTATCGTCACCGAGTGCTTTGGTTAAGACATTTCGGATGTACTCGTCTGAATCAAGTCCTACTGACGAGCTGATATCTGCTGCAGCTTTAAAGTCATCTAACACTTTAGAAATTCTTTCATGCGGAATAGCACCTATCGTTGCCATTGCAGCACCAATTTTTTGTACTTCTCTAGGGCCTAGGAACTTCATTACTTCGGCTGCACCGTCTTCACCGAGTGCAAGTAAAAAAGTTGCTGCCTTCTGTACGCCTTCGTCACTCATTATTTACCCATGTCTTGATTACATTAGCTACAATTCTAGGATCATCTTTTGCAAGTGTTCGGGCCATCTCTAAATTCATTTCGTAACTTTGTGATTGTTTCACAGCCTGCATTGCCTCTTCGCTTGAAAGATTAACTACTGTAGCACCCCCATCGTCCTCAGCAGCTTTTTCTTCAGCCTCAATCCGTTCTTTTTCGGCTTGCTCTTGCTTCTCTTTTTCCGCCTCTTGATCTTTACCCATGATCTTATACAAGATGGGTTTTAGATAACCAAAGAACAGGTAAGCAAGAACGGCGGCGACTAAGGCATATTTCCCCAGTTCCTTTGCCAGCGCGATATTGTCCGGTTGTTTCCATAGTGGTACTTCCAATATAGTTTCTTTCTCGGGTCCAGCAAAGGGGCTGTTTACAACGTTGAGTGTATCTCCGCGTTCTTTATTGAAGCCCATTGCTTCTTTGGCGAGATTTGTAATTTCATTTTTCTCAACGTCTGTTAGTGCGCGGGTCGTCACTTTGCCGGATTTATCGGTTTCCGTTTTATAGTTGAGCACAATGGCCACCGAGATGCGTTTTACGCCTCCCATGTTTTGTTGTGTGTATCGAACTGTTTTATCAACTTCATAATTGATCGTTGCATCTTTCTGCAAGAGCGCAGCATTAGATGCAGCGGAAGCGGTAGCATTTTGTCCAGTGCCTACGATTGGTGCGGTGGCTGGAGCCGGCGGTTGATTGGATAGCGCGCCCGGGATACCAGAGGGATTGTTGTTCTTATTGTAGCTTTCACTTGTTTGCTGACTGCGTATCGTTGATGCTTCCGGTGGGGAATTAGGGCGATAGCTTTCAGCAGCCTGTTCGCTTCTGGAAAAATCAATGTCCGCAGTTGCTTCTGCGCGAACATTACTTTTACCTACGATAGGTGTAATGATGGACTCAACACGTTTGACGATATTGTCCTGAAAGTCTTGAACATACTTGATTTGTGCCGGATCTAAATTGTTGCTGCCAGATTGCTTGTTTGGGTCTGATAATAAATTGCCGTTTTGATCGACTATAGAGACGTTTTTAATTGATAGTTCAGGCACGCTGCTGGCGACCAAATGCAGAATGGCGTTAACTTGCGCCTGATCTAAAATTCGTCCTGGATAAAGATTAAGAAGTACAGATGCTGTTGGGTTCTGTTGATCTCGAACAAAAACGTTTGGCTTGGGTATTGCTAAGTGGACTCGTGCAGCTTGTACTGAGGACACAGATTGAATTGTCTTTGCCAATTCTCCTTCAAGCGCGCGTTGGAAATTTACCTGCTCCAGGAATTGAGAAACACCGAGTTTTTGATTTTCCATCAACTCAAACCCAACATTGCCCCCTTTGGGTAATCCTTGTGTTGCTAATTTAAGCCTTGCATCATGAACTTGATTGGCGGGCACTAAAATTGCCGTGCCAGAATCAGAGTACTTGTAGGGCACATTCATTTGTTGAAGAGACGCGACAATAGCGCCTCCATCTTTGTCATTGAAATTGGAAAATAAGACACGATAATCAGGTTGCTGACTCCATAACCAAATTCCTACCATGATCGATAGTATTAAGGCCGCACCCGCGGAGAGGAGGGCGGTGCGAACACCTGGTGTCTGAGGTAGCCCAAGAAAACGTGGCAGTTCCACAGCGGGAGCTGTGTCCAAGATGGTGTTTTCAGCTGTTGCCATAAATCACCTTATCAATTTTGGGAGTGTGAAGATGTCGTTGCATATACCTAAGCCAATGTGGTTTTTTCCTTGTTGTTCATTTTGGACCTGTTTTGCAATTTCAATCTTCCGATAAAAGCCCGTTTATCGGCTCTTATTGGGCAAATGCGCATTGCCGTCAATGGTAATGTAATGCTTGTGATAATTTTAGGTTGGTAGGAGGATATATGGGTATTGCAGGCATAGACCGCAGTCAGATAGATGCGATGGTTGCACAATTGAAAACAGTTGCTGCAAAAATGGAGCAAAGTTCGGGTGTCGCACCCCATGTCATGGGCGCGGAGTCACCGAATACTTCAAAGTTGAATTTTGCTGATGCACTAAAAGCGTCGTTGGATCACGTTAATAAAGTGCAAACTGACTCACAAAAACTGGGGGAGCAATTTGCACTCGGTGATGATAAGGTGAGTCTGGCCGACGTGATGATATCTATGCAGAAAGCCAGTATTTCATTTCAAACGACTGTTCAGGCACGAAATAAGCTAGTGACTGCCTATAACGACATCATGAACATGCAAGTTTAATTTTGATGTTCAAGTAGCGAATTAGCCTATGCCAGTCATTTTGGCATTACGTTCTCTTTCTAACTTCATAATATATCTTTGAATGTTAGAGAGAACTGAATTAGATAAGTTAATAAATTGACATCCAATCCGACGATTGGATTTTCCATTTAACAGAACCAATTCTTGATGATTTCTAATTTGCAAAGTAATGTCTACCAAGCCGACAGTAGGAAGATCTAATTTGCAATGTTCGAATGTTTTTCCAGCAGAGCAATCGAGTACTTTTTTCTCATCAAGTATTGCAACTCCACCGCAGCTAATGTCGACCAGGCTAAATTTGATGATTTCTATTTTTCCATCAATATCTACTGGCATGCTCACCTTGATCGGAGTCGATAAAGGTGTATTGATTCTATAGTATTCACGGCGTTGTAACCTGATCAGATTTGGTGGAATCGCAAATTGCAAAGCAGGGCGATTTTCAAAATCGATCAGTTCTAAGTTCGCACTAGAAAATTGGATACCAATTTTATCCAATAAACCTTCGAACGAAACGCGTGGCGCTTCGACGATTCTTTGATTAGCAAGTTTTCCCGGCGCGCTATCGACGATCATCAGATTGTTTTCTTCATCGATATCCAAAATGGACGTAATAAAAACTTCACTACCACTATGGATTAGCATACTGATAAGTTGATTGCTATCACGTAGCCCCTTGAGTAAAGAGATAATTTCTCTTCGGGAATCTACCTGATAAGGACTTTGGTTTTCTGTCCCCAGTGTTGGTGAAATTTGCATAATTCAGCTTAATTATTTTTCGTCAAAGTTTGTTGGTATGAATGAAATGCTGGGAGGTAAGTCTGTTTTATTTGCCCCAATATTGTCTTCTGATTTTTCTTTGTCAATATGGTAAAGCCAAGCAAGAAGTTCTGCAACCACACGGTAGAGCGTGGGTGGAATATCTTTGTCTAAATCGACCTTCATTAGTAATGATACCAACTCTTTTGACTCATGAACATGAATACCGCATTCTTTTGCTTTGGCGATAATAGTTTCTGCAACCAAACCTTTGCCTTTGGCAACTACTTTTGGGGCGCTGGCGCCGGTTTCATAGGCAATGGCAACGGCATTTTTATTTGCGGTGTTATTCGTCGTTGTCATGGTGTTTAACCGTAAAACTCTCTAAAGTTGTGCCGATTGAGTTCATACTGATTGCAAATTCAGGGGCGTGTGCCCTCAGCGCTTTTTCTGTTGCTTCCAGGTCAGTATCAATTGTTACACTTAGATGATTGCCGGACAACTGAATCTTTGTTGCCACGACCCCAAGTGACGGCAGCGTAAAGCGCACTTCACTTTGCCAATATGTTTCATTGTTGTCTTTGGGTTGGTTCGGCTTTTTTTGATGGTTGTCGCGTCGGATTTCAAATTCTATCTTTTGTCCGGCAATGAGTTCACCCTGCCAGCGCAGACTATTGTTTTCCAGTGTATGAAACTGCTGTTGAATAATTTGCGTTAGTTCTTTGTAGGGGCTATTTTCGCCAGTTTTCAAACCTGCATAGCTATTATTAAGTGTAGGAAGTTGTGATTGAGGTTCCAATGACAAGTCGGCAATTGTTTTTTTTCCTTCGACCCAGTCGGCTAAGTGCGATTCATAAAACACACCGCTGGTTGAAACCTCTTTATGTAATAACGTACTCACTTTTTGTGTATCTTGAAGCTCAGTGAGTTCGGTTAACATTGGCTTGGAGGTGCTTGCATGTAAGCTTTGTAGGTTTTCGCTGGGTCTCAGCAGGATGTCGATGAGCTTGCTGAAATTGCTCAATACAGTAACGCTACTTTGTTGGCTGCTTAAGTTTGGATTGTTGTTGGTGCCTGCTTGCAGGTACTGAGCCGCTTTTATTTCGCTGGCGGCATTCGTCAGAGATTTTCCAGTTGCCAGGTTTGACGTTTCGGTGGCTTTGCTTGCTTCCTCTGGAATACTAGAAGGATTAAGTCGAATGTCGACAATGTCACCGATCTGACTTTCTTTTTGCAAAGAGATGTTTGCGACTACTTTTCCAATTTGAACCTGATAACTTCCATCAGCTAGTTTAGCCAGAACTTGTCCTTTGACATCTTTGGCGTCACCTGGCTCGCCCAGATTTAAAAGTAGTTGCTGCTTTGCTGATTTTGCTAGCGTGGTTAGTGAACTCGCCTCAATAGTTCCGATGAGTTTGTTGGTACTATCAAGGCGGTTCGACATGTTTTAGAAGGTTTTTGCGGCTCCGTAAGCCTGGTTCAGCTTACGCGATGTACTGTTGCTTTTAATAAGATCCGCTAACTCAGCCATCCAGGGTTCTGTAATGTCGCGAATTTCTTTATCATCTGCCAGAATTTTTTTAATCATGCGAATTTTTTGCTCTCTCAATTCTGGTGTGAGAGGGACAGGTATTTCATTTTTTTGAATTTTCGCAACGGTCGAGCTGCAATTGGATTCCAATTGGCAAAGTAGCTCCCAATCTCGCTCACGCGCCGCACGCAGCATCTGATCGGTAATGACTGCCACATTTTCATATAAAGAGATAAGTTCTATGCTTTCCATGCTAAATCAGGCCTCAAATGCGTGGGTTTGTTTTGGTTGTAATGGGTCGTAATTTGTCGTCGGTGGAGGGGCCGACGGTGCTGCCGTTGAAGCTGGCTTGATTGCTTCCCAGGTTATTTTTAAATCGCGCAACAGGTTTTGAACTTCCAGTAACTTCTCTTCCTTGTTCCCAGCGTTTGCCAACAATAATTCACGACTCATATATTCATAGAGTGCATCAAGGTTTTTTGCGATTTCACCACCAGCTTCTTTGTCAAGGCTCGCTCTTAAGCCGTTATCAATAATCGAAATAGCGTGTGATATTGATTTACCTTTTTTTGCGATTTCTTTATTTTTCATCTGTTGCACGGCATTGCCGATGGCAATGATCGCGCCATCGAACAGCATGACGATTAATTTATGTGGATCGGCGGCCATGACACCAGTCTCTTCACCGATCTTGGTGTAAGCATTTGCGCCATATAGTTTTGATGAGCCAAACATAGTTAGTCCTTCGCGAGTGACTGGTAAATTACTTATTTATTCGTGGTACCGTTAAGAATGCCAAGTTGTGACGTCAAAAAACTCGCTGTCGATTGCAGGCTTGAAACAACGCTATCGAGAGCCGTATATTGCGCTGTTAAGCGCGCTTGCGTAGCAGTGAGTTGAGCATTCAATGTGTCGGTCTGTTTTTGCAGATCTTTCAACGTGTTATTGAATCCAAGATTTGCATTGGGGATTAAACCTCCGGTGCCAATAATGCTGGAGACAACATTGTTAAGCTTGTATGCAAACCCTTGAGAGAAGTAAACTGTCCCCCGATTTCCGGTAGAACCACCATTGACGATAACTTGAAGCCCATCAGATGCTGATCCACTAGCGCCAGTAAGAATCTGACCCGAGCCAGTTGCCCCTACGCCATTGAGACTGCCAGCCACATCCTTGCCGGCAAAGCCCGACCAGGATGTGCCAGTCAATGCTGAAATATCGGTGCCGCTTCCGTTTGCAAGACTAATCATCGACTTGCTGCCGTAGCTACCAGAACTAAGATTAAGGAAACCGTTGCTATCAACCGATGCCACTATTGATAAGCCGCCGCTGGAAAAATTAGACGTGCCATTGACGGATGACTGCACCAGAGTGGCAAGTTGAGTCGCATTGTAGGTACCAGCTGGCAGATTGACGGCAGCTGTGACGCCATCCAATGTAAAGTTAATGGAAGTATTCGCTGCAATTGTTGTGCTTGCACTATTTAGGTTTGTATTTCCAACCAGTGTGCCTTGCGTTGCAATCTGAGTGACATTCAAGGCGTAGTTGCCCGCCGTCGTTGCATTAGTCGAGCCTACTTGTCTAGTCAGGCTATCCGTCGATTGGCCAACCGCAGCAAAGAGTCCGCCTACATCTGTAAAATGGTTCGTTAGCGCCGACTGCAATTTGGTTGCGTCAGTAGCTAACGAACCGTCTTTTTGAAATGTAATCCCAATCTGGGCCAGGTAAGTGAAATTACCACCTAGTCCGTTGACCGCATTGCTCAGGCTACTGCGCAGCTGATTTTGGATGGTTTGAACTGTAGGATCACCCAATAAGGCACCAGCGGCCTTGGTTGTTGAGTTATACGATGTAAGTTGCGATATCGTGCTGTTAATATTGTTGTATGCATTGACAAAGGACGTAACTGCTGTGGTAACCGCCGCTGTATTGGCGGCGATGCTGACTGAAGTTGTGCCGACTTTTGCTAACTTTAACGTAACCCCCTGTATTGATGAGCTGATATTGTTGGTGGTGCTGGTGACAGGGATGCCGTTGATCGTTAAATTGGCATTTTGACCTGTATTAATCTCTTTGAAATTTTGTGTTCCAGCAGGATCATTGCTGAGCAGACTTTGCAATGTGGCGTCACCGCTCACGCTAATTTTCATGCTTGAAGTTGCGCCTGTGCTTGCCGATGCGAGAACAAGATGGTAAGGCGTTGCACTGCCATCACCCACGATCGATGCATTTACACCGATTTTTGCGTTATTAATCGCATCGCGTATGCCCTGCAAAGAATTGTTGCTACTATCAATAGTAATGGTGCCTGTCGCCTGACTTCCGTCTTGGGTAAAGGTCGCGCCTGAATACACGCCATTGGCAGATGTTCCGCCAGCAATCGTGCCAAACTGGAAAGTCACTGTGGTACTGCTACCAGTTCCTATCGTATTCGTGGTTGAAGCCTGGCCTGCGCTGGAAATAGATTGCCCCTGCGCTAATTGGGTCACATTCAGGCTATAGTTGCCTGCAGTTGCAACACTCGTCGTAGTTGCTGTAGCAACAGATGCGTCTGTTGCGGTCGCTGTTAAATTATTGAACGTAGCAGGGTTGCTTAGTGTGCTTAAGGAGCTTTGGAAGGCGCTAATGACGCTACTCAGAGCGCCATAGGCTGTGACATCAGCGTTATAGCTTGCCTGTTTTTGTTGTATAACCTTTAAGGGCTGACTCTCAACTGCCATCAACTTACTAATAATGCTGTCGACTGGAAGCCCTGAACCAATGCCGGTTGATTGTACGGACACAATAATTCTCCTTTGTTAGCCCTTACTGTATCAAATCTGGCGGGGTTCCAATTTGTATGACAGAGGGGTATTTCCCCGCTATTTTTAAAATAAGCAATCAAATGACAGAGTCGGATGAATTAACTAACGGTTCCGTCTGCCATCATGCGCTACATTCAGACTTCCTGCTTGATCAGCAATCCTTGTAATTTATCTAAAGATTGAGATATTTCAAGGGCTTGTTCGGTGGGAATCTGACGTAGTACTTGATTTGTGTTTTGGTCGATGATTTTAACTACCACCCGTTTGCTGTCCTGGTCGACGCTGAATCGAACATCCTGACCTTTGTCTTGCAATGATTTATTAATGCTGGAGACCGCGTGTTGCAGCTGGGCTTTGTCAACCGCTTTTGCGGGATCGGCTGGGGGTGTTGTTGGTTGAGGTTGACTTATATTGTCAGGCACAACAGCTGTCGCTGCAATATTGGCATTTCTATCGGGCGCAATTTGCCCGGTAGGAATGCTACTTCCAATCGAAGGGATGTCCATGATCTTGTCCTTCAAAGTGATATTCCCCTGATCAATTGCTGATCAGGGGAATGTTTTACATCAATAGCTTATCAGGCGATTGATTAACGCAACAGAGCGAGAACACCGTTAGGTTGTTGGTTAGCCTGTGCCAAAATTGCTGTACCAGCTTGTTGTAACACTTGAGCACGTGTCATGTTCGCAGTTTCTGAAGCGAAATCGGCATCTTGAATACGGCTACGTGAAGATGACAAATTCAACTGAGAAGTTTGCAAACTGGTCACTGCGGAAGTGAAACGGTTTTGGTAAGCACCCAAAGAAGCGCGTGAACTGTTGACAGATGCTAGGGCAGCATCGATCGTTGCCAATGCGGATGTTGCGCCAGCTGATGATGTCAGATCCAGCGACGAGAGTCCGCCGCCAACGGTTACTGTTGCTGCTACTGCTGTAGTGCTTAAGCCAATATCGGTTGCAGCAACACTGACGCTTGCTTTTGTTGCTGTAGTACCAGTAGTGATACCTGTACCTGTTGCACCGTTTGCAGTAACGACAGTGTTGATTGTGCCGCCGGTCAAGGAAACGAGTGTTACTTTACCATTTGAGTCAGCTGATGCAGCAACACCTGTTTTCGATGTAATTGCATTGATTGCGTCCGCAGTGTTTTGTGCTTGAATATCAACACTTGCGGCAGACTTAACGGCACCAATATCGTAGCCGTTAATTGTCACGTCACCTGCAGCAACAGCAGTTCCTGATGTTGCTGCAGCACCAACCAATTTCGCTTCTGTACCATTGGCAACCTGGATACCATTTTGGCTTGTTGAACTCAATGTGACGTTTGCTGCGATTGTTGTAGTATAAACAGTAGCGGCAGCGCCACCAGTTGAGAGGCCGGTATTAGTATCGTTTGCACCAGCATTGGCTGATTTTTCAATCGTAATGTTACGTCCATCAGCTGCGCTCAAATTGACTGCGCCTGTTGTCGTGTCATAGGTTGCAGTAACACCAGTTTGAGAAGATTTTGCATTAATCGCTGCAGAGATCTGTGAACCGTGTTCAACCACTGTCGTTGCTGAGGATACGGCGCCAATGTCGACACCATTAATTTTAATATCGCCAGCAGACAAGGATGTTTTTGTCGTGATCGCTGTACCAGCCAGGAAAGTTGCTTGGGCTGTAGCGGATACGCCAGTGCTGCCAGTGGATTGATTAATGGCTGCCGCTTTAGCAATAGCGCTACCAGCGGAATCTTTGTAAGACACGCCATCAGCGGCTGTCGCGCCAATATTGACACCATTGATAACCAAAGAGCCAGCGCCGAGTGCTGTCGCTGTATCTGATGCGCCAGCTAATGAAGATGAGTAGCTTGAGCCAGAACCAACACCGAGTGAGCTGGATTTCGCGCTGGTGATCGCACCAACAGTGATCTGATCATTTGCTGTGCCATTGGCACCAACTTGGAAAGTCTGGTTTGCAAAAGTACCGTCGAGCAAATTCACACCGTTAAAGTTGGATGTGCTGGCAACGCGGTTAATTTCTGAGATCAGCTGACTTGCTTCATTATTCAACGCTGCGCGGTCAGATGCGCTGTTTGTGCCGTTGGCTGCCTGAACTGCCAAGTCACGAATACGTTGTAAGTTAGAACCGATTTGAGATAAGTCGCCCTCAGCAGTTTGCGCTAAAGAGATACCGTCGTTTGCGTTACGTGCAGCTTGGTTTTGACCGCCCAGCTGTGAAGTCATACGTTGAGAAATTGCCAGACCAGCGGCATCGTCTTTAGCGGAATTGATGCGCAAGCCAGAGGACAGACGTTGCATCGCAGTTTGCAATGATGATTGTGATGTGTTCAGGTTGTTTTGGGCAACCATCGATGCGATATTGGTATTGATGAATGAAGACATTTTAATACTCCTTGCCTAAGTTATTTAATTCGGGGTTTAAGCCTCAAACTTTGGTCTGTCCTGATGACTGTTGCACCGCCGTTGTTTAGGGTTACGGTCAAGTCTTAAAAACGTTTAGGACATTTCTGCAAATAAATATTATTTTTTTTGCTTAAGTTTTGAGACTTTTTCCGCTTGACGGCAAGGTTTTAAAATACTTTAGGGTGGAAATTGCACTGTTTTAATGCTTTTGTTTGATGTATGAAAAACAAAATACATCGTTAAAATGTATTTGATGTGCAATTGTATCTGCGTGGAAGCGATTATTTCGGCGGGTTAGGTGTATTTTGAGGGTATTGATTAGTGCGGTGCTTGAGCCACCATTGATGAGGAAAGTTGATGAAGTCTTCAAAAGCGAAAAAAGTCGGTATTAATGATGCCAGGCAATTGTTTAAAAACAATGAGCTCGAGAGCGCAAGGCAACTTTGTCTGGAGATTCTGGATACTTTCCCTCTTCATCCTGATGCGAATCTCCTCATGGCAAAAATCAGCCTGAAATCCGTTGAGCTTGATCGTGCATGGACCTTTTTGCAACACTACTTCTCTGTTGTGAAGGGATCGGCGGGTGATGTAAAAGTTTGCCACGCGTTACTCGATGCGTGCTTACTCCATCGACAATTGACGCTGATGGAGGCGATAAGTCTTTGGTTGACCAAGGCAAACGCCAAAGATGGCATTGCATGGAATTATTTCGCTATTAGTCTGTTTGAGCAGCAACGATTTGATGAGGCAGCTGATGCGGGAAGGAAAGCCGTTAGCTGCGAACCAAATAACCCTGGTGTTTTGCTGAGTCTGGGCGGTATCTTAAATATGCAGGGAAAGTATGCCGAGGCACTCCCGTTTCTGGAGCGGACAATAAAATTAGACCCCTTGTCGACAATGGGGAATAATAATTTGGGTAATGTTTACCGTGCGTTGGGAAGACCACATGACGCCATTCAATGCTTTTCTATTGCATTGAAAAATGGCTACGATCACGCCTTGATTCACAATAATATCGGGATCGCTTATAGCGATACGATGCAATTTGCCAATGCCATTGCCAGCTATGAGAAGGCAATTGAATTGCAGCCAGATTTGATGTCCGCCTATCCATCTTTGATTAATTTGTATGCTGATGCAGGCAGGGTAAAGGACGCTGTTGATCTTGCAAATGTGGCGCTCTCCAAATCAACAGATAACGCAAGGATCTGGTCTGCATACGGAAATACGCTACAAAAAGCGAATCAACTCGATGGTGCCATTGAGGCTTATATGCAAGCCCTGTTATTCGTTCAGGAATCGCAAGCAGATTTGACTCGCAGAATTTACAGCGCATTACTGTTCGCGTTGAATAATCATCCAGACCTACCTGCTGAAGTCATCTACGGCGCCTATGAGGAGTTTAACCAAAAATTTGGCCTGCCTTTTCATCACACCTGGCGCCCTTTTGAAAATAAGCGTGATCCAGATAAGCGCTTGCGTGTCGCTTATATTTCGCAAGCTTTTTACAATCAGGTTTGCAAATATCATTTACTGCCATTAATGGAGAACCATGATCATCGCCTACTAGAGGTTTTTGCTTACTCAGATCCGCCAAGTGAAGACGATGTGACGGCGAAATATAAAGCGTGCGTAGATTGCTGGGTGGACACAAAAGGCATGAGTGATGAAGAGGTCGCCAATAGGATACGGTCGGATCAGATTGATATTTTGATTGATATTAGTGGCCACTCGACGAATAACCGACTCGGTGTATTAGCAAGAAAGCCAGCGCCGGTGTCAGCGCATTGGTTGGATTTTGGTTATACGACTGGTTTGACAGCGGTAGATTATTATTTAACGGATAAGTACATAGCAAATACCAACTGTGATCATCTTTTCTCCGAAAAACTCTGGAGTCTCGAGAATAGTTCTGTGGTTTATCGGCCATATGGTGTTGCTGTCAGTCTGAATGAATCCCCATTCCTTAAGGATGGCATTATTACTTTCGGTACGTTGTCACGTTCAAATCGTATTACGCACAAAGTGGTCAGAGTGTGGTCTGCTATTCTTGACGCCATGCCAAACTCAAGACTAGTGATTAGTAGTAGTGATTTTTCCGATCCGAAAATTCAGGATGAGGTTGCAGCCCGGTTTATCAAGCATGGTATCGAGCGTTCACGTCTTGATATTGGTTATTCTTCGCCATCATGGTTACCGTTGCAAAAAATTGATATTGGCCTCGATTGCTTTCCACATAACTCTGGCACAACGTTGATTGAGACGTTGTTCATGGGTATTCCTTTCGTTACTTTGGCTGATCGTCCCTCTGTGGGGCGCATCGGTTCAAGTATTCTTGGTGCGGCAGGTCATCCAGAATGGATTGCGCATTCAGAGATGGAGTATGCAGAAAAAGTATTAACACTTGCTCACGATACCGAACTGCTTCAGCATTTGAGAAAAAATATGCGCGCTGAATTGATCAAGTCTCCGTTAATGGATGAAAAATTATTTGCTCATGATGTCGAAAATGCCTATCGTCAGATGTGGAAAATCTATTGCGAAAAGGAATCGGTATGAAAGCCGTCATACTCGCAGGTGGATTGGGAACCCGAATCTCTGAGGAGACACATCTTCGTCCGAAACCCATGATTGAAGTGGGCGGATATCCACTTTTATGGCACATCATGAAGAGTTATTCGGCGCATGGCATCAATGATTTTGTGATTTGTTGTGGTTACAAGGGCTACATCATCAAAGAATATTTTGCCAATTATTTTTTGCATATGTCGGACGTCACTTTCGATTTGGCGAATAATCAAATGGAGGTTCATGAACAACATGCTGAGCCTTGGAAGGTGACCTTGGTCGATACCGGAGCTGAAACTATGACTGGCGGTCGTCTTAAGCGAGTTGCAAACTATCTTAAGGATGAAGAAGCTTTTTGTTTTACCTACGGTGACGGCGTGTCCGATGTCGATATTGCGGCATCAATTGCTTTTCATCAAAAGCACGGAAAACTAGCCACTGTTACTGCTGTTTTGCCTCCAGGACGCTATGGTGCATTATTGAGGGATGGGGATAAGGTTGAAGGCTTTATAGAAAAGCCGCGTGGTGATGGCGGTTGGATTAATGGTGGCTATTTTATCTTGTCACCAAAGGTGATTGATTTCGTCAGCGATGATACAACGAGCTGGGAATTGGAACCGCTTGCAAATCTTGCTCAACAAGATCAGTTGAGAGCGTTCGAGCACAGCGGCTTTTGGCAGCCTATGGACACTTTGCGTGAAAAAACACTGCTCGAAGAGTTATGGCAGTCAGGCAGAGCCCCCTGGAAAACGTGGAAATGAGATTAGACAAAGATTTCTGGCGCGGGCGCCGCGTCTTATTGACCGGACATACTGGCTTTAAGGGAAGTTGGTTGGCCATTTATTTACATCAATTGGGTGCGAAGGTGACTGGCATAGCGCTTGCACCAGAGACTCAGCCTTCTTTATTTGTTGCGGCAGGAGTAGAAAAAATTCTTGCTCATCACGTGTGTGATATTCGCGAACAGCACAAACTCACTTCACTCATTCACACGGCACAGCCAGAAATTGTTTTTCATCTCGCTGCACAAGCATTGGTCAGAAAAAGTTATAAACTGCCAGTAGAGACCTTTGCGACCAACGTGCTGGGTACCGTGCATGTCTTAAATGCATTGCGCGGTTTGGAGTCTGTCAAAGCTGCGCTGTTGGTAACGACGGATAAAGTTTATAAAAATCCGGAACATGGTCATGCGTTCAGCGAAAACGACGAACTCGGTGGGCATGATCCATATAGCGCAAGTAAAGCGGCTTCAGAATTAATTATTGCAAGTTATCGTGATGCATATTTGAGTGATCAAGGCACTCAAATTGCCAGCGCACGGGCGGGTAATGTGATCGGTGGTGGTGATTGGTCGGAAGATCGGTTGTTGCCGGACGCAATCAGAGCGTGGCAATCGGGGCAGGTACTTGAAATAAGACGCCCTGAGGCGGTGAGGCCGTGGCAACATGTGCTTGAGCCGGTGTCCGCTTATTTGAGGCTCGCACAGGCGTTGGTAAGTCAACAGCTTCCTGGTGGGGCGTGGAATTTTGGACCCTCGCCAGAAGCTAATGCAACGGTACGGCAGGTGATAGATCTGGCACGACAAGCGTATGGTAGCGGTGAAATTAAGTATGCGAGTCAACTTGAAGGCGAGCACGAAGCCGCATTGCTGAGTCTGAATGTGGATAAGGCCCGTGACATGTTGGGAATTGAGCCACGTTTCGACCTCAACCACGCTGTCACAATGAGCATGCAATGGTACCGTGCATTCGCTGATGGCGCAGGTGCGTATCAGCTTTGTCTTAACGATATAGCGGCCTTTGAGGCGGTTGTATGAGTGAACGATTTCTACAGAGTTCAACACCTTTGTCTGGGCTAACATTGTTGAAACGCCTCCCCCTTGGAGATGCGCGTGGCTTTTTTGAACGAATGTTTTGCGATGAAGAATTGAGTGCGGCTGGTTGGCGAGGCGCAGTAAGGCAAATCAATCACACCTATACACAAAAACGGGGAACGGTTCGCGGCTTACACTTTCAGTTGCCGCCACACAGTGAGATGAAACTGGTTTCTTGCTTGCGAGGTGAAATATGGGATGTGGTTGTCGATGTGCGCAAAGGCTCGCCAACTTTTTTACACTGGCATGCTGAGCGGCTATCTGCAGAAAATCATTGTTCATTATTGATTCCGCAGGGCTTTGCGCACGGTTTTCAGACATTAACGGACGAGGTTGATCTGCTATATTGTCATAGCGAGGTTTATTCATCCGGATCAGAAACCGGGCTGTCAGTGACAGATCCGCGCTTGAACATAGTGTGGCCATTGCCAGTGCAAGAATTGTCCGGGCGAGATCAATCACATCCATTGTTGACTGACGATTTTAAAGGGGTTCAGTTGTGAAATGCAGACATTGTCAGGCACTATTGAATAACACCTTGCTGGATTTAGGCACTGCGCCTCCATCGAATGCCTATCTTCGACCAGAACAGTTACATGCTTCCGAAACGTGGTTGCCTTTACGCTTACTGGTCTGCGAATGTTGTTGGTTGGTGCAGACTGAAGATTTTACCGGACGGGAGGCACTTTTTGACGACGAATATGCTTACTTCAGTTCTTACTCCAGCACGTGGCTAAAGCATGCCGAGCAATATGTTTCAACGATGTGTGAACGTTTTAAACTTGGTAAACAAGATTGTGTCGTCGAGGTTGCTGCCAATGACGGTTACTTACTGCAGTATGTTAAAGCGGCGAATATTCCTTGTTATGGTATTGAGCCTACCGCCAGCACCGCTGCTGTGGCGAGAGAGCGAGGAATAGAAATTCTTTCGGATTTTTTTGGCCAAGATTTAGCCTCTACGCTCGCCAGCGAAGGACGGCAAGCCGACCTGATGGTAGCCAATAATGTGTTGGCGCATGTTCCTGATATCAATGATTTTGTTGCTGGGTTTGCTACCTTGCTTAAGCCAAGCGGCACGGCGACTTTCGAATTCCCACATCTGTTGCAGATGGTAC
The DNA here is from genome assembly GCF_049340505.1 of Undibacterium sp. Dicai25W. Lineage (NCBI taxonomy): Bacteria > Pseudomonadati > Pseudomonadota > Betaproteobacteria > Burkholderiales > Oxalobacteraceae > Undibacterium > Undibacterium sp. Dicai25W. The sequence goes on along the minus strand of NZ_JBMPOQ010000004.1, from coordinate 202,583 downwards.
AGGGACTGCAGTTTGACACTGCTTACCATGAACATTATTCGTACTTGTCTCTGACCGCAGTACAGCGTATTTTTGCGGCTAATGGTTTGACCATATTTGATGTGGAAGAATTACCGACGCATGGCGGAAGCTTACGTGTCTATGCGCAACGTTCCGACTCTGGGGAGCACATCGCTACTTGCGCCGTATCGCAACTGCTACAGAAGGAAAGTCAACTTGGAATGACCAGTTTAACTTTTTATACTACATTCCAGGATCAAGCTGAAAAAATTAAACACGAAGTTTTGCGCTTTCTGTTGGATTGCAAACGCGATGGCTTACGCGTGGCTGCCTATGGTGCTGCAGCCAAAGGGAATACGTTACTCAATTTTGCTGGCGTACGAAGTGATTTATTGAGCTATGTCGTTGATGCCAATCCGCATAAGCAAGGTAAATACCTTCCGGGTAGCAGAATCCCGATCGTAGATGTACCTTTTCTTATTCGGGAGCGTCCAGATCGAATTTTGATTTTACCTTGGAATTTAAGAGACGAAATTTCTAAGGAGTTAAGGCAGGTATGTCATTGGGAACCACGGTTTGCTGTTGCGATCCCTGAAATACATACATTTGAATAAGCACTGTAGTGAATATTGATCAACGTGAAATTGTTAGGAGACAAAAAATGATTCCCGTATTTAAGCCATTGATAGAACAAGAAGAAATCAACGCCAGTAAAGAATCTTTGGAAATGGGTTGGTTGGGAATGGGAAGCTATGTTTCTCAGTTTGAGCAAAAAGTAAAAGAAATTATCGGTGCAGAAGATCGCTATGTTGCTGCAGTAAGTACTGGTACAGCTGCTTTGCATATTGCCTTGTTAGTGGCGGGCGTCTCAAAAGGGGATGAAGTCATCGTTGCTTCTTTTAATTGTTCAGCTGATTTTCAGGCGATCGGATGGGTTGGCGCAGACATCGTATTTTGTGATTGCAATGATGATACGTTGGAACTTGATTTGGTTAAGGCAGAAGAGCTTGTAACAGCAAAAACTAAAGCCATTATTGTCATGGATTACGATTGTATTTTGTCAGATCATGAGGGAATTGCCGCATTCGCCAAAAAGCACAATCTACGCGTTATCCACGATGCCGCGCATTCATTTGGCTCGGCATACAAAGGTAAGCCAGTAGGCAGCTTTTCAGATATTTGTGTTTTCAGCCATGACCCAGTAAAAACAATCACCTGTTTGGATGGCGGTACTGTTGTCGTAAAGACAGAAGAAGAATTAAAGTATGTGCATGAGTTACGTTTGCTAGGCATGCAGCAACCCTCTTCAGTGATGTACCAGAATCAACGTGCCTGGACTTTTGATGTTGAGCGTGTTGGTTTTCGCTACCACATGTTAAACATGCATGCTGCCATTGGTGTTGCTCAGTTGGGTAAGTTGGATGTGATCTCAACTAGTAGACGTGAAGCATCCAGGTATTACAATGAACTGTTAAAAGACGTTCCCCATGTCAGAGTTCCAAAGACCAATTTTGATGAAGTAAATCCGTTTTTATATTACATCAGAGTGCCAGCAGAACAACGGGATGACTTACGCGCAGAATTAAAGAAAAATGGTGTCGATACAGGCATTCATTGGCAGCCAGGACATTTGTTCTCTCTGTGGAAAAATTGCAAGGCCGGGAATCTTGATGTGACTGATAAGGTCGGTAAAGAAATTCTCTCTTTACCGCTTCATTCTAAAATGCCGTTGAGCGTGGTAAAAGAAGTGGCTGAACAAGTGCGTGCTTATTTTGAAGCGAGAGAAAAATGAACACTGGATTGTCAGTTGGAAAAAACCTCCTGCATTATATTAAAGAAAGTTCAGGATTAAATAAGACCAATTTTGTTATCCCGGTAGGTAAGCCAGTACGTGCTTATTTGCGAGTTATACCAACGCTACCAAGTCAGCATGATCCTCTCGATTTGCAACTGTTGAGCGACTGGAGGAACAAATACGTTAAATCATTCCTGACTGAATTTCGCGCGTATCCGGAACGCACAGCCAAATGGCTTTCCGAATACGTTCATAAAAATGAAGGCAAAATTTTATTTATGCTGGTGACGCTTGACGGCGAGCGCTTGGGACATATCGGTTTAGCTTTTATTGATTGGGACACTGGTTACGGTGAAGCGGATGCGATCGTCAGTGGCGGGGCATCTCCCTACGGTTTGATGAAGCTGGCATTGCAAACAACCTTGAAGTGGGCGAAAGAGCAATTGTCACTAATTTCGCTTGGTGTTCGCGTCAGATCCGACAATACGGCCTTAGATTTCTATAGAAAAGTTGGGTTTCAAGAAGTCAAGCGCGTTCCTCTGAGGATCGAGAAGGTCGGTGATGATACTAATTGGTATGAAGATGAGGGATTAGTGGAATTCGACGCTGCGTTGGTGTATATGATTTATCGGAGTGAATAATGGATATCGTTCATCTTGGGAGGAGTGGATTATTACGTTACCTGGAGAATCAACTTAATTCCTTCTTCCCGGATGGAAAAAATAGCCGTGATGTTTTAGAGAAGTATATTGATGAAGCGCTCGTGAGAACCGGTAATTGTATTAATCGAGTAAAAATGTGGACTCCGGATAAATTTAATTATCTGCATTCCACTCAATACTGCATGTTTTTATATTATTTAAGCAATAGTATTCATAGAAACGAACATCAGCCTGATATTTGCACAAAGTTGTTTTACCTAAACAAAGCGCTCAACGGCATCGACCTGTTCTATGAGATTGAAATGCCACCGGTTTTCTTTATCGGGCATTCTGTGGGGATTGTATTAGCTAAAGCTACCTACGGGAATTATCTGGTTCTCTATCAAAATTCGACTGTAGGTAAAAATCACGGCGCCGCACCGGTATTGGGCGAGGGGGTAATTATGTACCCCAACTCGGCGATTATCGGGGATTGTAAAGTTGCTGATCGTAGCGTTATTTCGCAGGGCGTGAGTGTTATAAGTAGAGATACTCAAGCTAACTCGCTCGTTTTCCAAAAAGATGGTGGTGAATTAGTCTTTAAAAAAGATCAGCGTGACATACTGGCTGATTTCTTTCGTTTCTGAATAAAAGAGTTGGTTCGCGACGCTCGACACGTTAATCCGCCATCGCAACCCGATTTTTCCCTGACTGTTTCGCTGAATACATTGCTTTGTCCGCTCGTTTGATCAAGGCTTCTTGTGTCTCACGTGGTGCGCGCAGTGCAACACCGGCGCTGAATGTGATGAATAAGCGTTTCTCATCAGCGGTAAAGAAATGCTTAGTCAACTCGCGTTGCACTCTTACCATTGCCTGCGATGCTTCCTCAAGCTGAGTTTCAGGCATGATAATGACAAACTCTTCACCACCATAGCGTGCAATGACGTCGATAGAGCGTAGGGTTTGCTTTACGATACGTACCAGGTGTATCAGGGCCTCGTCACCCGCTGCATGTCCATGAGTGTCATTGAGTTTTTTGAAATTATCGAGGTCTAATAATGCTATGCATAATGGCGTATTGCGACGGTCGGCGCGATCCGCTTCGCGTTCAAAAATATCATCCATACCTCGGCGGTTCAAACTACCGGTTAATTGATCTTCGCGGACTAACTCGCTCATTTGGGCGAGTTTGTTTTCGAGGTCTTTAATCTTGATTTCGGCTTCGACGACTTCTTTTTGTGCGGCAACGATGATGTCGCGTGATCTGACGGCCTCAGATTGAACGGTACGTGTTTCTTCCAGAATATTGCCAATGATGCGGCTCACCTGACCGGTATCTTTCGCTGTGCTAATCTCAATCGCGTAATCATCCATTTTGTGCTGATACGCATCGGTGCTGTGAACCATGACGTCGAGTCTGTCGACGAACGCTGTCATCATGTTTTTGACTGAATTTTTCGATTCAACCAATGTGTTTTTGAGGGCACCTTGCTTGTAGATAACTTCTTTAAGGCTACGCGTCGCTTCTTGCAATGCCCGGTGGTCGATAGGGCCTGCAATTAAATTTTGTACGACTTCAATCTGGCCTCGCAGCCAATTATCATTGTCAAGTAAGTCGTGAATGTTAGACAGGAGCAAATGAAATAGTCGCAACAGCAATTCTTGTTGTTCTGCGCTATCGCCACTTTGTAGTTCGATTTGGAAGCACAATTGCTTGAGGCGTGAAGCCAGTAGATTGAACGAACTCTCTGATTCAGCTTCTTTCACGGCCATTCCTAGTGCTTCAGATTCACTAGCCAGAGCAGGTGAGGTCGGTTTTAGCACGGCACATAGTGCGAGGGATAAAGTCCGGTAGAGAAGATCCTTGAGCAATTTTTGACGTGGGTCATCGACAGACGGTAAATCAATCAAAGGGATAGAAGCGCTATTGCTTGGCGGCGCCGGTATCGGATCTACCAGGCTCATTGGTTTTGGCGCGGGCGCTACAGGTGGCGGCGGTGCCGTAATGTGCTCGGTTAAAAGCTCCAATGTTTTGCTGTATTCTTCCCAATTGCCGCTCTTTGCGGCACGACTAAAACGATAGCCAAAGGTTGAAAGTTCTCCTTTGGAATTTTGCAGACTTGTCGCAAAGCTAGATAGCAAGTTTTCTGCCGCAGACGGCTCAGCGGCAACTGGATCATCGATTTTTGCAGGTGAAATTGCATTTTGACTGGTAGTCGTGATTCCCGCAATTTCATTATATAGTTTCTGATATGCATCAGGCGTTGGCGCAACTCGCTGTATTGCCAATTGACGAAACGTTTCACGAGCAATATCAGTTGGACTTTTAAGTTGCGGGTTATTCGGTTTGTTTGACATTTTGCGTCGCCAGCTAAGGTTGATGCATCTAGTCTACCAGCTGATTCTTAATTGCGTAATGTGTAAGCTCTGCGTTGTGACGTAATTTCATCTTTAAGAGAATTCTTGAGCGATATTCGCTAATGGTTTTTACGGATAAAGACAAATCTTTGGCAATATCGCTAACTGATTTCCCTGAGGCAATCATCGTCATCGTTTGGAACTCGCGATCAGACAAAGTTTTGTGTAACGCGTCTTCATGCTCCTGATTCAGGTTGTTAGCTAATTCTTGAGCCAATTGTGGACTGATATATTTAAGGCCGCTTGCGACCTGGCGAATCGCATTAACGAGGTCTTCTTTGCTGCATTGTTTGTTCAAATATCCCGAGGCGCCAGCTTTGAGTGATCGAATTGCATATTGGTCTTCACGATAGATCGAAAACATCAGCACTTGAACTTCAGGTTTCTCGGCTTTGATCTGCTTTAACACTTCGATGCCGTTTTTGTCACCTAAAGCGATGTCAAGCAGCATCACTTTATAATCGTGTTGTCGTGACAAGCGGATCGCATCGAGCCCCGATCCTGTCTCGGCCACCACGCCAATGTCTTGCGTAGCACTGATAATACTTTTAATGCCTTCCCTTACCACTGTATGGTCGTCGACCACAATGAGTTTAATCGAAGAAAATTCGGTCATGCACAATTCCATTTCTATGTCATATCAGTACTGTGGCATACAATGTGCCTGTCGCACTATATCTTGAGTGTCCCTAGAGTAATGCCGATCTTTTTATGATTCAGCAATCTTCGTTTTTTTTACTCATTTGCTTCGTCATAATAAAATTATCTGGCATCAGCTCTTTGCCTATACAAATGATGATGTTTTTCATTTCCTGGCATAGGTGAAGCTTAAAAAACATTATTCTATAAGGGATGCTATAGATACGGTGAGAAGATGCGAATTTATTTGATCTGCTTGAATAGAATGTAAAAAATGAGTAAAGCGTTTGTTAAAGAATCAGAGTCGGACGACGAAGATGATGTTTCTGCACCGGCAATACCTGCTGGGGCAAAAAACTATATGACACCTCAAGGCCATCAATCCATGAAGGAAGAGTTTTTGCGCTTGATTGATGTTGAGCGTCCGGAGGTCGTTAATATTGTCTCTTGGGCCGCCTCAAACGGTGATCGCTCAGAAAACGGTGATTATATTTATGGTAAACGACGTTTGAGAGAAATAGATCGGCGTATTCGTTTTTTGAGCAAACGCCTCGATATTGCTGAAGTTGTTGATCCGCGTGTGCATCATGGGTCGGATCAGGTTTTTTTTGGCGCTACTGTGGTTTATGAGAATTTGAATGGGGATGAAGTGACGATTACCATAGTCGGTGTGGATGAATTTGACCCATTGCAAGGTCGTATCAGCTGGATCGCGCCAGTCGCCAGAGCACTGACAAAAAGCAGGATTGGTGATACGGTGATTCTTAAGACGCCCAACGGTGTTGATGAGCTGACGATACTTGATGTGATCTATCCGGAATAAGCTAATACCAGACTATTCTGCCATGATGTCTGATCGGAGCGTTGCAGGTTGGGTTGATGCTTGTCATCGGCGTGTCGCTTATTTCAGGCATCTTGTTGTGTATGCTGTTAAATTTTGGTGAACGCTATGGCACTTAACTCGATGCTCATTAATCATCCTCTGCGCATTCCTCTCGCTGCTGAAGTGCATTCCAGACCATCTTTGCGTTTGCAGTCGCCAGAAATGCTGACGCATATCGCAGTATTTGCGCGCAGTGATGCGAAAATTGCAGGAGATAATGCTGAAACGCAATTGTCGATATTGGCTGATTTCTGTCAATATTTTGGCGTCGCTTGTCCTGGGGTGGAGGCAAAATATTTTTTCCATGATTTTGGTCACTTTCGATTGAAATGGGAGTGCCATACGGAATTTGCTACCTATTCTTTTTTGGAAAATGATGCTGAAAAACTCCAAGGAGTGAGTAAGTCGGTTTTTAGCGTGGATGGATTCGAAAAAAATCCCTTGCGCCACGTGCCCCAACAATGGTTGTCAGCCCTTGATGGTAAAGTCATGGTTGCTGCACACATCGCTTTATTACCCGCCCAATTATATGGGCGCGGAGACGCGGCTGCGATGCGTAGTGTTTTTGACGGTGCGTTATTGGTCGGTAGCGAAGTCATTTCTCGTGGTGAAGTCTGGACAGATTTTTTAATTAAGGCGGATGGTTTTAGTCGCTTTATTGTCAAAGATTTTGGTTTTCTTGAGCAGCAGCCTGGTCGTATCGTACAAAGAATTTTAGAAATTGAAACTTATCGGATGATGGCTTTGCTCGGCTTGCCTCAGGCGCAAGCGGCGGTGCCAGTTTTAAATAGCATAGAAAATGAATTGGTCAAGTTGACCTCTGATATGGTTCTAAGAGGTGGTGTTGACGGACTTGGTGAATTGTCTGATACCGATGCCGAACAAGATGTGCTGCGACAAATCATAGGTCTTGCTGCTCGGCTTGAAAAATTAGCGCTGGAAAACAGCTACCGTTTTTCTGCTTCTAAAGCTTATTTTAGTCTGGTCAATGCACGCATTGAAGAGTTGAGGGAAGTTCGGATTGAAGGCATTCCAACGATTGCCGAGTTTATGGATAGGCGTCTTGCTCCGGCGATGCAAACTTGCGAGTCCGTCGTCCACAGGCAAGAAGCATTGGCGGCAAGGATTGCCCATACCAATGATTTATTGCGCACTCGGGTTGGGATTGTTCAGGAGCAGCAAAATCGGAGAATATTGCAAAGTTTAAATTTACGCGCTGCCCAACAGCTAAGGCTGCAGCAAGCCGTTGAAGGTTTGTCTGTTGCTGCCATTAGTTATTATCTCGCAGGTTTGGTGCTTTATTTGGGCAAAGGCTTAAAAGCGATCGGGGTGACGCTCAATCCAGAGTTGGTGACGGGATTGTTGATTCCTGTGATTGCTGTTGCTGTGTGGTTAAATTTGCGGCGCATGCATAAAAAATTAAATTAGAACGATGAACCGCTTCAATTTGAACATTACCAGATCTCAATTTGATTGAGTTGTGGATAGCAGTGAATGGTTCTAAAATCAGGCGCCAACCGCGCACCTGATTATCTGTATCGGATTGACCAGGCGCAATTATTGGTACTGATTCCAGCGCATCTTGCGTTCGTCATTTGCTTCTTTGAGTAAATGGCGTGCACGTTGTTTGTCTTGTTCTTTAGCATCTGGTTTGCCATCCAATTCCATCGCTAATGTCTGAATTGCTGCAGGGAAATCTCCTTCCGCAGAGAGTTCTAACCAATGATGGGCAAGGGTAGGGTCTTTCTTTACCCCGTCGCCGTCGGCGTATGCATTGGAGAGCAGAAACATTGCTTGAGCATTACCTTGTTCGCTGGCGACTTGCAACCAATGAGCTGATTGTTCTATATTTTTCGGTACACCTTCACCGTATTTACTCATACGTGACAACATAAAGGTTGCTTTATCATTTTTTTTAACTGAGGCGGCTTCATACCACTTCCAAGCCTCGGGATAGTTTTGTTTTAAGCCTAATCTGGATTTGTAATTTGCTTCCGCATAGTTGAATTGGGCATCACTATCACCACCTTCAGCCGCTTTTTTAAGCCAGTTTGCCGCTTCGTTTTGTTTGTCTTTATTGACCGATAGTGCATAGGCTAATTCTCGTTGTGCGACCACATTACCTTGCTGTGCCCAGGTTTTGAGGGCTACGAATGCTTCGCTTTGTTGGCCATGCAGTGCTGTCATTCCCATTGATTCAATTTCGGCTGAACTGGGATTTTGTTTGATATGCGGGCTGCATGCGCTAAATAAAACTGCGATCAGCGCTGAAGTTGTTAAGCGAAAAATTGTTTGCATCATCATTTATCGAAAATATGAAGCGTGCTCCTAAAGTAACAGGAGCACGCCGTAACTACGCTTTATGTAGATTGTGAGCTTAGTATTACTTACTCAGATCAATCTGATATTTGGCATAGCCGTTTGGATCCAAGGCTGAACCTTCTGCAACGACACGAGCCAATCCTGCAGCTTTTGCTACTGGCAATTTACCAGTCACCGAGCGCAAAATAACTGGACCTTGCGTTGTTGTTTTTACGAAGCTCCAGCTTTGGCCAGTACCATTGGCGACTGAAGTCATTTTACCGAGGCCGCTGATGTATTTGCTGACCACAGCTTGATTCGCATCTGGTGACTTGATAATCGTTTTGCTACCGTCGATGCCTGGGAAGTTACCACCGCCAGCTGCACGATAATCATTCGTAGCAACGATGAAATTATCAGTTGGAGAGACTGGTTTTCCTAAGTATGTCAAGTTAACAATGCGGCTTCCTACTGGCTGCGTTACGTCGATTTGATACTGCAATGCATTATTTGTTGCGTAGAATACATCGTAGTTATAAATAGTACCGTAAGAAGGAACCAGATCTTGTTCTGTCGTCAAAGAAGGGTTGATTTGCGCGAATTGGCTGGCAGATTTTTCTAACCAATTCTTCAGATCTGAACCTTGAATTTTCACTGCTTGCAAGTTGTTATTACCGTACAAATACAAATCGCCAGGATTACGAACTTGCAGGCCAAATGGATTTGCTGGAGTTGCGGTAGGAGCTACGTCAGTGAAATCAGTAGGTCCATTGCGTCCTGCCTTGAACGGTGCACTGCAAGAAATAACAGGAATTGACTTATAGCTTGCAATCGTTGGATCAGTCGAGTTATTGATGAAATTCTGCACGTAGTTAATTTGTGCTTGATTCACGATCTGAATTGCACTCACGTCACCAACTAAAGCAAAGTAAGCCGACATCTCAAAATCAGTTGTTGTTCCCAATGGTTGAGCAGCGTATGCCATTGTTGCTTTGTGCTCAGTATCAACCAGCGGTGCGATACTCGGGTCAGCTGCTATATTGGTTTTTCCATCAGTGTAGGTAAAGCCACGAGCTTCAACATTGGTTTGATCTTTTTGAACTACCCATTTTCCGCCTTGATATTTCAAGACCATTTGAATAATCCCAAGACGACGGCCCCAGCTCTGAGCCATTACTGCGGGAACGCCATTGACAAGGCCTTTTACCGTATCAACACCTGGCAAGTTTGCCAGAGATGCATCGATTTTAAATGGTTTTGTTGGATCTACTGGTGCTTCTTTTTGCAAAGGGAAGATCAAGTGGGAATGACCGAGCATCAAGGCATCAATGCCTGGAACTGTGCTCAAGTACAAGCTGCCATTTTCCATTTTTGGGCTGTATGGGGATGCATCCAGTCCACCGTGGGACAATGCTACGACCAGGTCAGCACCCTTTGAACGTATTTCTGGTACGTATTTGGTTGCTGTTTCTACGACACCATTCACCGAAACTTTGCCAGCCAGATTCTTTTGATCCCAATCCATCACTTGAGGCGGTACAAAACCCATAATGCCTACATTTAAAGTGACATTGATGGATGTGCCGTCAGGGGCAGTCGCACTGAACTTTTTAGGAATGATGGAGTAAGGATTGAAAATCGGTGCTTGTGTTGTTGCATTAACAACGTTGGCAAGTACGATTGGATAAGTAGGTGCGCCACAGTTGTTCGGCGCTGTGATGCCTGTAATACCAAAGTTTGTGTTGGTAATCTGACCCAGGAAATTTAAACCATAATTGAACTCGTGATTTCCAACGCCGCCGCCATCGTATTTCAATGCGTTCATGACTTTATGAATTGCCATGGTGCCACTGCAAGGTACTGGCGACGCTACAGCTTGATAATCGCCCAACAAAGTACCTTGAATAACGTCGCCATCATCCAATAACACATTGTTTGGGTTTTCTGTACGCGCGCCGCTGATCAACGTGGAGGTTCTTTCCAGGCCTAGTGTGGTATCTGGCTTCAAACCATAGTAGTCATAGCTAAGTACATTTTGGTGCAAATCCGTTGTTTCCAAAAGTGCCACTTTTAACGTGGTGCCTTCTGGAATTTGCGGGGAGGGGGTGCTGCTTCCGCAAGCTGCGAGGGCTAGAACGGTAAGTGATGGCAACCACGTGGTGTTCTTCATATTTTCTCTTTTAGTAGGTGCGCAATCGTTTGCGCATTAAGTTAAAATAATTTTTTTGAAAATGAATTGCTTCAAATACATGAAAGCTGCGCAATTATCTGCATCTAATGTTTCAGCTTGATGACAAAAAATAAGTTATTTTTGATAATAGAATAAAATGTTAAAAAAGTTTAAATAATTTTTTAATTTCAAAAAAGTACTTTAAATGGCGTGAATATTTCTATTTAAAAGCATTGTAAAGTTTCTGCTTTTTTACCAGCAATTCCTTCTTTTCACCTCTATAATCCGGCATCAGTCTTTGTTGGCTAAATTTCAGAATCTTAATTTTTTTTACGGTAATTTTATGTTTTGTGTTCGCAACTTAAGTCGCAAAGTCGGTTGTTTAAAAGATTCGTGTGGTCGTTTATTTGCGTTGCGAATTAGAGGCCTTCCTCAGCAAATATTGGCGATTTTTTCGCCGCTCAAGGTGTCCGCTCGCTTGTCTGCTTGTGCATTTTTGCTTGTCGTTAGTGCTTGTGCCACCGCACCCGAGCAGGTTGCTGCCCCAGTTATACCAGCGGTGACGCCAATAAAAGCCCCAAGAACAGTTAAAATTGGCTTGGCTTTAGGTGGTGGGGCGGCGCGTGGATTTGCGCACATAGGCGTGATCAAAGCGCTCGAATCGCAAGGAATTTATCCTGATATTGTTGTTGGAACGAGCGCTGGTAGCGTGGTTGGCTCTATGTACGCTGCGGGAAATAATGGTTTTGCTTTGCAAAAAATGGCATTGGAAATGGATGAGGCAACGATTTCCGATTGGTCGTTGCCTATGTTTGCTAAATCAAGTGGTGTGTTAAAAGGCGATGCTTTGCAGGCATATGTCAATCGTATGGTTGGGCAGCTTACTATAGAAAAGTTAAAAAAGCCTTTCGGTGCAGTCGCAACAGATTTATCAACGGGTAAGGCGGTTTTATTTCAGCGTGGAAATACGGGGGCGGCTGTGCGTGCATCTTCAGCGGTGCCAGCTGTTTTTCAGCCTGTTACTATCGGTGGTAGACAATATGTTGATGGTGGCTTAGTGGCGCCAGTTCCAGTGAAATTCGCACGTGACATGGGGGCTGATTTAGTGATTGCGGTGAATATTTCTCAGCAACCAGAAGGTCAAAATGGCAGCAGTACGATAGACATTCTGCTGCAAACGGTAACCATCATGGGGCAGAGTATTAATCAATATGAGCTTAAGCAGGCTGACGTAGTGATACGGCCAGAATTGTCCAATATGAAGGGGAGTGATTTTGCTGGAAGAAATTTAGCAATATTAGCGGGCGAGCGTGCAGCTATGGCTGCAATTCTTGAATTGAAGCAAAAGTTGAAAGCCATGCAGGAGCGCTGAGGGTGATACTGTAATGTGATAGCTTGAGTTGGCTAAAAGGAGTTTACATTCCCCAATTAGATTCAATTTGCGTGCTACGTTTTACTGTTTGCTTGCATCTTCATTGATGCGGCGCGCGCCGTTAAAACGCTTTTTCCAGTACGCGAGATCCATGCTCTCAACCCGAACCTGTCCACCTGCAGAAGGGGAGTGGATAAATTTATTGTCGCCCAGGTAGATTCCTACATGTGAAAAGCCACGTTTTAATGTGTTGTAAAATACCAGATCGCCTGGCTGTAAATCTTTTTGGTCAACATTTTCGCCGACGCGGCTGATCTCAGCGGCTGTGCGTGGTAAGTTTTCTCCTACGGCATCTTTAAAGACGAGGCGCACAAAGCCACTGCAGTCGAGCCCGTTTTCAGGTGTATTGCCACCGCGTTTGTAGCGTATGCCCATGAAATCCATCGCCTTCAATGTTAAATCGGAGGCGCGTTGTCTGATTTCTTGTAATTTGCTATAGGCGGTAGAGGATTCCGGGAATGGATTGTCGTTTGCCCATGCTTGGGTGCTGGCGGCGACTTGAAAAATGGCCGCGATAAGGACTAATTTGGCATTTCTTTTTATTCGGGAAACGTTTGTTAGCATCTTTGCACTCAGGAAATAAAACCGCTTCACTTTAAGCGAAGTTTTAAACAATGTAAACCTTTAGGTTAAATAAGCCTTGTTTAAACGTATAGATTTAAAGTAATTTATTTTAATTAAAACACTTTTTACACTCAAGTTTTTGGTCATCGCGTACAATCGCCCCACTGTTAAAAAGGGAGCTAATGATGCAAACTAAACCTATACTCACCCTCGAAGATGTAAAAAAGATTGCTGCAGCGGCTGAGGCTGAAGCGCTGGCAAATAACTGGGCGGTAGTTATTGCAATTGTGGATGACGGCGGTCATCTGATGTGGTTGCAACGTTTAGATGGTGCGGCACCAATTTCTGCGCATATTGCCCCAGCGAAAGCAACTACTGCTGCGCTTGGTAAGCGCGAGTCAAAAATTTATGAGGATATTATTAATAATGGTCGTTTTTCTTTTTTAAGTGCGCCATTGATTGAAGGTATGCTCGAGGGCGGTGTTCCAGTGATGGTTGATGGTTATTGTGTTGGGGCAGTTGGCGTATCTGGTGTCAAGTCTGCGGAAGATGCGCAAATTGCGAAAGCTGGTATCGCCGCTTTGGGGCTTTGAGAGTAGTGGGTTGATATAGGGTGGGTTATCATTTCTGATCGTGATCCACTCTCCGGTGTGATGTGTTCTTTGAGTTTATGCGTCCGACCTTTAAATTTGGCTCTGATTTTGACCTGTTTTCGATTGCCTGGTAGGGGTTTTTGGGCTATAATTCGAGGGTTTAACTAATTCGAAATCTCGCCGTAGCGCCTACCCAATTCCACATCGCTCCATCATCTTTTTTCAGGTCGCACGGCATCCGTTCGGCTTGTGTGAAAAACGACAGCTTGGGGCGTCGCAGCGGCGGTAACAATACAGGAGTTGCCCTTGCTGCCCATTCCGCAGTCCCTTCTTCGTTCCGGTCAGAGTACCGCTATTTTAGCTCTCGCCGATGGAACAATATTTACTGGCTATTCTATCGGTGCTGCCGGTCATACAGTTGGTGAAGTTGTTTTTAATACTTCCATGACAGGCTATCAGGAAATTCTGACTGATCCTAGTTATAGTTCTCAAATCGTAACGCTGACTTACCCGCATATTGGTAATACCGGCATTAATTCTGAAGACGTTGAGTCTGAAAAAATTCATGCGGCAGGTTTAATCATCAAAGATTTACCAATGCTGGTCTCCAATTTCCGCTCCGAACAATCCCTCTCTGACTATCTCATTTCCCAAAATATCGTTGCAATTGCTGGTATTGATACCCGCAAATTGACGCGTATCTTGCGTGAAAAAGGTGCGCAGGGTGGTGCGATTTTGGTTGGTAAAGATGCTGAACAGGCAATTGCTTTGGCGAAATCTTTCCCGGGCTTGTCCGGTATGGATTTGGCGAAAGTCGTTTCATCTAAGCAATCTTACGTCTGGACTGAAGCTGAATGGGTACTCGGTCAGGGTTACGGTCAACTGTCGAATCCGCAATTCCATGTCGTTGCGTTTGACTTCGGCGTAAAACGCAATATTTTGCGCATGCTGGTGGAGCGCGGTTGCAAAGTCACGGTATTGCCTGCGCAGGCTAGCGCTGCAGATGTGTTGGCGTTGAATCCTGATGGCGTATTTTTGTCGAATGGCCCAGGTGACCCTGAGCCATGTGATTACGCAATCGCTGCCGCGAAAGAGTTGATCGAAAAAGGTATTCCAACGTTTGGCATTTGCCTTGGACATCAAATCATGGCGTTGGCATCTGGCGCAAAAACGTTGAAGATGAAATTCGGCCACCACGGCGCAAATCATCCTGTGCAAGATCTGGATACCAAGCAAGTGTTGATCACATCGCAGAATCACGGCTTTGCTGTTGATGCTGCTTCCTTGCCAGCAAACTGCCGTGTGACGCATGTGTCTTTGTTTGATGGCTCTTTGCAAGGTTTTGCTCGCACCGATAAACCAGCGTTCTGCTTCCAAGGTCATCCTGAAGCATCGCCAGGCCCGCATGATATTGCGTACTTGTTTGATCGCTTTACGGCACTGATGAGTGCAGCAAAATCACAGGCTAAAACAGGAGAATAATAAAAATGCCAAAACGTACCGACATAAAAAGCATCTTAATTATCGGCGCTGGTCCTATCATCATCGGACAAGCGTGTGAATTCGATTACTCTGGTGCGCAAGCGTGTAAAGCGTTGCGTGAAGAGGGGTACCGCGTTATTTTGGTCAATAGTAATCCAGCGACCATCATGACGGATCCGGAAATGGCTGATGTGACTTACATCGAGCCAATCACCTGGCAAGTGGTTGAGCGTATTATTGACAAGGAACGTCCAGATGCGATCCTGCCGACCATGGGTGGTCAGACGGCGCTCAATTGCGCACTCGATTTGCATCGTAATGGCGTGCTGACAAAATACAACTGCGAATTGATTGGCGCTTCACCAGAAGCCATCGATAAAGCAGAAGATCGTCTCAAATTCAAAAACGCAATGACCAAAATTGGTCTCGGTTCTGCACGCTCCGGCGTTGCTCATTCTATGGATGAGGCTTGGATAGTGCAGAAAGATGTAGGCTTCCCAGTCATTATTCGTCCATCATTTACGATGGGTGGTACTGGTGGTGGTATTGCCTACAATCCTGAAGAATTCGAAACCATTTGCAAACGCGGTCTGGAAGCATCCCCAACCAACGAATTGTTGATCGAGGAATCTCTGATCGGTTGGAAAGAATACGAGATGGAAGTGGTTCGCGATAAGGCGGATAACTGCATCATCGTTTGTTCTATCGAAAACTTAGACCCGATGGGCGTGCATACTGGTGACTCGATTACCGTTGCTCCAGCGCAGACGCTGACAGACAAAGAATACCAAATCATGCGTAACGCCTCCTTGGCGGTATTGCGCGAGATTGGTGTAGATACTGGCGGCTCTAACGTGCAGTTCTCGGTTAATCCTGCCGATGGTCGTATGATCGTCATTGAGATGAATCCACGCGTATCGCGTTCATCCGCGCTGGCATCCAAAGCAACTGGTTTCCCGATTGCGAAGATCGCTGCCAAGTTAGCAGTGGGCTTTACGCTCGATGAATTACGTAACGAAATCACTGGCGGCGCAACGCCAGCATCGTTTGAGCCATCGATCGATTATGTTGTAACCAAAATTCCTCGTTTCGCGTTCGAAAAATTCCCGCAAGCAGATAACCGCTTGACGACGCAAATGAAATCCGTTGGCGAAGTGATGGCGATTGGCCGCACCTTCCAGGAGTCCTTCCAAAAAGCCCTGCGCGGTCTGGAAGTCGGTGTTGATGGCATGAATGAAAAAACGCAGGATCGTCAAACACTGGAAAAAGAATTGGGCGAACCAGGCCCAGATCGTATCTGGTACGTTGGCGATGCGTTTGCCCAAGGCTTTACTTTGGTAGAAGTCCATCAGTTGACGCACATTGATCCATGGTTCCTGGTGCAAATCAAAGATATCGTTGATATCGAATTGTGGTTGGATGAGCAAGAGCTGGCGAGCATCGACAAAGACATGATGTTGAAACTGAAGCAAAAAGGTTTCTCTGATCGTCGCCTGGCAAAATTATTGCGTACGACAGATGCAGTTATCCGTGATATGCGCCGCGCAATGAACGTGCGTCCGGTCTATAAGCGTGTTGATACCTGTGCAGGTGAATTTGCGACGAACACGGCCTACATGTATTCCACGTATGAAGATGAGTGTGAATCACAGCCGACTGATAAGAAAAAGATCATGGTATTGGGCGGTGGTCCGAACCGTATTGGCCAGGGTATTGAGTTTGATTATTGCTGCGTTCACGCCGCATTTGCGATGCGCGAAGATGGTTACGAAACCATTATGGTTAACTGCAATCCAGAAACTGTTTCCACTGACTATGACACCTCAGATCGTTTGTACTTTGAGCCGCTGACATTGGAAGACGTGTTGGAAATCGTCGACAAAGAAAAGCCAGTCGGTGTGATCGTTCAATACGGTGGTCAGACGCCATTGAAGTTGGCATTGGATCTGGAGGCGAATGGCGTACCTATCGTTGGTACATCGCCAGACATGATTGATGCAGCTGAAGATCGTGAACGTTTCCAAAAAATGTTGCAAGACTTAGGCTTGCGTCAACCACCAAATCGTACTGCACGTACTGAGGCAGATGCCTTGGTATTAGCGCAAGAAATTGGTTACCCATTGGTGGTTCGTCCATCTTACGTACTTGGTGGTCGTGCGATGGAAATCGTGCATGAGCAGCGTGATCTCGAGCGCTACATGCGCGAAGCAGTAAAAGTTTCTCATGACTCGCCAGTATTGTTGGATCGCTTCCTGAATGATGCAATTGAAGTTGACGTTGATTGCTTGTCTGACGGTGAGCGTACGTTCATTGGTGGTGTGATGGAACATATTGAACAAGCTGGTGTGCATTCCGGTGACTCCGCATGTTCACTGCCGCCATATTCGTTGTCACAAGAAACCATTGCCGAATTGAAGCGTCAGACGGCATTGATGGCAAAAGGCTTGAATGTTGTTGGTTTGATGAATGTGCAGTTCGCGATTCAGCAGCAAGATGGTAAAGACGTAGTGTTCGTGTTGGAAGTGAACCCACGTGCTTCCCGTACTGTTCCCTACGTGTCTAAGGCAACAGGCTTACAACTGGCGAAAATCGCGGCACGTTGCATGGTCGGTCAATCCCTTGATTCTCAGGGTATTGGCGCAGAAGTTGTGCCGCCTTACTTCAGCGTCAAAGAAGCGGTGTTCCCGTTTGTGAAGTTCCCTGGTGTTGATACGATTCTCGGACCTGAGATGAAATCGACTGGTGAAGTCATGGGCGTTGGCAAAACCTTCGGTGAAGCTTTCGTTAAATCCCAATTAGGTGCTGGTGTAAAATTGCCAACTTCTGGCAAAGTATTCCTCAGTATCAAAAACAGTGACAAGCCACGCGCAGTTAAAGTGGCAAAAGATCTGGTTGCGCTTGGCTTTACTGTGGTCGCAACACGCGGCACCGCGGCGGCGATTTCAGCAGCTGGAGTTCCTGTGACTATCGTCAATAAAGTGGTCGAAGGTCGTCCGCATGTGGTTGATATGATCAAAAACAATGAAATCGCTCTGGTGATTAATACGGTAGAAGAAAAACGTAATGCGATTGTTGATTCGCGCACGATTCGTACATCGGCTCTGATTGCTCGCGCAACGACGTTTACGACTATCGCTGGCGCTGAAGCAGCGGTGGAAGGTATGCGTCATTTAAGCGAATTGAATGTTTATGATTTACAAGGTCTGCATAAGACTTTAAACTGATAAAAAACACAGTGTCGGCAAATGTGAGTTTGTCGATGTTGAATCTTTGATACAGAGGTCACATAAGGCATCGGTCAGGCTGGTGTTGGATGTGACCTCTGTATTTTTACTTTTATAAGTGTGAATGAAATGAGTACAGTACCTATCACCAAATTCGGTGCAGAATTGTTAAAAAAAGAATTGCACAATTTGAAAACCATAGAACGCCCAGACGTGATTAATGCAATTGCTGAAGCACGCGCTCAAGGTGATCTATCAGAAAATGCTGAATATGATGCTGCAAAAGAACGTCAGGCATTTATTGAGGGACGAATCGCAGAGCTGGAAGGTAAACTGGGTTCAGCACAAATCATCGATCCAACAACCTTGGATGCGGAAGGTCGGGTGGTGTTTGGTTCTACTGTGCACCTCGAAGACTTAGAGAATTCGCAAAAAGTCAGCTACCAGATCGTCGGCGAAGACGAGGCGGATATTAAATTGAGTAAAGTATCAATCACATCTCCGATTGCACGTGCATTGATTGGTAAATATGCGGGTGACGTCGTTGGTGTGCAAGCGCCAGCTGGTGTTCGTGAGTATGAAGTATTGGATGTGCTGTACGTCTGAGTTTAAATAATCCGTGATGAAGTTTGTCTCATCGCGGATTATTGTCTGGCAGAGCCGGGCACATTGAATGAAGTTAATTTCATTTCCCGACCATTTTCATGGTCGGGTAGTGTTACAGTACGGGTCCGTAGCTACATTGCAGCGTCACTGCTGTAAAAATCAGGAGTTCCCTAAGGCTGATTTTTTGGCGCTTGTTTGGCGCGGTTTTGCGCGTTTGACGTTGCCACCTTGAGTAACGCGTTCGTTACCTTTTACCATGACTTTAGATACTGTTGGCTTTTTAGTGCCACTTGGACTAGGCTTGACGATAGTAACTTCGCGCATGCCACGACCTTTTTTGACGAGCTTGGTTTCTTTGGTGCCTTCAATCTTTGGACGGTAAATCACCAAAAGTTTTCCGATATGTTGCACTGGTGCGGCTTTGAGCTCTGCGCAAATGGTATCGTACATCGCGATACGTGCTTCGCGGTCGTCGCCGAAAACGCGAACTTTAATTAAACCATGGGCATTTAAGCCAGCGTCAATTTCTTTGATGACGGAGGGTGAAAGTCCTGCTTCACCAATCAGGACGATAGGTTTCAGGGCGTGAGCTTCGGATCTGAGTTCGCTTCTTTCGGCGGGAGTGAGTTTTAACATAATTTTTCCTTGTGCATCCAACGGTTGCACGATAAATACATCCCCTGACGTCAATCAGTCAGGAAATGCATAGTTTTCCTTTAAAAGCAGTATTTTACGCGAATGGCAAAGAATAAATTCAATCAAAATTGGGTTCACGATCATATAAATGATCCTTATGTGAAACTTGCACAAAAAGAAGGCTACCGCGCGCGCGCCGTTTACAAGCTAAAAGAGATTGATGAGTCTGAGAAACTTATTCGTCCAGGACAGATTATCGTCGATTTAGGGGCAACACCGGGTAGTTGGTCTCAATATGTACGAAATAAGCTCGCTGGTAAAGAGGGCGGGGGTATCGATGGCGAAATATTTGCACTTGATCTTTTACCTATGGAGCCTATTGCTGACGTTCAATTTATTCAGGGGGATTTTCGTGAGAACGAGGTTCTTGATCAATTGGAGTCTAAACTAATCGGACGTAAGCTTGATCTCGTACTATCAGATATGGCGCCGAACTTATCTGGTAACTCAACGGTGGATTCTGCCAGAGTCGAGTACATCATCGAATTAGCTGTCAGTTTTGCTAAGGCACATTTAAAGCCGACTGGTTCGTTGCTGGTGAAGTGCTTTCATGGACCTAGTTATAATAATATTATTAATATGTTCAAAGATGAGTTTAAAGTTGTTTTAAATAAGAAACCTAAGGCGAGTAAAGATAAATCGTCAGAGATATTTTTGCTTGGCAAAGGGTTGAAACATCCTGAGTAACTGAATGAAGAGCACACTGCGATGTGTGTGGGGGCTCTGATTTATTCGACCCTGAAACGCATCTCTATGTGTGATTTTATTAAGTTCCTTATTTTTACTCTTGATAATCCTCAATGTTGCCAGCATATGCTGGCTAGCAAGCTCTGCCTATTGGGGGTAGAATGACTGATTATAGTATCAAATGGCGTAACCTGCGCCCAAGGAGTTCTCGTGAATAATATGTTTTCAAAAGCGGCTATATGGGTAGTTGTTGCCATGGTGCTTTTTATGCTTTTCAAAGAGTTTGGCGGAAAAGCCGGTACCTCTGGTATGGCCGCAGTGCCGTATTCCGAGTTTTTGGACGAAGTTAAAGCGAAGCATATTAAAGAAGTGACGATCGACGATTCTACCCGTACCGTAACAGCGGTGACGACTGAAGGTAAAAAAATCAAGTCGCAAGGTACTATCTTTGATCGTGGGTTGGTTGGTGATTTAGTTGCTAATGGAATTAAGTTTGATAGTAAACCTGCGGAAGAGCAATCGTTCTTATCGCAAGTGTTTATTTCCTGGTTCCCAATGCTGTTGCTGATTGGCGTCTGGATTTTCTTTATGCGCCAGATGCAAGGTGGTGGCAAGGGTGGAGCGTTCTCGTTTGGTAAATCCAAAGCACGTATGCTGGATGATGCGAACAATAATGTGACTTTTGCTGACGTTGCTGGTTGCGATGAAGCCAAAGAAGAGGTAACTGAGGTTGTTGATTTCTTGCGCGATCCAACCAAATTCCAGAAACTCGGTGGACGTATTCCACGTGGCGTATTGATGGTTGGTCCTCCTGGAACAGGTAAAACATTGTTGGCACGTGCGATCGCTGGCGAAGCCAAAGTCCCATTCTTTACTATTTCCGGTTCTGATTTCGTCGAAATGTTTGTGGGTGTTGGCGCGTCACGCGTTCGTGATATGTTTGAAAATGCTAAAAAGCACGCACCTTGTATTATCTTCATCGATGAGATTGATGCTGTTGGTCGTCATCGCGGTGCCGGCATGGGTGGCGGTAATGATGAGCGCGAACAAACACTGAACCAGATGTTGGTTGAAATGGACGGCTTTGAAGCGAATTCTGGCGTCATCGTGATCGCTGCAACTAACCGTGCTGACGTACTTGATAAAGCCTTGTTACGTCCAGGTCGTTTTGATCGTCAGGTTTCTGTTGGCTTGCCAGATATTCGTGGTCGCGAGCAAATCTTGAACGTTCATATGCGCAAAGTACCTATTTCTGCTGACGTGAAAGCCGATATTTTGGCACGTGGCACACCAGGTTTTTCTGGCGCTGATTTGGCCAATCTGGTCAACGAAGCCGCATTGTTTGCTGCACGCCGCAATAAGCGTCTGGTAGAAATGATGGACTTTGAAGATGCGAAAGATAAAATCTTCATGGGTCCTGAACGCAAATCAATGGTCATGCGCGAAGAAGAACGTCGTAACACCGCTTACCACGAATCAGGTCACGCAGTGATTGCGAAGCTGATGCCTAAAGCCGATCCGGTACACAAAGTGACGATCATGCCGCGTGGTTTTGCACTTGGTTTGACTTGGCAGTTACCTGAGCATGATCAGATCAGCGGCTACAAAGACAAAATGTTAGAAGAAATTTCTATTCTTTTTGGTGGTCGTATCGCTGAGGAGATTTTCGTAGGTCAAATGTCGACTGGTGCATCAAACGATTTCTCTCGTGCCACCAAGTTGGCGCGCTCTATGGTGACCCGTTTCGGTATGTCGGACAGCATGGGAGTTATGGTTTACGAAGATAATCAGCAAGAAGGTTATTTTGGTATGGCTTCGAAAACCATTTCGGAAGCGACACAGCAAAAAGTCGATGCTGAGATTCGTTCTATTCTCGACACCCAATATGCACTTGCGCGTCGATTGCTGGAAGAGAATCGCGATAAAGTTGAGGTAATGACTAAGGCCTTGCTGGATTGGGAAACCATCGATGCTGATCAGGTAAACGACATTATGAATGGCGTCGCTCCTCGTCCTCCTAAGCTCGGGCAGTCTACCGGTCGATCTTCATCGGACAATAGCTCTGGGGGCGTCTCTCCGAACGCGACTGCACCAGCCTGATTTTTCATGTTTCTGAGTTAAGCTTTTAATATAAGGTGAGGAGTAATCCTCGCCTTTATTTTTTATGACTGATTATTTTCAATGTGGGCGTTATCGCTTTCCTTTGCGAAACGACGATTGTAAGCCGCTGGTGATGGGTATTTTGAACGTCACGCCGGATTCATTTTCTGATGGCGGCAAGTTCCTTGATTTGGATAGCGCACTATCGCGCGCCGAACAGATGATAGAGGACGGGGTTGATATTATCGATATCGGAGGAGAATCCAGTCGCCCGGGATCTCAAGCTTTGTCGCTTGATGAGGAATTGCGCCGCGTCATGCCAGTAATTTTTGCTTTGCGCGATTGTGGTAAAGCCTTGTCTATTGATACGTATAAGCCAGAAGTGATGAGAGAAGCCATATTGGCTGGTGTGGATATGATTAATGATATCCAAGGCTTTCGTTCACCGGAGGCAATTGCTGCTGTTGCTGAAAGTGACGTTGGGCTGTGCATTATGCATATGCAAAATGTGCCTTCGAATATGCAGTCATCTCCAGCATATGTTGATGTAGTTACGGACGTGAAGGGCTTTTTAGGCGACAGAGTAAGGGATTTGTTGGATGCCGGTGTTCCGCGGCAAAATCTATGTGTCGACCCGGGCTTTGGTTTTGGCAAATCGTTGTTGCATAATATTGCGCTATTTAAAGATATCCCCAAAATGGCGCATCAATTGGACTTACCGGTGTTGGTCGGCGTATCAAGAAAAACAATGATCGGTGAAATAACCGGTCGAGTAACTGAAAAACGTTTGGCAGGTAGTCTTGCGGCTGCCTTATCCGCCGCAAATATGGGAGCAAAAATTTTACGGGTTCATGATGTTGCTGAAACTGTGGATGCGTTAAAAGTTTGGCGAGCAATGCTCGTTTGAAAAAAGAGAATTGGACATTAAAAATGACAAGAAAATATTTTGGTACTGATGGTATTCGTGGCAAAGTTGGTGTTGCTCCAATTACTCCTGACTTTGTAATGCGTTTAGGCTATGCCGCAGGCAAGGTATTGGCGCAAACCGGTCAACCTGGAGAGAAGCGCCCAACCGTATTGATTGGCAAAGATACGCGTATCTCTGGTTACATGCTTGAAGCCGCTCTGGAAGCTGGTTTTGCTGCGGCAGGTGTTGATGTGATGTTATCTGGTCCTATGCCGACACCTGCAGTGGCTTATCTGACACGCGCATTGCGCCTGTCAGCAGGTGTGGTTATCTCTGCATCTCACAACCCTTATTACGATAACGGTATTAAATTTTTCTCTGCACAGGGAAATAAACTTCCAGATGAAGTTGAGCTCGCTATTGAGGCACAGTTGGATTTGCCGATGGAATGCGTGAGCTCCGATCATTTGGGTAAGGCACAGCGCTTACGTGATGCGAATGGTCGTTACATAGAATTCTGTAAGAGCACCTTCCCATCGGAATTAGACTTGCGCGGCATTAAAATCGTTGTCGATTGCGCGCACGGTGCAGCGTACGATATCGCGCCACATGTATTTCACGAGCTCGGTGCGGAAGTTATTGCTATAGGCAATGCGCCAACCGGTATGAACATTAACGATAATGTTGGTGCAACTTCACCTGATGCACTCTCAATTGCGGTGCGCGCTAACCATGCAGATTTGGGGATTGCTCTTGATGGTGATGCGGATCGTCTGATTATGGTCGATCGTCACGGGAAAATTTATAACGGCGATGAATTGCTTTACCTGATGGTGATGGACAGGCTTGCTATCGGTCCCGTTCCTGGCGTGGTTGGGACATTAATGACGAATATGGCTGTTGAGATTGCCTTAAAAGATCTGGGTGTGGGTTTTGCCCGCGCCAAGGTCGGTGATCGCTATGTGCTGGAGCAATTGCGTGAACGTGATTGGTTATTGGGTGGTGAAGGTTCTGGTCACTTATTGTGTCTTGATAAGCATTCAACCGGTGATGGCATTGTCTCTGCATTGCAAGTTTTGTCTGCTTTGCGCCGCAGTGGTAAAACTTTGGATGCGTGCTTTGATAAGCTGCAACTATTCCCGCAGGTGCTGTTAAATGTCCGCGTCTCTCCGGGTTTTGATTGGCAGAAAAATGTTCTTTTGATGCAAGAGAAGGACAAAGTAGAGGCTGAGCTATCTGGTCGTGGTCGCGTATTGATACGTGCCTCCGGAACGGAGCCATTGTTGCGCGTGATGGTGGAGGCGGACGACGGCGAGCTTGCTAGCGCCAGTGCGCGTCGTTTGGTTGCTTGCATCGAAAAAATTTAGCAGATATTGCCTTCAGATCGCAGTCTATTCTTGAAACTGGGGCTGTAAACATGTAGTATTCAGCCTTCAGTTTTCTTGCTCTGATAGAGTGCGAAATAAGACTGTCCATAGCTCAGTTGGATAGAGCACGAGCCTTCTAAGCTCGGGGTCGCAGGTTCGATTCCTGCTGGGCAGGCCAAGGATTTAATAAAAATGCCCGAATTTATTTCGGGCATTTTTATTGGTTGAACGCAACATCCGCATTCTTCAATACTAAATTTTTTTAATTTGACTGGCAGGACAAAGCCGCTTTTTCTTTGACACGTTGTAGTTTTAGCTTAGCCTTGGCTTCAGATTTTGGCGCTGCTGACTTCGCATCTTCTTTCGCCCACTTCACTTGTAGTTGCGCTTTGTCGCATGCTGCTTTTTGTTGCTTTGATTTGGCTATTTGCTTTGCCATAGTCTTTTCTTGCTTTTCTTGTTCCTTAATTCTCTGCTGCTCCAATTTTTTTAATTCAGATTTTTCGCGATGATATCTATTCTTGGCCGCCTGTTGTGTTTCATTTGATGGTGTATCGGTGGCAGTAATCGTAGTATGTGTCAATTGCTTCTGGTTGGCTGCGCACGCTGTTTGGCTATAATGAATATGGCCGTTTTGTTCACACTGGTAGACGTCGGCGAATGCGAAATTATGCAGAAATAAGGTGAGGGGTAAACATGCAAATTGGAGGGTTTTAATTGCGCTGGTTTGAAAATGAAATATCCGCATAGACAAATGCTTTAACCTTATAAAATTTTTCCGGGATTCATGATGTTATCTGGATCAAGCGCAGATTTAATCGCACGCATCATTTGAAGTTCGACGGCTGATTTATAGCGTAGCAGTTCTTTTCGCTTTAAAGAACCTATTCCGTGTTCGGCAGAGATAGAGCCGTTGTAGGCGTGCACCTGATCATGTACCAGCCGGTTAATTGCTTCTTGATTGGATATGAAATTCTGATCATTGACACCAATCGGTGGTGAGATATTGTAATGTAAATTTCCATCGCCCATATGACCGAAACAAATGAGTCTGCAACCAGGAAAATGGCTCTCAAGAAGCTGTGCGGTCATCATCATAAAAGCCGGTATACACGAACTAGGTAGCGATATATCGTGCTTGATATTTTTACCTTCCGCCGCCTGAGCCATGGAAATGTTCTCGCGTAACTTCCACAAATTGTTGGCCTGCGTCATAGAATCAGCAATCACAGCATTAGAAATAATTGCGCCTTCTAAGGCTTGCCCCAAAACGTTTTCTGCTAGTTGTCTGGCGTGTGATTCAGATTCATGATCGGAAATTTCCAGTAGTACATAGTACGAATAAGCCTCTGAAAACGGCAATGGAATATCCGGAAAATGCTTGTGAACCAGCTCCAGGCAGATTGCCGAAATGAACTCGAAACCGGTCAGCGCTGGCCCAAATCCTTCACGGCTCAGATTGAGTAACTCCAGGGCTGCCTCCGGTGAGGAAAGTGCGACAAGTGCTGTCTGAATTGCCTTTGGTTTTGGGTAGAGTTTCATCACCGCTGCTGTGATAATGCCTAAGCTACCTTCAGCGCCAATAAATAAATCACGTAAATCATATCCAGTATTATCTTTGCGCAATCCTTTTAATCCATCCCAGATTTCACCTTGCGCATTGACCACTTCTAGCCCAAGGCAAAGCTCGCGCGCATTTCCGTAACGTAGCACAGCAGTGCCACCTGCGTTGCTGGAGAGATTTCCGCCGACGGTGCAAGTGCCCTCTGACGCTAAGGAGAGTGGAAACAGTCGTTGGCTATTATCGGCCGATTGTTGGACGTCGTTAAGTATGCAGCCAGCATCAACAGTGATGGTATTGTTGTCGGTATCAATGGCACGTATTTTGTTCAGTCTGCGTAGTGATAACACTACCGAATTGCCCGAGCTATCCGGAACGCTGCCGATGACCAATCCACTATTGCCGCCTTGTGGCACGATGCTGATCTTAAATTGGCGACATAATTTAACCAAATCCGCAACTTCTGTTGTCGATGCTGGGCGCAAGACGGCGAGGCAATGTCCACGGTAACGTTGCCGCCATTCGGTCTCATATGGTTTGCGATCAGCTTCGTCAATGAGGACGTATTGTGAGCCAATGACAGCCCGGCACTGTTGAAGAAAATCATCCATTTTGCATTTTGCGCTGTTTTGCTGCTTGTTTGAAAGGCCGCAAATACACCAAAATTGCTGCAAAATTGCACACCGACAGGAAAATTTCTAAGCTCGCACAAGCTGCGGAAATGCTGGTTTTATCGCTATATGCTCTGACACAGCCTTCAGTAAAATAAAGCCAGATTAACATTGACGTCCATTGCATGGTGTAATTGTCTTTACGTATCACTCCGCGCAACGGCAGAACTAGTGGCAATACTTTGAGCGCCATCCATGAACCACCCGTACGTAAAGGTGCTACCCACATTTCCCAGCTAATACATAGCACGATCAGCAAACCAAGTAGAATGCAGGCCAGAAAATGAGCATGTTGTTGACGTGTTGTGATCATGGATGCTGAGTCAGGCGTTGCGTTGTTTCCGCCAACCTTTTACCTAAGGCTATGGCAAGTTTACGGGAGTCGTCAGAGATCTGATTCTTTCCATCCAATCCCGACCAATGCGTTGCTCCATAAGGGCTGCCGCCGGTAGTGGTGGTCATTAATTCGGCCTCACTGTAAGGGATGCCCATCAACAACATGCCGTGATGGAGTAGCGGTAACATCATCGACAACAAGGTGGACTCCTGTCCACCATGAATGCTGCCGGTTGATGTAAAAACACACGCAGGTTTTCCGACTAAAGTGCCAGATAGCCATTCGGCAGCAGTACCATCCCAAAAATACTTCATCGCTGCTGCCATATTGCCGAAGCGAGTAGGGGACCCTAATGCTAATGCGGCGCATTCCTTCAGATCCGATAATTCGACGTACGGTGGACCTTCGGCGGGGATGTCTGACTCGGTTGCTTCCGTATTTGCCGATACTGCCGGCACTGTTCTTAGGCGAGCGTCGCAACCTGGCACGCTTTCTATGCCTTGCGCAATAAATTCTGCCATTTTGCGGGTATTGCCGTGGCGTGAATAAAATAAAACGAGAATCGTAAGCTTGGATGTATTCATAATGATTATTATATGAGACTTTATGGTCACTCTCTCAGTAAAATAGCGGCTAGTAATTTTTTAAAGATCGATATGCGCGGACTTTCGTGGACACAATTACGTAACCTCTTTCTCTTTGCCTTGCAACGCCTGCGCGAGGGGCGCCTGCCGCAAGTGGCAGGTAGCTTAACATTTACCTCTGTGCTGGCACTCGTTCCAATTCTGACTGTAGCATTGGCAATTTTTACGGCTTTCCCTTTATTTAATACTTTCCGTACTTCCTTAGAGGCGTATTTTGTACAGAATTTGATGCCCAAAGGCATTGCGAATACGATATTGGGTTACCTCACGCAGTTTGCCACTAAAGCCACACGTTTATCTGCAGTCGGTGGTGTGGCACTGATGTTGACCGCAATTGCCACCATGGCGATGATAGACAAGTCCTTTAATCAGATATGGCAAGTGAAGCGCTCGCGTCCTTTGTTTCAAAGGGTATTAGTCTACTGGGCGATCGTTACTTTGGGCCCCTTTTTAATTGGCGTTTCGATTTCCATCACATCCTATTTGTTTACCGCTACTAGTGGCGTTGTTGCTTCTGTCCCGTTCATTGGTGGGGTATTTTATACCTTAATATCGGTCACGTTTACGACAGGTGCATATACCTTGCTCTACCTCGCAGTGCCTAACCGTTCGGTAGATTGGCGCGACGCGGCATGGGGAGGTTTATTCGCTGGGTGTGCTTTTGAAATTGCAAAACGTGGATTTGCGATCTTTGTGACGCATTTCCCGACTTATACCATCGTCTATGGTGCGTTGGCCGCGGTACCAATTTTTTTGATTTGGATTTATTTGTCGTGGCTCATTACTTTGATTGGCGCTGTCATTGCAGCGGCTTTACCAATAGTGAAATTTGAACGTTGGTGGCATGTTCCTACGCCTGGCAGTGCCTTTGAAGATGCGATGCGTATTCTGCAAGTATTGACTGCCGCTAGAAATACCAAAGAAGATGCCGTTGTTAGCGTTGCACAAATTCGTACCACCACCAGGTTTGGCATGGATGAGATTGAAGGCTTGTTGCAGCGTATGCAGGATGCAGGGTGGGTTGCACAGATTGCTTCAATCAATACGCCGCAGAGTAAAAATGTATGGTGGGCAATTCGAAATGAAGGTGGTGACTTGTGGACATTGATCGCCAATCCAACGATGTTGAAACTGGCGGACGTTTACCGGGTATTTGTGTTTGAGCCGGTACGCGGTAGCCGATTATCGACAGTCGTTGAGCAGGCAATGGAAGCTGAATTGCAAGAAAATTTACAGCAATATTTTCTCAATCATGAGCAAGAGATACAATGAAGTTTAGTCTGATCAGCGGCGGTGAGCTGGACGCTGGGCTACATAAAGCCTGGTTGCAAATGCTCAATAATTCGGAAATTTTGCAAAGCCCTTATTATCACCCCCAATACACGGCGATTATCGGCGCGGCACGCACTGATACCCGAATTTTAGTAATTGAAGATGCCGGTGAGGTCATCGGCTTCTTTCCTCATCATAAGAAAAATAACGTTCTCGCTGAAGTAATCGGAGGAGGGCTGACAGATTATCAAGGTCCGATAACTTCGACGAACCATGAACTTCCCTTAACGCAGATGTTGGCAGCGATGAACGTGCGCTATATGGGCTTCAATCATATGCCCACAGAGCGTAGTGAGTTCGCAGCATATGCATGGCATCATAGTCGTTCGCTTACGTTAAATCTGGAAGGTGGTTTCAATGTCTATGTGCAGCGTTTGACTGAAAAACGCGACGCTTCTTTATTTAAAAAGATAGAAACCAACGAGCGGAAATTAAGCAAAAAATTTGGTCCCCTGAGATTTCATTTTGATGCCCGAGACCCGGCAGAATTTGCTGCTTTGCTCGCTGGCAAATCAGATCAGTTTATTCGTACACTGGGTGTCGAGCATGATATTTTTGCGGTGCCGTGGATACGTGCCGTTATTGAAGGAATAAGTCAACAAAAGCAGGCAGGTTTTTCTGGCGTTTTATCGACGTTATACGCAGGCGATACCCTCATTGCAGCCCATTTTGGTATGCGTTCTTCCGGCGTTTTGCATTACTGGTTTCCTTGGTATGCGACAGCCTATTCAGAATTTTCACCCGGCCTGATTTTGCTTGCTGGCTGCGCACGCGAGGCACCTGCGACCGGAATCACGTGTATAGATCTTGGGCGCGGCGAGCAACCCTACAAGCTGCGTTTTGCAACGGGTCAGATCGATTTGTGCGAAGGTGCAATTTCTTCTCCCAGGTTGATTGCTAAGGTAAAATCGACGTATTTTGCTTTGCGTAGTGATTTGAAAAATTCGCTTCTGGGAAATTATCTGCGGAATTTTAAAAGGGCAAAAAAAGAGCGTTGATATTATGATGCTATAGGCTAACAAGTTAACTTAGGCTTATGCATCCATCGTTATCATATTTGAAATAACTCCTTCTGAGATTGGCATTTGCCTGTTGAGATCTGATGTATTTAGCTACCGTATACCAAGCGATCAGATCAAAGCCGCAACAGTAATTGCCGGTACTTCAGAATACCTAGACAGCGTAGCACGTCGGCCAATATGCGCTTTGAAGGGCTTATCTGATGCGCTGGGTTGCTGATCTAGTAGGCGTTCTTATCGCCAAAAACGACTTTGACGGTGCGCCATAAAATGACGAAGTCAAGCCAGATAGACCAGTGCTGTAAGTAATACAGGTCGTAGTCAACGCGTGCTTGCATTTTTTCCAGGGTATCGGTTTCTCCGCGTAAACCGTTTACTTGTGCCCAGCCGGTGATGCCGGGTTTGATTTTGTGGCGGAACATATAACCGGTAACCAATTTTCGGTAAAGCTCATTGTGGGCGACTGCATGCGGGCGCGGGCCGACCAGGCTCATGTCACCGGTGAGTACATTAAATAACTGCGGCAATTCATCTAAAGACGTTCTTCTGATGAAACTGCCAAATTTAGTAACGCGAGCATCGCCTACTTTCGCTTGAATCACGGGCGAGTCTTTCGGAGCTATTTTCATGCTACGAAACTTGTAGACTTTAATTGCTTTGCCAGCGATACCGTAACGATTTTGTTTGAAAAATATTGGGCCTGGGGAGCTTAGTTTGACGCCCACGCCAATGGCTATCATGATTGGCGATAAAAGGATTATGCCGATGAATGCACCAACAAAATCGACAATTCTTTTCGGTAGTGCAGCTAGCCCGATAAACGGCGTCTCGACGGATGCTAAGACAGGTTTGCCTGCTAATTCGCGCAGTTGTATTCCAGGCATACCGAAAATCAAAGACTCTGGGACGAAATAGGTTGTGGCAGTGCTGTCGTATAGTATCTCTAAAATCTCCGCTAATTCTTCCGGTTCTTTTGTATTCATACCAATGAAGACCACGTCTACCTTGACCTTGCCGGTCTCAGGATCGATGATCCATTCAATTGCATCGCCTAAATCTCCCAATCTTTCTAATTTGCTTGGTGGTCGAGATGCACTGCGATTGTCGAAGAAGCCGATGACATCGACTGCGGCTAATGGAGAGTTGCGTAAGGAGTCGATCAGATCAGCGCAAGCAGAATTAGACCAAATCAGAACTGCTTTTCTTCTTCTTGCGGGGTTCGAGTAATAGAACGTAGCGATTCTTCGTATAATTATTGCCATCGCCATCAAAGAGAATGGGGTGATGACCAACCAAAGTAACATCACTTTTCTCGACAACTGCTCGGACATCTTATCGACATATGCAGTCAGTAAGACCACCATAAAGACGATAAACCAACGCCACGTGAGCTTTGGGAAAAGTGAGAATGGATTTCTATCTTGCAAGGAATTTAAAAGGCGATGGCTGGAAAAGACAATGATGCTCGTCATTGCAGCGATCAGGAAGCGGATAAAAAAAACGTCGGCGTCAACGCGCTCGACATTGAGGATAATCGCAAGCAAAGTCAGGCATATGGCTGCACCAAAAGCCACTCCGGTGAGCACAGATAATAAGTGCGCAGGCTGTGATGCACTAGATGTAGAGTGGGAGCTGAACATAATCTTTCGTTTGTCAGGTGAAATTATTTTGTTTTTGTTTTGAAGAATAAGCCTTTAATCTGCGCTAATTGCCACTTGTGCAGATGTTCCCTGAACTCTGGATTGTTATAGCGCGGTGCTTGTTTTAAAGCAGCCCCCAGATAACCGGCGATAATTAACAACCCGCCGATAACAAATGGTTTCTCGCGCATTCTGAATACACCCGATGCCAGCGCGTACAAAGGATGGTATCCCATAAACCAGATGCCGCGTCCCCATCGTAAGCGGCCGCGATATACATTTTTGTCTGATGACCCCATCAGTCGATGGTGCATGAGAATAGCTTCAGGATGATAGAAGCTCTTGGTGTTCCAGCCTTTCATGCGTGCTGTATGAACGTCTATACCATCCCAAAGTACTTCTTCGACAAAGCCGCCAATTTCTTCGAAAGCATTCCTTCGGTAAAGTTTGAATTGGCCAGCGACATGTTCATCGATGATGATTTCTTCTACGCGTTTTCCATCTTCTTCGCGAAAAACTTTGCCAGAGACTGCTGCTAATTTGGGATCGCTGGCAAATTGCTTAAACATGATTTCGAGGTATTGAGGGCCAAACGACATATCGCCATCAAGTTTGGCAATGTATTGGTATTCAGTATGCTGAATTTGTGTGATGCCGTATTTGAATGCAGCGACGACACCGCCGCCAACTTTGCGAAAACCGCGATCTGGCCGCTGAACCAAACGGATAAACGGATATTTCGCTGCGTACTCCTCAACGATCTCTGCAGTATTGTCTTTAGACCCATCATCGACAATGATCCACTCGACCGGGTGTACAGTTTGTTGCGTGATCGATTCGAGCGTGAGCCGGATTAAATCAGCTTCATCCCGGACGGGGGCGATGATCACAAGAGGAGCAATTTTTTTCATCGGATTTGTGCCAACGGGGGAGGTTATTATTTTTGCTTGTTCAACTTGCTTATTTACCATAGCGCCACTTTCGTTCATTTTGAGCAATGTTAACGTAGCTTAACGAGGGTGACAATTTAATAATGGTTAATTATTGTTATGGATTGGTACTTATTTTTTTTATTTCGATATAGTTGCATTTTTTTGTATGTATGACAAAAAAAATCTACCTTTTCGATTGTTGCAAGATAAAATAAGATGTTTTCATCACATCCTTGGTTTTCAATGGTTTTTGCCACTATGTCTAAGTTGAAATTGCCCGTTTTTTTTGTGGCGGGTACGATGTCGTTGTTATTTTCTGCAACTCTTTCCGCACAGGAAGTTGTTAGTGACTCGGTTTCGCAACTTAAGATAGATCAACGGATAACGATGGTTCCGGTCGCAGCGAAGAAAGCTGAAGTCGTTTCCATGGTAGATTCTGCTCCGGATTCTCCTGCAGTTGCTGCACCAGTCATTACTTCAACTGCCGCACCAGTCAATATTCGGTCAGTTCCCCAAGTTACAACGCAAGACAAGCCCTCAGTTTCCACTTCAATTGCTGCTACGAACGCTGCTCCAGTTATTACGCCAGTTATGCCCCAGGGTACTCCTCAGGCTCCGACTGCAGTAAATACTTCAGTTATTGTTCCGGCGAAGTCCTTAGTTCCGATTCCAATCGTGACCTCAGTTGCGACATCTGTTACTACCAAAGTAGCGCCATCAATTGCTGCAAGCAATTTCGACCCTTCTGATGCAAACGCTGACGTAGTCGGCGAAGGTGATCAGTTATTGGTTACAGTGTTTGGTCAGCCTGATCTGAGCGCCGACATTATCGTTGGCGCAAATGGTATCGTAACTCTGCCTTTGGTCGGTACCGTTGACGTGCGTGGTAAAACCGGTTCCGAAATTGCAGGAATTTTTGCGAAAAAACTTGAGGCGGGACAATACCTTATTAAACCTAAAGTGTCGGTCAAAGTTGCAGCGCAAGTCAGTCGGAGCTTTTCGGTACTCGGAGAAGTGGTGCGTCCGGGACGTTTTATATTGCAAGGTAACCTCAGTGTACTTGATGCCTTGAGTCTGGCAGGTGGTGTAACACCGCGAGCAGATAAAAATTTACGAATTTTGCGCCGTAACAGCCAGGATGGAAAAGCTGAATTGACAGAATACGCGACAGTTCGTCTTGATTTTGAGGATGAAAAGAATAATGCGCAATTCGGCCAGAAAGTTCTCGCTAATGACGTGTTGATAGTGGGACAGCAAAAGAATTTTTATGTGTACGGTGAAGTGCGACGCCCAGGCGCCTATCCGATGGAAGATGATATGAACGTCATGCGCGTTTTATCAATCGGCGGAGGTGTCACAGACCGTGGTAGTACTTCTCGTATCATCATCCACCGCAAGTCCAGTGATGGTGAGTTAAAAGAAATTCCAGCCCGTATTTCTGACGTCGTGCTGCCAGGCGATGTTGTGTTTATTAACGAACGCATTTTTTAAGACTGCCAATGCGAAGTTCTCCGACCGAGTTAATTCTCTCATTTACGCAGATAGGCGCGATGCTGCGCGCCAGGAAAAAATTAATCTTAAATATCACTTTTGCTGCCGTGGTGGTTGCGGGTGTTGTTAGCGTGTTGTTGCCAAAAACGTATATTGCCTCAGCAAATATTTATATTGATTACCGTATTAACGATCCGATTAATGGTCGACAATTTAATCCTATGCAGGACGAGAGTTATCTTGAAACGCAATTTGATGTTATCCGCAGTGTACAAGTTGCGGAGCGCGTCATTGACGCATTGCGGCTACAAGATACAGACGAATGTCGCAAGCTGATTGCCAAATATGGTGAGCGTCGTGGGCTTCGACTATTGGCAGAGTCCATCACTGAGCATGTTGAGGTAGCACCACATAAAAATAGCCGGGTAGTAGAAGTTCAATATTCTTCGAATAGTCCGCAAATGGCAAAAGATATTACCAATGCCATCGTCAAATCGTATATTGATCTTTCTCTTGAAATGATGAATGCACCCGCGCGCGCACGGAAAGATCAATACAACGCTCAGTTAGAGTCCATGAGCAGACAAATTGACGATATTCAAAAGAAATTAACCAGCTATCAGCAAGAATATCAAATCGTTGATGCGGATGAGCGTACTGATCTGGATTCGCGTCAGATGAATGCATTAAGTGCTCGTTTGATGGACGTGCAACTGCAAAGGGTCGAAGCACAATCCAAGAAGCAATCTCTGGATGGCTTAATGAAACGTGGTAATCTGAATTCTGACTTGCCCGAAATCGCGGGTGTAGGCAATGTATCTGGTGTGAAAGCGGCCTTGATTGCTGTTGAAGCACAGTTAGCCAATGCTCAAACGACATTAGGCGTAAATCACCCTCGCTATATCGCGATAATGCAAGAACGTCAGGCACTGCTAGATAAGCTCAAGCGTGAATCGTCGACTGCATTTGACTCCTTGCAATCAGTGGAAGGGCGTCTGGCACAACAAGAAAAAGTGATTGAGGCTGAATTAGCGAATTACCAGAAAAAGACCTTTGAAAATAAAAAACATCGCGATGTGATCAGCTCGTATCAGCGTCAGTTAGATAGCGTCCAGAAAATTTACAATGCCGCGATCCAGAAGTTCGACGAACTTTTAATGACCAGTAACGTAGCGATTTCAGATGCAACGGTCATGCAATGGGCCGAAGTACCCGAAAAACATGCAAAACCTTTGCTACGTAATAACCTTATATTTGGCCTGATTGGCGGCTTTTTGTTTGGACTGTGCGTCGCTTTCTTGCTTGAACTGCTGCAAAGAAGAGTACGTTGCATGGAAGATCTGGAGCGAGAATTTGACGTTCCTGTGATGGCACATATAGGGTTTGAAGAAGCTGTTTCTGTTGCCAGATAAGCTAGCGGACAAAGCAAAAGGGAATGGAAATGATCTTTCAAGAAAAAGAAACTGAAAAGACTGATCACAGTTCGTCCGCGAAAGTCGGGCGGTTGGGTGATTTGTTTTTGCAAAAAGGTCTCCTTACTGAGAGTCAGGTAGAGTTGATTGCGGCCGAGCAAAGACAAAAAAAATTACGCTTTGGCGATGCCGCTTTAAATCTTGGTTTTTTAAGCCAGATTCAAATCGACTCTGCGTTAGGTGAGCAGTTTGGATTTGGTAGTAAAGATTTGATCAATGGTAAGGCAGAT
Organism: Undibacterium sp. Dicai25W; assembly: GCF_049340505.1. Classification (NCBI taxonomy): domain Bacteria; kingdom Pseudomonadati; phylum Pseudomonadota; class Betaproteobacteria; order Burkholderiales; family Oxalobacteraceae; genus Undibacterium; species Undibacterium sp. Dicai25W. The sequence goes on along the minus strand of NZ_JBMPOQ010000004.1, from coordinate 166,749 downwards.
TCTGGTCTGCGATTTTTTCATTATCCTTTCTCCAAAGAAGCGGAAGAAATCCGGCGTTTGCGTAGCGAATTGTTGTTGAAGTTCAGTTCTCAGGATAAGATAAAAATTGCTCTGGTAAGTGCCAGTCCGCAAGAAGGTAAATCGTATATGGCAGCAAGCCTGGCGATCGCGCTATCGCAGGTAGGGCGACGCACCTTGCTCATCGATGCTGATTTGCGCAGCGGAAATTTACATAATTTGTTTTCACTTGGAAGTCCAGACGGGTTGTCGTCTGTTCTTGCGGGAAGGATAGCGGCTCAGAATGCATTGATTCCTTTAATGGATAACCTGCATATTCTTCCAAGTGGACCACGTCCACCTAATCCGCTCGAGATATTGCGGGCGCCCCGAATTCGGGAGTTGTTGGCATCTTGTGATAATCAATTTGATGCTTTTGTTCTTGATACCTACACTTCTTCGCTAGCGTCTGATGCGCAAATGGTAGCTCATCAAGTTGGTTCTGTGCTGCTGATGGCGATGAAAGATGTGACTTTACTGAGTGATTTGCGCGAAGCTAAGAGCGATATGCAGGCCGCTGGTGCTGAGGTCATAGGAACGATTTTTAATGAGAATGCTAGCGGTGATGGGACTGGCAGGTTGTCCCGGAAGTGGCTGAGTTGGGTGAAAAAACGATTACCTTACGGCTCAAAACGAACTGCATCTTCACGGGGTTAGACCCATGATTGATATCAGTATTTGCATTTGCACTTTCCGTCGTCCGCTATTATTGCAACGTTTATTGACTGCGGTTTTTGCGCAAAACTATAATCAAGAGTGTCTTGAAGTCATCGTGGTGGATAATGATGTTCACCGTTCGGCAATTCCCGTTCTCAACGAGTTTAAAAAGCAATTTCATGACAGATTGACTGTTCTCGAACTTGGTGAATCCAATATTTCTTTGGCACGCAATGCAGCTATTGGCGTGGCGCGCGGGGAATGGGTAGTCATGGTGGATGATGATGAGTGCCCAGCACAAGACTGGTTACATTATCTCTTGGCTACACAGGCAAGCTTCAACGCCGATGTCGTGTTTGCACCGGTTCTCCCCGAATACGCAGAAGGTGTGCCTCCTTGGATTATTAAAGGTCAGTTTTTTGATCGACGTCGTCCGGTCTCTGGGACGCCGATCGATGACAAGGATGCGCGTAGTGGAAATGTTCTGGTTCGTAAATCTTTTCTGGATCAATTGCGAACATCGAGTGGGGCAGGACCGTTTGATCCGTCATTTGGAAAAACGGGTGGCGAGGACAGTATGCTGTTCCGCCAATTGCACGCACGTGGTGCTTGTATGGTCTGGTGTGATGAGGCACCAGTGACTGAAATTGTACCCGTCGATCGTGCAACCGCATCTTGGTTGTTGCAACGGTCTTTCAGAACCGGGCAATTATTTATGCGAACTGAGTTGGCGATGTTTCCCAAAAATCAGCGCTGGCACCGTGGACTCTGGTTGGGACTGCGTGCCATTATTCAGTTATGTATTTCTTTTGTGCTGGCCATAGTTTTGTTGCCCTTGTCTCCGTTGAAAGGATTTTCCTGGGCCAGGATTTGTGCTTCCCAGTTCGGCAAACTCAATCATTTTCTTGGTGCACATTTGCACGTCTATGGTGATTGAAAAATCATAGAAAGAAATGAAATTGAAAAACTTAGACGGCCAGTCCTCACCATTCCCAGCGCAAATGCAGGACCGGTTGCTTGCGCTTGATGGTCTGCGAGCCATCTCGATTTTATTGGTAATCTTGTCGCACGCTGGACTTGGGTACATTGTTCCCGGCGGTTTAGGCGTGACTATATTTTTCTTTATTAGCGGATTTATTATTACCCGTCTTATGGTTTCTGAATGGGATAGGGTTGGTTATGTCAGTATCAGAAAATTTTACATACGCCGTTTTTTTCGCTTGATGCCAGCACTGCTGATTTTTATTTTGTGTGCATTGACTGTCATGCAAATGGCATCGGTGAATTGGCGCTGGGTGGAGCTGGGATCAGTATTCTTTTATTTCGCAAACTATTTCGGGATTTTTGTAGGTTTTTCCGAAAACGCATTACCTTCACCCTTGTCTATTACCTGGTCACTCGCAGTGGAAGAACATTTTTATATGATCTTTCCTGTGATGTTTGCTGCGCTAATTGCCGTACCGAAGCGATTTCTATCGCTGGTTGTGTTTTTGTTGGTGTTGTTTTTGGGCTGGCGTATTTATCTGGTTTATGGGTTAGGATTGGCGAACTTGCCAGATAGCCGGATTTATAAAGCAACGGATACGCGTGCTGATTCGATTTTGTACGGAACTGCACTTGCGCTTCTGTTGGTGCGTAAGGAATTTGTGTTTGATTTGCTTAAGCAAAAAAGCGTTTTTGTGTTTGGCGTACTGTTGATGTTGATCTCGTTGTTTTTGCGGGATGAAAATTTTCGGGAATCATATCGATATTCGCTGCAAGGCGTGGCTTTGTTTCTTATGTTCGTCAATCTGGTACTGGTTGATGGTTTGATTAGTCGAATCCTGAGTTCATACCCGTTAGTCTACATCGGGAAAATAAGCTATTCCCTTTATCTGTATCACTGGTTGGTCTATTGCTTAATGGCGCTATGGATGCCTTCGTGGTCATTGCCAGTTAAAATTATTGTCATGATGACGAGTTCTTTATTGTTGGCCGATGTTTCTTATCGCCTGATTGAAAAGCGCTTTCTTGTCATTGGGCATCGATATGTGAATGCCCTGGCTTGACTTATAATTTTCAAATCACGCTTTGGTTTCTTGGATTTTTCTTTGTTTTTGCTTTCCTCTAGCTTTCTTTTAGTCTTCGATTCGCCGATGTGCAAGCCACCAAAGCGAAAATAAAGAATACATTCTGAAATCCAAATCCGCGGAACAAGCTGCTTTCGGTAAAATTAGTCACCACTGTGACAAACAGCATTGCAGACCAGAAAGCGGCCTGTGTTCTGTCTTTACGTCCCATGATCACCAGACTGACGACTTGCGCGAACAGGCATAAAACGCATAAAGTGAGGCCGACCATACCTTGTTCGTTCAAAATATCCAGATAGCCATTATGTGACTGTAAGGGAATCCAGTTAAGCGCTGTAATGATGAATTGAGAGAGGCTATCCGGCCCCAACCAGAATGCGCCATAGCCCAGACCCATTACCCAATGCTTACGAATTTCTAATATAACTAATTCCCAAATATCTGTCCGTCCAGTGAGGTCAGAACCTTTGCCGAAGATATGTGCAATCGGTGATGAAATCTCAGACCAGGTCGGGAAGCGCGATTCCTGCATGAAAAACAAATAAAGTGCGATGAGAATCAAACAACAAAACACCAGCGCTATCCGGGTTAGCGGGTAATCCGAACTTAAATGGCGTTTTCTGAGTACATGAAAAATGGCGCTGGTAATCAGCGTGATGAGTAAGCTGGTTGAGCTTTTACTCATCACCAGCATAAAAAAGCTAAACCCTATTGCAGTTAAAAGAACCCGTATATCAAGCTTCTCTGTGCATGCGCGTGCTTGCCACAAAAGAATCGACACTGCCGCAACCTGACCTAATTCATTTTTTTGGGATAAGGCCCCACGCCAAGCGCCACCTAATGCGTAATCGATACCCAAACTCGGTGATGTGATTACCATAAAGAGTGACAATAATAAAATCCCCATTAATGGATAGAGCAAATATTTAAGCAGCAATGCCAAAGGGCGCGGCGCCATATTGATTGCGATGGCGATCATGACGAGGCCGTACAATTGAATTGCTCTTTTAAATGTTACGCCAGGCAAAGGTGACCAAAGACTTGATAATAAACACCATAGCAAGATGGTGACAAGAAAGGGATTGAGGTTACGCGCATCAGCCAGCGCCTCAGGTAAATGCCGGTATAGCACAATCATCGAGAGACTGATTAATCCACCCCATTCGAGTTTGGTGGTGATAGAGCCTTCCATCGTCAAGGCGGATGACCCCGTGTAGTCCCAAGAGATTCCGTAAGGCAATAACGAAAACACTGCAAATAACACGACCATGAGACGAATTAGTATCATTTCGTAGTCATTCATGGTGCGATCTTCCAGAGCGATTGCAGTATTCTTCATTGACATCTATGTTGGATGATTGTTTGTACGATATTCTAATGGCTTGCTTGGCTACTGCGACTTATTTCATGAACTATTTTCCAAGAAAATTCCCGCGCGTTCTCTTTTTTGCTTTGCTGTTCATGGTCAGCGTGGCACCGTGCAACGCGCAGGCATCGAATATAGAGTGGTACCCATTTACGATTAACGAAGATCAGATGGCGAGCATTACTGATTTTAGTGGACTGAATCATCCCTTAGGTCCAGCAGATCGTTTATTCGTTAAAGGGGCGCATTTCTACAGAGTTGGTGGTGATGGCCAGCCACAAACAAAAGATGATCAACGTGTGCGTTTATTTGGCATCAGTCTTACTGGTGCTGCGAATTTTCCAAAAGAAGAAGACGCACCAAAAATTTCCAGACGCTTACGTAGTCTGGGCTTCAATGCAGTCCGCCTGCATCATCTTGATACGGTACTGAGCGATAGCGAAGACAAGCCGCAAGGTATCCTGACCACGGGTGCTTTTCCAAGTTTCAATCAATCTGCAGTGCAAAGATTGAAAACATTCATCGATGCACTCAGGCGTGAGGGTATTTACGTTAATTTGAATCTGCACGTCGGTTATTCATTCAGATACGTTGTCGATCAACTGACGCCCTTGGTGCCAGGTGAAAATATGCCGTTTGCCAGCAGTCCTCTGCATTTGTTTGAACCACGCATGATCGCTTTACAGGTTGAATATGCAAAACAATTGATACGACGTCTGGATTTGAACAATGATCCTGCTTTGGCGATGATAGAAATTAATAATGAATCTTCTTTGGTCGGCGCCTGGCAAAGAAAAGATGTAGATGGCTTACAAGGAGAATATCAGCGCCTGTTGCAGCAACAATGGCAACGCTGGGCTGTACGACAATACGGTAGTCTTGATAAAGCTTGTCGCGTCTGGGGTAGTTGTGGACTGACTAAGCAAGGTGCATTGTTGGTCAGGCAGGATGAGGCGCGCGTATTGGCATTTGGCGATGGTTGGTTAGCGCATGGTCAGCAACTGGCGAAGCGGGCGCTGGCCAAAATTGATGTGAAATCTCCATCGATTCTTGAGCCAAAATTTGAAGTGCAGGAGGAGGGTGCGGGGCGCCGTGTTCTGGACTTTGTCCGTTTTCTATCGGAAATGGATAAGCAATATTTCGAGACGATCCGGCAGGCAGTTCGTTCGGAAGTAGGTGATCTGGTACCTCTCACCGGAACGCAAATGTACTACGGAGGCATCATTAATGCAGATTCGCAAAAGAATATGGATTATCTGGACCAGCATTTTTATGTGGATCACTACGATTTTCCGCATCAATCCTGGGATAGAAATGATTGGCGTATTCGTGATCACTCCGCTGTACGTGAAGGCTGGGAGCCTTTATTAAAACAGGCGTTTTATCGTGATATTCAAAAGCCTTTTGTGATCAGTGAATTTAATCAAGCCTACCCAAATCGTCAAAGTGCCGAAATTATGCCCGTCGTCACGGCAATTGCCAGCGCCCAGGATTGGGATGGTTTGTTTTTGTTTCAGTATGCAGATGGAAATACCTGGAGAGCCTTGCCCGATAGTTTTAGCTTATCTGGTATGGGCGGACAAATCGCGACGACGGGCATTTCTGCGGCGATATTCAGACAGTTTCAAATTCCTGTCTTGCGTGAGCAATCCGTCGTTACGATGACGCCAGGTGCGCGCCTCATGGTAGGTGCAATGGGCGAGGGGGCAACATCTGATGCATATATCGAATACATCAGGCGCACCTTCGATCTTGATGTGAGGGATGCCTTTACCAAACGTGTTGGCGCATATTTGCTGCAAAACAGCGACACTGGTAATGGTGCTCTGAATAGTGCAGTGTCGTCGCATCAAAATAAAAATTCAACGGACAAGGAGTTGGCTGGCGCTTTTTGGTCCGCCAACGATGGTCACTTGGTCAGTGATCGCGATGCACCTAATCTACGTGCATCCGGAGCTTATAGTGCAATGTTTGCCGGATTTTCCCAATCTACCAGCTTGGCTGGTTCGAGCGAGCTCATATCCCCGGTATTTTCTAAAGAGGGGCGGCAATTTGGCGTGATGATGCTGGTAACGCGCGATGCCAAGCTGTTGAACAAGTCGCGTCGTTTATTGCTCACGATAAGCGGAGCGACGACGGGGAGTCAGCCCGATGTATTTCCGGCGCGCCCTAAGAATTTGATTGCTTACCCAGGCGTTCGTGGTTGGTGGACTCTTGAACCTGATGCTTCCAGTGCATCGAAGCCTTCTGGTCCGCGTGATGCGACAGGGCCAGTGTGGCTGGAGCGGATTAATGTGAGTTTTTTCTATCCTTCTAGTGCTAAACGTATGGTGATCTATCCACTGGATCCGGATGGGCAAAGGCTCGCTCCAGTTGCTGGTAGTGATATTTTGAAAACTGATCGCGGATTTAAAGTTTCATTGAATAAATCTTCGCCTTGGTATGAAGTTCTGCTTGTGGATTAATCAGGTTGTTTAAAGTCTTTTAGCTGAGAAATAGATTTACGTAAGGCTTAAGTGTCTCTTTTTACGCAAAATCTTGTAATGTGAAAACAGCTTATCGCATTGTGAAAAATTGACCCTCTGGTGCACAATTTATTTTTCTCATTCTAAGAAAAAGCATTTCGTATCGCAAAAAAGTATATTTAAGTATTTGTTTTTAAACGATTTTAAAAAAGTTATATGTCTTATATAAGACCTTGTTGCTATGCAAAAAATCTCCTATTATTGATCTCAACGGAACACACATTTCATTCGTTTTGACCACAGGAGAGAAGCATGACAACACGCGCACAACAAGTAGCTGAATTGCAAAAAGACTGGGATACCAATCCACGCTGGAAAGGCATTAAACGTAATTACACGGCAGAAGACGTCGTTCGTCTGCGTGGTTCCATCAAAGTTGAGCACACGCTCGCTAAAAATGGTTCGATCAAATTATGGGATCTGGTTAACAACGAACCATTTATCAATGCACTCGGCGCTTTGACTGGTAACCAAGCGATGCAACAGGTAAAAGCGGGCTTGAAAGCGATTTATCTGTCTGGCTGGCAAGTAGCTGGCGACGCAAACGTTGCTGGCGAAATGTATCCAGATCAATCCTTGTACCCAGCAAACTCGGTGCCACTGGTTGTTAAACGTATCAACAATACATTGACACGTGCTGATCAGATTCAATGGTCTGAAGGTAAAGGCGATATCGATTACTTCGCTCCTATCGTTGCTGATGCTGAAGCTGGTTTCGGTGGTGTATTGAACGCATTTGAATTGATGAAAGCGATGATCGAGGCGGGCGCATCTGGCGTTCACTTTGAAGATCAATTAGCTTCCGTAAAAAAATGCGGTCACATGGGTGGTAAAGTATTGGTTCCGACACGTGAAGCTGTTGAGAAGCTCAATGCGGCACGTCTGGCTGCTGACGTCATGGGTACGCCAACTGTGTTGTTGGCACGTACCGATGCAGAAGCCGCCGATTTGTTGACTTCTGACGTAGATGACAACGACAAACCATTCCTGACTGGCGAACGTACAGTGGAAGGTTTCTACAAAACTAAACCAGGTCTGGAACAAGCGATCTCCCGTGGTTTGGCCTATGCAGAATACGCAGACATGATCTGGTGTGAAACTGGTAAGCCTGATTTGGAATTTGCTAAAGCATTTGCTGATGCAATCCATGCTAAGTTCCCGGGTAAATTGTTGTCCTACAACTGCTCACCATCTTTCAACTGGAAGAAAAATCTGGACGATGCAACGATTGCTAAATTCCAGAAAGAATTGGGTAAATTGGGTTACAAATTCCAATTCATCACGTTGGCTGGTTTCCATGCATTGAACTACGGCATGTTCAACCTGGCTCATGGCTATGCTCGTAACCAAATGTCTGCTTTCGTTGAATTGCAAGAAGCTGAATTCGCAGCAGCAGAAAAAGGCTTTACAGCAGTGAAACACCAACGCGAAGTAGGTACAGGTTACTTTGATGCCGTTACGCAAGTGATTCAACAAGGTCAATCTTCCACGACAGCGTTGCACGGTTCGACAGAAGATGAACAATTCTTCGATGCGAAGAAAGTTGCTTAATTTTTGTTAAAGCTAACGCAAGGTATTTTAGTTAATGCCTTGCGATTGCAAAGATCTCCCGTAGTAAAGCGAAAGCCGCTCTTTTTATGAAGCGCGGCTTTTGTCTATCTGGACACTAATCCGTTGTCGTGATCGATAGACCGAGTTGTTGTGTGTGATGAAGGCTGATGCATGTTGCCTGAAAATATCAATTACTGAAGTAACTTTGCAAAGTTTATAATTGTCTAAAAAATAAATACTAGCGAAGGGTAGGTAATGAAAAATCTCGTGAAGATGCTCGTGATCGGATTTGCGAGCATGATGATGTTGAGTCCCGTTTATGCTACTGAGTTTACCCCCTGTCAGGATGCGACAAGCATTGCTGGACTGGCGGGTAGCTTGTGTAAAACAACGTCATTACCGCTTTCATATACGGAGGTGCCGGCATCTCTGGACATTGATTCAACAAAGGAAATCAGCATATTTGTGCGTAAATTCCCGGCTCCCGGTCAATCAAAGGGTACTGTCTGGTTGGTGTCGGGCGGTCCTGGTGAGTCTGGTGCATCCTTGTACGCGATGGTAAGTGTGTTGCGCCAGAGCTTTCCTGACTTCGATCTGATCTTGCCTGATCATCGTGGAACTGGATATTCAACCCGGCTTTGTCCGCTTGAAGAGGGGAGTGAAAGTCCAGGCGGTATGTCATTGGTTGGTGCAGAGTGGGGGACGTGTTTTAAGCGGATACTGACGCATCCTGATTTGGTCAAAGTATTTACCATCACCAACGCAGCTTATGATTTGCGTCACCTGATCGCTGAGTCAGATAAGCACAAGCCAGTGTATTTGTATGGAGTCTCCTACGGTACGCAATTGATCTTGCGTGCGCTGCAAATTGGGCCACTTGCAGTCAATGGCGTGATACTTGATTCACTTGTACCGATGCAAACTGATCTTAAGTGGGATTTAAGCCATCGTTCACATTTAGTAGATGAAGTTGGACGCAAAGTCCTGGCTGAATGCGATGTGCAGCCCGAATGTCATTCAATGCTAGGGGAGAGTGCAGAGCAAAGCTATGTTCATCTCTTGGCTGCGGCGCAGAAACAACCGGAGTTAGTCGCTCAAGTGCCAGGCAAGAACCTCAAGCATTTTTTTGGGAGTTTGCTTGATATACCAAAGGCGCGAGCGCGAATACCATTTTTGATAAAGGATCTGGCGCACGGAGGAAATGTTGAATTGCAGTCCGTTATGAGCATTATGAAACAAGCAGGTTCATCATTGGGTGATTTTCCTCAGCTTACTCCTTCTATTCCTTTAGTTAGCATTATCAGTACTTCGGAAAATAATTTGCGACCAAAGTTGAGCCTTCCTGAACTCAGGCAAGAAGAGCAAGGGCTATTGTTTACAAGCCGTCTGCCAGAAATGCTGATTGAACCAGCTTTGCCAACGTATTCGCACGATAAATACTTTGGCAAACTACCTCAACAATTGCCGCCGATGTTGGTTTTTAGTGGCACTCTCGATCCAAAAACTTCCTATGAAGGTGCGCTAAATCATGTTGATGCAATCAGGAAAACAGTGCAAGCCAGCGCGATCAGTATAGTCAGTGTGATTGGTGCGCCGCATTTCACTCTGTGGGTCGCGCCATCCTGTTTTATACAGCATGCCAAAAATTTTGTAGAAAAGGGCATCTCACAAGATCAGCGCTGCGAAATGACAAGCACTGATCCTGTGAAGCATTGACGATGGGTGTGAGCGTAAGTGTGGGTCTTGTTGTTGCTTGTTGGGAGCATTTTATTTGTGTTTTTTTCGTTCTCTGAGCAATATGCTGAAAAATTTTGATCCCTGTATCGTATAACGTTGCCATAGTCGGCGTGGCTCGCTGGCGAGTCGCCAAAACCATTCCATGCCGATTTTTTGCATCCATAGCGGGGCGCGCTTTTTTTGGCCTAGTGCAAATTCCATCGCAGCGCCAACGCATAGAATTAAAGGTACGTTATTGCTGGTTTGTTCACGCTTGTATCTGAATGCAAAATACTCCTGCTTGGGCATGCCGAGGCAAACAAATAAAATATTAGGTTGAGTTTCTTGTATCAGCTTTATCGCCTGGTCAGCCTCAGCGCCATCCGGTGTGAATTGCATAGAAGGGCAAAAAATATTGACTTTCAGGCCGGGATAAACTCTGGCAAAAGAGTTTAGTAACTCCGATTCCTGGCCAGGCATGCCGCCAAGAATAAAAATGGACGCGCCTTTAGCGATGCTTCCTTTGCAAAGAGAAACGAATAAATCGGCACCTGTGACCCGTTCTGGCAGAGCTTGCGGACACATTTTGCTGGCCCACACGATTGGCATGCCGTCTGCGAAGATATAATCCGAAGTGGCGTATAGTGCTTTGAACTCGGCTTGGGGTTCGAGTTTGACGATGTGATCGACGTTCGGCGTGACGACGATGCGACTCAGATGGTCGCGTTGCGTCGCGACATCAAGCAAATGCTGACTAGCCTCATCAAATCGCATGCGATGAATATTGAGTCCGAATAGATGCGTGATGTTCTTGCTGTGATCTTGATGCGAGGAAATCGTTGTCATAAGCCTGCTTCAGAGTTGTCATGAATGTGTCCGAGATTGTCGCAGAACTTGATGTCTTTGCATTGTGATAAATGGTAAATAGTTGAGCTTTTGTATGCAATTTTTGTCGGGTTGCGTAAAGTTGTGGCAGATGAATTTAATTTTTGGGGGTTTCTTTCTCATGCAGCACAGAACCAGAATAAAAGTATGTGGGATTACTACCGTGGCGGATGTGAAAATGGTGACGGTGGCCGGGGTGGATGCACTGGGTTTTGTGTTTTATCCGCCGAGTCCGCGCTATGTAAATCCGATGCAGGCGGCGGAGTTGTTGTGCGCAATGCCGCCGTTTGTGATTAGTGTTGGATTGTTCGTCAATGTGTCTGAAACTGAATTGCGGGAGATAGTGGCTCAAGCTCCAGTGCAACTTTTGCAGTTTCATGGTGATGAGACACCGCAGCAGTGCGCCAGCCTGGCCGCAGCCGTTAATCGGCCATTTTTGAAGGCATTTCGTGTCAAGCCTGACACAACCGCCAATGATTTGTTAGAATGGGAGGCAGCATATCGTGCTGCAAGTCCTTTGTTTCATGGTTTATTGCTCGACACCTTTGTAGAAGGTTACGGCGGTAGTGGAAAGGTTTTTGATTGGTCTCTCATCCCAAAAGAGCTCGCGCCTCGGGTCGTTTTAAGTGGTGGCTTGAGCGTACACAACGCGACTGGCGCAGTTAGTCAGGTGCGGCCTTTTGCCGTGGACATCAGTAGTGGTGTCGAATTGGCAAAAGGTATCAAGGATGAATCGAAAGTACACGCGTTTATCAACGCGGTACGTGAGGCGGATCAATTATCTGTAAGCAGTCAGGCGCTGTCCTGATTGGCTTCGTCAAAGGAATAGTATGAAAAACTTATCAAGCGCAGGCATTTCTGGCCTGAGCGCATTGGCAAATACAAGCGCCGTTCCACAAGAGTTATACCAATCTGCAGGCTATCACTTGCCTGACGCACGTGGACATTTTGGTCAATATGGCGGAACGTTTGTGTCTGAGACGTTGACGCATGCGTTGACTGAGCTTAAAGACGCTTACGCCCGTTATCAACACGATCCGGCGTTTTTGGAAGAGTATCGAAGTGAATTGAAATATTTCGTGGGTCGTCCGTCACCGGTTTACCACGCAAAACGCTGGTCAGAAATGATGGGCGGTGCGCAAATTTATTTCAAACGTGAAGATTTAAATCACACCGGTGCGCACAAAATCAACAATGTAATCGGTCAGGCTTTGTTGGCCAAGCGTATGGGTAAGCCGCGTGTGATTGCTGAGACCGGCGCCGGTCAGCATGGCGTTGCCACGGCGACCATTTGCGCACGTTTTGGGCTGGAATGCGTGGTCTACATGGGGTCGGAAGACGTTAAGCGTCAGGCGCAAAATGTGTACCGCATGAAATTGCTAGGCGCGACGGTTGTGCCTGTGGAATCTGGCTCAAAAACCCTCAAAGACGCCCTCAACGAAGCGATGCGCGATTGGGTGACCAATGTCGAAAATACGTTTTATATCATCGGGACCGTTGCAGGGCCGCATCCTTATCCTATGATGGTGCGTGATTTTCAGGCAGTGATCGGCGAGGAATGTTTATGGCAAATGCCGGAGCAAACCGGACGCCAGCCTGATTATGTCATTGCTTGCGTTGGCGGCGGTTCAAATGCAATGGGAATCTTTTATCCTTACATCGATCAGGTTCAAACCCAATTGGTTGGCGTGGAAGCGGCGGGTGAAGGGATGGAAACTGGTCGTCATTCAGCCTCTTTGACTGCAGGCTCACCTGGTGTTTTGCATGGCAATCGTACCTATTTACTGCAAGATGAAAACGGGCAGGTCATTGAGACTCATTCTGTTTCTGCTGGCCTGGATTATCCGGGTGTCGGTCCTGAGCATGCGTGGTTGAAGGATAGTGGCAGGGCGCAATATGTCGGCATTACTGATGAAGAGGCGCTGCAGGCGTTTCATGATTGCTGTCGTATCGAGGGCATTATCCCCGCCTTAGAGTCGAGTCATGCGCTCGCCTATGCGTGCAAACTTGCAGCTACGTTGCCGAAAGATAAAATCATTTTGGCGAATTTATCCGGTCGTGGCGATAAGGATATGCATACCGTTGCCGAACGTGCAGGATTAAAACTTTAAATTCTTGCACCATTATTTGCACTTCTACGGTGATTTTTAGATACTCCCCATGCTAATTTTATTTTTACCTTATATGTCTATGCAGTGTAAGGGGTGAAAAAATATACAGGAGGGGAGTATTTTACGAGGTGTAAATATTGGAATGGGGCTTGCTATGTTCCTTCTGCCTGTCTGAATTACATCCTAAAGCGATACGTTTATGTCAAAAATACAAAATACGCTGGCTAGCTTAGCCGCACAACAAAAAAAAGGCTTGATCCCATTTATCACGGCCGGTGATCCTTCGCCACAAATGACGGTTCCCTTAATGCATGCACTGGTCGAAGGCGGCGCCGATATTATTGAGCTTGGCGTGCCATTTTCTGACCCAATGGCGGATGGTCCGGTCATCCAACGCGCATCCGAACGTGCATTGAAATTTGGAGTTGGTTTGCGTCATGTATTACAATTCGTCCGCGAATTTAGAGTAAACAATCAAAAAACGCCGGTTGTGCTGATGGGGTATGCCAATCCTATTGAGCGCATGGGGCAAGATTTGTTTATTGCCGAAGCCGCAGAAGCGGGCGTTGATGGTGTGCTGGTCGTTGATTATCCTCCTGAAGAATGTGAGGAATTTGCTGCCAAAATGCAAAAAAATGGGATGGATACCATCTTTTTGCTGGCGCCAACGTCGACCGATGAGCGAATTGAGCTGGTTGGTAAAATTGCCAGTGGTTACGTGTACTATGTATCATTGAAAGGTGTTACAGGTTCAGGTAATCTGGATTTAGACGCTGTTGCAGATATGATTCCGCGTATCAAAAAGCACGTCAAAGTGCCGGTAGGCGTGGGTTTTGGTATTCGTGACGGGGCTACGGCCAAGGCGATTGCTAGTGTGTCTGATGCGGTAGTGATCGGTTCGCGGATTATTCAGGAATTAGAAAATTCGGCGCCCGAAAATGGCGTTGCCGCAGTTAAAAGTTTTATTTCTGGTGTCAGACAGGCTTTGGACGGGTAAAATACGCGCCATAGTCATCTGGTGGGTTGTTGAGCCAGATTGAATCAGTTGTCGATGTGCAAATAGGTACGTTGGCTGCAAAGAGGAGAAAACATGAGTTGGTTAGAAAAGTTGTTACCACCGCGCATACAGCGCTCAGAATCTGCAAATCGTAAATCTATCCCTGAGGGTCTGTGGGTGAAATGCCCATCTTGCGAAGCAGTGCTGTATCGTTCGGATCTGGAAGCGAATATCCATGTCTGTCCAAAGTGCAGCCATCACATGCGCATCGGTGCACGTGAACGTCTGGATGCTTTGCTTGATGCTGGCGGCCGTTATGAAATTGGGCAAGAAGTCATGCCGATTGATACGCTCAAATTCAAAGACAGTAAAAAATACCCAGATCGTCTGAAAGACGCGTTGGAGACCACTGGCGAGACGGATGCGTTGATCGTCATGGGTGGTTCTATCATGTCTGTGCCTGTGGTTGCTGCTTGTTTTGAGTTCGAATTCATGGGCGGTTCTATGGGTTCTGTGGTCGGCGAGCGCTTTGCACGTGGTGTTCAGGCCGCTTTGGAACAAAAAGTACCGTTCATCTGTTTCACAGCGACCGGTGGCGCACGCATGCAAGAGGGCTTGTTGTCCTTGATGCAAATGGCGAAAACTACGGCAATGCTGACTAAATTGTCAGAAAAACGTCTGCCATTTATTTCAGTATTGACTGATCCGACGATGGGTGGTGTTTCTGCATCGTTTGCGTTTCTTGGTGACGTTGTTATTGGTGAGCCAAAAGCCTTGATCGGTTTTGCTGGCCCGCGTGTGATCGAAAACACTGTGCGTGAAAAATTGCCTGAAGGCTTCCAGCGTTCTGAATTCCTGTTGCAAAAAGGTGCAATTGATATGATCGTTGATCGTCGTAAAATGCGTGAAGAAATCGCACGTTTGTTGGCCTTGTTGCAGAATCAGCCTGCTGAAGCTGTTTCTTAATTTATTTATTTATTTTCCAAAAGCCCGAACTAGTTTATTTCGGGCTTTTTTTATCCTATGTCCAAAATACCAGCAACACTGCCAGAATGGTTGGCACTTCTAGAAACACGTCATTCAAAAGAAATTGATATGGGGCTGGAGCGCGTCGCTTCCGTCAAAAAACGCCTGGATATTGAATTTAAATGTCCGGTCATCATGGTTGCGGGCACCAATGGCAAAGGTTCTACCTGTGCCATGCTCGAGGCTGTCTTGTTAAAGGCTGGTTATCGCGTTGGTTTGTATAGCAAGCCACACTTCCTTGATTTCAATGAGCGTGCCCGTATCAATGGTGAGAACGTCGGTGATCAGATATTTATTGATACGTTTTCGGAGGTGGAAGCAAAACGTGAAGATACGTCTTTGACGTATTTTGAATTCACCACGCTGGCGATTTGCAAGTTACTGGCTGATGCGAATCTGGATGTCGTGATACTCGAAGTTGGCTTGGGTGGCCGTCTTGATGCTGTCAATGTCATTGATGCAAACGTCTCTATCGTGACCAGTATTGATATTGATCATATCGAATATCTTGGTGATACCCGTGAAAAGATTGGCTTTGAAAAAGCTGGTATTTTCCGCCCTGGCAAATCGGCAATTTGCGGTGATCCACTTCCGCCACAGTCCTTAATCGATCACGCTAACGCTGTTGGCGCTGATCTATGGCTGTTTGGGCGCGATTTTAACTATAACGGCGATAAGCAGCAGTGGAATTTTGCCGGACGTACTCAGCGTCGCAATTCTTTGGCATATCCAAGCTTGCGTGGTGCGAATCAATTACTGAATGCTTCAGCAGTCTTGGCTGCACTGGAGGCATTACGTGATGTTTTGCCAGTCAGTGCGCAGGAAGTACGGACTGGTTTAGTGATGGTCGATTTGCCAGGTCGTTTCCAGGTGATGCCCGGCCGTCCGACAGTGGTACTCGATGTCGCACATAATCCGCATGCAGCTGCAACGCTATCGCAAAACCTGGATAACATGGGTTTTCACGCATATACCTATGCCGTGTTTGGCTCGATGCTCGATAAGGATATCGAGGGTGTGGTTGAGCAACTCAAAGGTAAGGTTGATCATTGGCATGTGTGCGATTTACCGTTGCCTCGTGCTGCCAGTGCTTTGCAACTAAAAGAGAAGGTGATCGCTGCAGGTGCCCTGGCAGATCCGGAAAAAACGGTCGCAACCTACAATTCTCCTGAAGAAGCCTATGCAGATGCCATGAGCAAAGCCGGTGAAAATGATAGAATAGTGGTCTTTGGTTCTTTCCTGACGGTCGCCGGTGTTTTACGCGCCAGAAGGTCTGCACTGCATTGATGTGATTTTGCGTTATTTGCTTCGGTTACTCATCATCATTCAGGAGTATCCGGCGGTGAATAACGCCAACCAACCAGATATTTGCACATGGGTTTGCTCTCGCGTTTTAAACAAAAGAAGGAAACGTCCGACAGCCACGACAGCGGTGAATTCCGTTCTCGTTCTGAAGAGGATAGTATTGCATCACGCTCGCGTGGCAAAAAATCTGAAAATACACGGAAAAGCAAGGTTGATGATCCTGTTTTGCCTGAAAAGAAGCGTGCCAGAAGACGTTTGATTGGTGCAGTTGCTTTAGCGTTGGCAGCGATCATCGGTTTGCCGATGTTGTTTGATTCTGAGCCTAAACCTTTGCCAGATGATATTGACATTCGTATTCCCTCCAAAGACAAAATGCAGCTTGCTGATGCGACTAAGCCCGCCGAACCTGCGCCGCCGCGCAAGCCCAATCTGGTTGACGTTGATCCAAACGAAGAAATCATTGATCCCATCAGTCCAGCGACTGAAAAATCTTCTTTAAAAGCTGATCAGAAGACATCGGTACCTGAAAAGAAGCTCAGTACCCAAGATGTATCAGTACACAAGACGGATAAAGCAGACACAGTCACGCTGCCGAAGACTGAAGTGAAGACAGTTAATAAGTTGACTGACTCCAAAAACGATGCCAAACCAGAACCTAAGATAGAAGCTAAAACAGATGCTAAAACAGATGCCAAGGTGCCTTCTAAGCTTGATGTTAAGGCTGACCCCAAAGTCGACGCCAAAGCTGAAGTAAAGCTTGAAAATAAAGCAGATACCACCAAATCCAATAAGACTGCAGCGGGTGATGATGCGGCTCGTGCCATGGCAATCCTGGAAGGTAAAAGCCCAGCAAAAACGGCTGCTAAGACGACAGATGTTGAACATTCTTCCTATGTAGTGCAGGTTGCTGCACTGGCAACCCAAGAAAAAGTTGATGAGTTGCAATCTAAATTGAAGGCAGCAAGTATTAAGTCGTATACCCAAAAGGTGGCGACATCCTCAGGTGACAAAATCCGTATCCGGGTAGGCCCATTTGAGTCGAAAGAAGAGGCCGATAAAATGCGTGCAAAATTGGTGAAGTTAGGCTTGAACGGTAGCTTGGTACCGAACTAAACTGGATGCTGTGTCGTGACCTTATTTGATTACATTGTTATTTTGATCTTAGTGTGTTCAGTAGTTATTAGCATGATGCGTGGTTTGATCAAAGAAATTTTGTCATTAGTCAGTTGGGTCGTTGCCTTCGTTGTGGCAAACGCTTATAGCGAATTGCTGGCAGGTTGGTTGCCGGCGGTGTTTCCGGGACAAATCATTCGTTTGATTGTGGCGTTTATTGCTTTGTTTATCGGCGTCAGGTTGTTGATGGCCTTGGTGATGATGGCAGTCAACGCGGTGATTAATGCAGCGGGTTTGTCGCTGGCAGATCGCGGACTGGGAGGATTATTTGGTTTGGCACGCGGATGCGTGTTGGTGTTAGCTGGCGTTTTAGTGTGTGGAATGACCACGATGCCGCAACAAGCTTTTTGGAAAGATGCATTATTTAGTCCCATGGCAGAAACAGCGGCTCAGACAGTGATCCCATTTTTGCCAGCGTCTATTTCCAGTCATGTCCGGTTTTAACTTGTCTTTTTAGGAGTCCACCATGTGTGGCATCGTCGGTGTAGTTTCAAATGGTCCCGTCAATCAATTACTGTATGACGCATTGTTGTTATTGCAGCATCGCGGTCAGGATGCTGCTGGTATCGCCACCAGTCACGGCAGTAAATTTGCAATGCATAAAGCCAATGGTCTGGTGCGTGACGTGTTCCGCACGCGCAACATGCGCTCATTGCCAGGTAATATTGGTATAGGTCAGGTTCGCTATCCTACTGCTGGTTCTACCAGCGAAGAAGAGGCGCAACCGTTCTACGTCAATGCGCCATTTGGTATTGTGCTTGCTCATAATGGCAACTTGACGAATGCAGTCGAACTCAAAATCGAATTATTTAAAAATGACCGCCGTCATTTGAATACGGATTCAGACTCGGAAGTGTTGCTGAATATTCTTGCGCATCAGATTCAAGAAGTGACAAGTGGGTATTCGCTCGATCCAGAATGCTTATTCCGTGCTGTGTCCATGTTACACCGTCGTGTTCGCGGTTCATACGCGGTAGTGGCGCAAATCGCTGGTTATGGTCTGCTCGCATTCCGTGATCCATTTGGTATTCGTCCATTGTGTATCGGTGTATCTCAAAACGAGAATGGCACTGAATACATGGTCGCCAGCGAATCAGTTGCGCTGGAAGGTCTGGGCTTTAAATTCTTGCGTGATGTAGAGCCGGGCGAAGCCTTGTTTATTGACCTTGAAGGCAATCTGTACAATCAACAGTGCGCAGATAATCCTAGTCTCAATCCTTGTGCATTTGAATATGTTTATCTTGCTCGTCCTGATTCCATTATTGATGGTGCTTCGGTTTATCTGACACGTTTGAAGATGGGTGAATATCTGGCTGAGAAAGTACGCAATCAATTCCGTGACGGTGAGATCGATGTGGTCATGCCAATTCCTGACTCTTCTCGTCCTTCCGCGATGGAATTGGCGTTGAAGCTGAATCTCGATTATCGCGAAGGCTTTATCAAAAATCGCTATATCGGTCGTACGTTTATGATGCCAGGTCAGGCCGTTCGTCGTAAATCAGTGCGTCAGAAATTGAATGCAATTGGTTCGGAATTCAAAGGCAAAAGTGTCTTGCTGGTAGATGATTCTATTGTGCGTGGTACCACGAGCCGTGAGATTGTTCAGATGGCGCGTGAGTCTGGTGCTAAACGCGTTATCTTTGCTTCTGCTGCGCCACCAGTTAAATTCCCTAACGTATACGGTATCGATATGCCGACTCGCAGTGAGTTGATTGCTTTTGGTCGCTCAGATGAAGAGGTGTGTCGTGAGATCACAGCCGACGCTTTGGTATATCAAGACGTGTCAGCAATGAAGCGTTCTATTTCGGATGTGAATCCACGTCTTCAAAATATCGAGGCATCTTGCTTTGACGGATTCTATGTTACTGGTGATGTGTCGGCAAGTTATCTTGATAAACTTGAGGCTGCTCGTAATAACCCACGTGCTGAGTCTGAAGATTTATTACGTTCGCAGTTAAATTTAAACCTCGCAAATCCGAGAGATTAAAATTTTTAATTTTAATTTTTAATTCTAGCTAGCCATTTTTATTTAAAAGAGCCCGCCAACTTTCAAGTGGCGGGCTCTTTTTTGTAACTTATTTGGTGATCATCAGCAGCGCTTTACTGCCTTCTGATGCAATCCGTATCGGAAAGTAACGTGGGTAGTGTGATGTTTCATTTTCATACAAAAACATCAAGTCTATAACTGGTTTTTGCGATTGATTGAAAATAGAATGCTGCTGACTATTCGCGTCACTCGCGACCTGACGTGTTCATCATTTTGTGATTCTATCCCATGCGTCTTCCATTTCAAATTTCTACGTTGACCCTGAGTATTTTGAGTGCATTTTCTCTTTTGGAAAATGCGCATGGTCAGACTATTCAGGTCACCCAAACCGACCAAGCAGCTGTATCAGTGCCATCGACAAGTGATGAAAAAGAAGGCACTAATTCAAGTGTGGAACAAAAATCTAAAAATGCTAATCGATTAAAGAAGAACGAAGCGCTGAAGAATGACAATATCCAAAGAGTTGTTATTGATGGCGGGCGTACGGATGATGATGCTCGCCGCCAATCTACAGCAGCAAAGTTGATTTTTGGACGTGAAGAACTGGATAGGAATGGTGATACAAGTTTGGGCGAAGTGCTCAAACGCTTACCGGGTGTGACCATTGGAGGGAGGCCGGGACGCGGGGGCGACATTCGCATGCGTGGTATGGGAAATGGTTACACGCAAATTCTCATTAACGGCGAACGTGCACCGCGTGGTTTCTCGATGGACTCATTGTCCCCTGATCAGGTAGAACGTATCGAGGTAATTCGTGGTGCTGTTGCTGAATATAGTACCCAAGCAATTGCTGGTACGATCAATATTGTTTTACGTGAAGATTACAAGCAAAAAAACGTAGAGCTAAAAGCGAGCTTGAGTTCTGAGCAAAATCGGCTGGCGCCAAATGTGTCGATTTCTTATCCGGGAGAAATCGGGAATTTAAGTTACGCCCTCAACGCTTCGGTATTTCAAAATAAGCAGCGCGATCAGAGTACCACTAACTCCATAGAAACAGCGGCTGACGGTACGCCAAATTTGCTGCAAAACGAATACGATGAAACGCATCGTCAGACTACTGGAATTCACTTTACACCGCGCTTGAACTATAAGTTCGAGAATGGCGATACGTTGATGTTTCAACCTTTCATCATGCGATCACATAGTGTTTCTGACGGCGTTAGTCTGGTTGATCAGGTATATCGTTCACCAACGGCAATAGAACCACCCGCTTATGCGATTGCAAATAACAGTGGCACCGCCGATACAACGTTTATACGAAGTTTTGGCAACTGGCAGCATAAATTTGACGACAATGCGAAACTCGCAGTGAGATTTGGTGGTGGTTACGGCAAGATGGAAAGTTCATCACTAAGTAATCAATTGGATGTGAATAGTAATCCGGTTGCAGTTGTGACTGTGTCGAATAGCACCATCGACAAAACACTCAATAACGGTGGCAAATACACCGCCCCTATTGGTGAAGGGCAGACCTTTGCTGTTGGTTGGGAAATGGAGTTTGGAAAGCGCGACCAGAGCAGCGTTTCTTTGAGCAACGGCAAGCCGCAGTTTCAGGATTCCGGCGATGATTTAACGGCCAGTACTAAGCGTTTTGCCGTGTTTGCGCAGGACGAAGTGGATTTGAGCGCGGAAGTATCAGCCTACGCGGGTTTGCGTTGGGAGGGGATAAAAACATCCAGTTCTCTCGCCGGAATGGATGTTGGAAATAGTAGTATCGTCTGGAGTCCGATAGCGCATATGGTTTGGCGCATTCCGGGTGAGTCCAAAAATCAAATCAGGATGAGCTATGCGACGACCTACCGGGCGCCGGTGTTGAACGATTTAATTGCGATTCCAAGCATCTCCAATTTGAATAGCCCGACTCGCCCTGATCGTATTGGTAACCCTCTGTTGAAGCCGGAATTATCGAAAGGCATCGACATCGCTTTTGAGCACTATCTCAGTCGTGCTGGCTTGTTGAGTGCCAATTTCTTCGTCAGAAATATTAATGACTTGATGCGAAGAACCACGCAATTGGTCAATGAACCTGGTGGGCAGCGTTGGGTATCTTCTCCGATGAATATCGGTCAGGCTACCACTAAGGGTATTGAGCTCGAAGCAAAATTCCAATTGCAGGAATTTTTCCCGGAAGGCCCTGCGATCGATTTCCGGAGTAATTACAGCCGTTTCTGGTCCAGTGTGGATGATATCCAAGGACCTTACAACAAGATTGATCAGCAGCCGCCTTACACTGGAAATATCGGCCTGGATTATCGGATTGCTGGTATTCCTCTGACCCTGGGTGGGAATCTCAACATCACACCAGGTTATGACACACAAAGTACTGATACGCAGCTTAACTTTACTGGTTTAAAGCGCCAGATCGATATCTATGGTTTATGGAAATTCAACCCGGATTTACAGTTGCGTCTATCTGTCAATAATTTTCGTGCGAATGACTATGTAACGAGCACAGAAGTGAATCTTGGTGGAGTTAATCGTCTTGATTACGTTACAAATAAAACTTATACAACGTTTAGTTTGCGTCTTGAAATGAAATTATAGTAGGCAATTCTCGCGGTGCAGCATATTCCCCAACGCAGGAGTACAATGGAATCTTGAATTTTGTTTTCGCATTGTGATGTCCATTATGTCCGCTTTAAGTCTAAACGTTGATTTCCATAGCCACTCGACCATTTCTGATGGAGTGTTGTCGCCGTCTGAGCTTGCTGCCAGAGCCAAGAAAAATGGCGTGGATGTCTGGGCGTTGACGGATCACGATGAAGTTGGCGGTATAGCCGAGGCACGTGCAGCGGCGGCGGCATTAAATTTGCGTTTTATCACTGGTGTTGAAATCTCTATTACCTGGGCTGGTAAGACGATTCACATTGTGGGTTTGAATATCGATGAAACGAATAGTGATCTTATCGATGGTCTTGCTAAAACCCGTTCTGGACGCGAACGTCGCGCTCGCGATATGGCAGTGGATCTTGCTGCACGGGCTGGTATTGAGGGGGTCTATGAAGGTGCGCTGAAGTATGTCGGCAATCCTAACCTGATTTCGCGCTCCCACTTTGCCCGCTATCTATTAGAAATTGGTGCGTGTGATTCAGTTTCTGATGCGTTTAAAAAATATCTGACCGAAGGCAAACCTGGCTATGTTGCACATCGCTGGGCTACCTTAGATGAAGCGGTCTCCTGGATACGCGGCGCTGGCGGTGTTGCTATCGTCGCTCACCCCGGACGTTATGATTTGACGCCGATTGCTTACGACAGTTTCTTCAAAGAATTTAAGGCTCTCGGTGGTGTCGCGATAGAAACCGTGACTGGTAGTCACAGTGTCGATCAGTACGACGAATATACCCGCATCGCCAATCAGTATGGTTTTTTGGTGTCGCGCGGATCTGACTTTCATTCGCCTGACGATGCTGAAGTGGATATAGGTAAGCTGCCGGCAATGCCAAAAACATCTAAACCTGTGTGGGAAACTTGGTTTTCAGTCTGATTGGGTTCCATGAGGTCGAATTTGCTCAGTTTTGATCTGTTTCAGCTTGAATTTACTGAAATCCACGTGATTTGACGTAAATCCAGTCAAATCGTCTTGAATTTTCTCGGAATGGCCATATCTTTCTTGCAGGATTTTTATTTTTCCTGCACTGGAGAAGCTATATGAAGCGCATCGTTTTATTTTTATTGACTAACCTTGCCGTGATGGCAGTGATGTCTATTGTCTTATCTGTATTGGGAGTTAATCGATTTCTGACTGCCAATGGTTTGCAGATGGGTACCTTAATGGCATTTTCACTGGTGGTAGGTTTTACCGGTGCTATTTTTTCCTTATTAATCAGCAAACCAATGGCCAAGTGGTCAACTGGAGCGCGTGTTATTGATTCGCCATCGTCTTCTACCGAACTGTGGTTAGTGAATACCGTTCGTATGCTGGCCGAGCGTGCAGGAATCCAAATGCCAGAAGTGGCAATCTATGAAGGTGAACCAAACGCATTTGCGACCGGTGCTTTCAAAAATTCCGCTTTAGTAGCGGTATCGACTGGACTGCTGCAAAGTATGACTAAGGAAGAAGTTGAGGCTGTTCTTGGTCATGAAGTTGCGCATATTGCCAACGGCGATATGGTGACAATGACTTTGATTCAAGGTGTCGTCAACACGTTTGTGGTATTTTTGGCTCGCGTTGTCGGTTATTTGGTCGATAAAACATTTTTCCGTAATGGTGATGATGACCGCCCAGGTATTGGATACATGATTACTGTGTTTGTGTGCGAAATCATTTTTGGTATTGGTGCATCGGTGATCGTTGCCTGGTTCTCACGTCAACGTGAGTTCCGTGCCGATGCTGGGTCTGCGCGTTTGCTTGGTAATCGTCAGCCGATGATTCATGCGTTAGCGCGGCTGGGTGGCATGGAGCCTGGCGAGTTGCCAAAATCAATTGCAGCTGCTGGCATTAGTGATAAAGCGGGTTGGTCGGAATTGTTTTCCTCCCATCCACCGATGGAAGCACGTATTGCTGCATTGCAAAGTCTAAAGTAATCATGCATTCACTTTCATGGCGGTAGCGATTGCTACCGCCTTTATTCTTTTATGAGCCAATTTTTCCAAATTCATCCTGATAATCCGCAGTTGCGCTTGATTAAGCAGGCGGTACAAATTATTGATGGTGGCGGCATCGTTGCTGTGCCTACTGACTCGTGCTATGCCCTGGTTTGTCATCTGGATGATAAAGAGGCGGTGACCCGACTGCGACGTATCCGAGGTGTAGATGAGAGGCATCATTTAACACTGTTGTGTCGTGACTTATCCGAGATTGCTTTGTATGCGAAGGTCGATAATCGTCAATATCGTATGCTGAAAGCGGCGACACCAGGGCCATATACCATGATTTTGGAGGCGACCAAAGAAGTGCCCCGGCGCTTGAGTCATCCTTCTCGTAAAACGATAGGCTTGCGTGTGCCGGAAAATAAAATTACCCATGCTCTGTTGGAAGAGTTGCGCCAACCTTTATTGGCAACAACTTTGATTTTACCAGACGATGATGAACCCATTACCGATCCCGAAATCATTCGCGAACGCCTTGAGAAGCAAATTGATCTTATTATCGATGGTGGCCCTTGTAGCCTCACACCGACGACAGTGATTGACATGACAGGAGACGTGCCGGAATTAATTCGTCAGGGCAGGGGAGATGTCAGTATGTTTGGTCTGTAAGCCAAGATGAGGTAAGCTAAGTTTCCTTTTTTATAAAAATTTTAAAAGTACTTTATGAATGATTTTAGTGAGTTGATCAGAACGATTCTGATTTACGCTTTGCCAGTAATATTTGCGATTACCTTGCATGAGGCGGCGCATGGCTTTGCAGCGAAATATTTTGGCGATACCACAGCGTTTAGTCAGGGGCGGGTCAGCCTTAATCCTTTGGTGCATATAGATCCGTTTGGTACGATTATCATTCCTGCGGTGCTTTATGTCGCGACAGGTGGTGCATTTCTCTTTGGTTACGCGAAACCTGTATCTATTAATTTTTCCCGCTTAAAAAATCCTAAGCGCGATATGGCTTGGGTTGCGTTGGCGGGTCCTGGCGCTAATTTCGTGATGGCGTTTTTTTGGCTGATGTTTGGCGTTGTTCTGCAAGCTGCAAACATCGAGGAGATCTTTTTCATCAAGATGGCAAATGCTGGCGTGTTGACCAATCTGGTGATGCTTGCATTTAACTTGTTTCCTATTCCGCCCCTCGATGGTGGTCGTATTCTCGTGAGTCTCTTGCCGAACAAGCTCGCCTATAAATTTGCCCAGATTGAGCCGTACGGCTTTTTTATTGTCATGGGCTTGGTAATGATACATTGGCTGCAATTCTGGCTGTTGCCTGTGATGATGTTATCCAACTTCATATTGAAGTTGTTGATCACGCCGTTTGCATTGCTATTGGGTGTTCCCGTCTAAAAAATGACTGCCATTTGTACTCATAGTTCGGTAGAGCGTGCTGCAGCGGCAGATGTGCTGGTGTCACCGTGGGTGCAGCGCTTTGCTCATTTACTGCCCACGGGACAGGTGTTGGATGTGGCGTGCGGTAGTGGACGTCATACGCATTGGTTGTTGGCTTCGGGGTATGCTGTAATAGCGTTGGATAAAAATCCCGCGATGCTGCCGGCCTTATCAGCGCGAGGTGCAAATGTCATTCAGCATGATCTCGAACCGGATGCTGAAACTGCGAATTGGCCATTTTCCGACGACATGTTTTCAGCGATCATTGTTTGTAATTATTTGCATCGCCCATTATTTCCGTATTTGTTGGCAAGCTTAAAACCAGATGGTGTGCTCATTTACGAGACCTTTGCACAAGGAAATGCAGAGTTTGGTAAGCCATCCAACCCAGCTTTTTTATTAAGTCCGGGTGAACTTTTGGAACAAATGCGTTCTAATGCTCAGGTGCAAATGCAGGTCATTGCTTATGAAGAGGGGTTTGTTTCGAAACCGAAAGACGCCATGGTGCAGCGTATTTGTGCGCGTAAAGCAGCATTTTCTTCTGTGTTTGATCATCTATAGGCCTGCTGGATCAATTTAGTTGAAAAGTTTGAATCTGAATTCCAGCTATTTACGCCCCGATTTGCAGTCTATCCGCTACAATCGGGGTTTTACTTTTTTCGTGCACTAACATGACAAAGATACAGGGAAGTCTGGTTGCTATTGTGACCCCTATGCATGCTGATGGCAGTCTTGATTTGCCTTGCTTGCGCAAACTGATTGATTGGCATATTGCTGAAGGTACGGACGGTATCGTCATCGTCGGTACCACTGGTGAATCGCCAACGGTTTCGCCAGAAGAACATTGTGAATTAATTCGAGTTGCAGTCGAGCATGTGAATAAGCGCGTACCGGTGATTGCTGGCTCTGGCGGTAACTCAACTGCTGAAGCGATCGCTTTAACAAAATTTGCCAAAGAAATCGGCGCAGATGCATCTTTGCAGGTAGTGCCTTACTATAATCGTCCTACGCAAGAGGGTATGTATCAGCATTTCAAGAAAATTGCTGAATCCGTTGATATCCCTGTGATTTTGTACAATGTCCCTGGACGCACTGTCGCGGACATGTCCAATGAAACGATTTTGCGCTTAGCGCAAGTGCCAGGCATTATTGGTGTTAAAGATGCGACTGGCAACATCGCGCGCGGCATTGACCTGATTCGTCTTGCGCCAGCCGACTTTGCCGTTTACTCAGGGGATGACGCGACTGCAATGGCATTGATGTTCTGTGGTGGTAAGGGAAATATTTCCGTGACGGCCAATGTCGCACCACGTGCTATGCATGAAATGTGTGTGGCGGCAATGCGCGGTGATACGCACGCAGCGATTGCGATTAACAATCGCGTCTTGTCTTTACATAATAAGTTGTTTATTGAGCCAAATCCACTGCCTGTAAAATGGGCAATGATGGAGATGGGATTGATTCCTTCAGGTATTCGTTTGCCGCTCGTTCCTATGGCGGAGCAATATCATGAGGTAGTTCGTACTGCGTTACGTGAGGCAGGTGTATTACAATAAGCATCATCTTGAACGACTTGTTACCAGGTACCAAGTCGTTTGCTCTAAGTCGTTTTAATTGATAATAATTCGTAGGGACTTTCACATGGCAAAAAGCTTTGTTGCTAAAAACGGGATCATCGGCGCGGTAGCGTTAGTGGGATTGTCTGGTTGTTCTTCAATCAGTAATTTGGTTGAACCCAACAAGATTGATTACAAAAGCGCTGGTAAAGCGACGACGGTTTCTTTGGAAGTTCCACCAGATTTGACGCAGATACGCCGTGATAGTCGTTTTGCAATTCCTGAAGCAAATAAATCAACTGCAACCGCCTCTGGGTATAATCTCGAAAAAGGTGATAAGGCGACTGTCTCCAGTGCAGTTATTGCACCAAATCAAGTCAAAGATATGCGTATCGTTCGCGATGGCAATCAACGTTATCTGGTCATAAAAAGTGCTTCGACTGAAGCATTATGGCCGCAAATTAAAGACTTTTGGCAAGACTTGGGTTTCTTAATCAACGTCGAAAATCAAGAGGCTGGTGTGATGGAGACGGATTGGGCGGAAAACCGTGCAAAAATTCCTCAAGATATTATTCGTGATACCTTGGGTAAGGTGCTGGATTCATTGTATTCGACAGGTGAGCGTGATAAGTTCCGGACTCGCCTTGAGCGTGGTTCGAATGGCGAAGTAGAAATCTACATTAGCCATCGCGGTGCACAAGAGGTGTTGACTGGAGCGCAAAAGGACGGTACTGCCTGGACGCCACGTCCCGTGGATACCGGTCTTGAGGCTGAATTCCTGACGCGTTTGATGGTGCGTTTAGGTGCTGATGCCGAAGGGGCTAAGGTTGCTGTGAGCGCTTCCGCTGCACCAACTGCTAAACCGCATGCGCAATTGCTGAAAGAAGGTGATGTCAGCTATATTTCCGTGGACGAGGGTTTTGATCGTGCATGGCGCCGCGTAGGATTGGCGCTTGATCGTGTTGGATTTACTGTCGAAGACAGGGATCGCTCTAAGGGTTTATATTTTGTTCGTTATATTGATCAGGATATCGATGCTAAAACCAAAGGCGCGAGCGAAGGATTCTTCTCTAAATTGTTTGGATCGTCTAGTGAAGCTTCAAAAAATGCACAAAAATATCGCGTTTACGTTAAAAACGCAGCAAGCGGTGATCTGAGCAATGTATCTGTTCAGGATGTGGATGGTAAACCTGATTCTTCTGCGGTTGCTGAGAAAATACTGAAGTTGTTACAGGATCAGTTGAAATAATTCGTTCTAAGTCAATTATTTCATAGAAAAAGCACGGCAAAAACTGCCGTGCTTTTTTTTGCCTAATTCATGTTGCCATTATCTAGTTTTTGAAAATCGCAGCATCTGGGCGTAAAAGGGTGTAAAAGGGCGTAAAAAAAGCCGACCAATTGGTCGGCTTTTTACAAGCAATAAAAAATTACTTGGAAGCTGGTGCCGCTGTTGCGGAAGCAGCTGGAGCTGCGTCAGAAGCTGGAGCTGCGTCAGATGCTGCAGCTGGTGCTGGAGCTGCTGCTGGTGTTTCTACTGCTGCTGAAGCTGGAGCTGGAGCAACTGCGGATGCTGCAGGTGCTTCTTCTTTTTTGCCACAAGCTGCCAAAGCGATTGCCAACAGGGATACGAGCAAGAGTGATTTTTTCATGTTTGTACTTTCAATAAGTAGATCAAAAAAATAAGATCAAAATTTTGCGATGAATAATTACCGGTAATTATCGCTCTATAGGCTTACTCGAAGAATGCGAATGCAAAATATCGCACCGGCACCTCCGAAAGTTTCCTAGCCCATGATTATAATGATTTTTCAGGCAATGGAATAGATATTGATGCCGAATTGCCTCTATTTTGTTAAAAATTTGCACTGAAGAAAGCATCTAAATCTGAAATTACCGGATTTTTGCAGAAATTGGTTGTTTTTCGTCTTTGTGCAAGTGCGGAAAAGCAACAATTCTTATGTTAATTGCAACCAGCCATCTTCATACCAAAGACAAAAGGCCTCTAAGACATCTTCGGTTGTGTCGCTTAGATCCTCGCCACTTAAACATCTGTCGTTGGCTAGTTTGGTTAATAATTTTGCGTCTTCTTTTTGCACTGCAAAAGATTCACCATTAATGAAAACATGTTTGCCTTTGTAGAGCATGGATGTTTTTAGTGCGAGTTTGAGACCACGTTTTTGCGCGTTTTGCGCAAAGCGTTTGGGGCTTAGTGGTTTTTCTGGTGAATCAAAAAACACATTTGATTTTGGTTCGGACAAATATTCGCCAATAAAAATCGTAATGTCTTCCTCAGAAAATTTAATTTTTGCAATTTCTGCGGCAATTTTTTCGACCATCTCTTGGCTTATTTCAGCCGGGTGGCTGGTCGCCTGCAATTCCGGATCTTGATAACGACCTGGTAACTCAATCGTGTCGGACATGAAATTGAGAAATGATTGACCGAGCTCTTGATGGGAAGGTGCGCGGAATCCGATCGAATATGTCATGCACTCACCTATTGCTACACCATCGTGAGCATATTGTGGCGGTAAATACAGCATATCGCCTGGCTCTAAAATGAATTCTTGTTCAGGTGTGAAGTTGTTGAGTATCTTCAGTGGCATGCCTTCGATGAGGGATAAATCCTTTTGCGCCCCGATTTGCCAGCGACGTTGACCATGCGCTTGCAACAAAAATACGTCATAGGAATCAAAGTGTGGGCCTACGCCTCCGCCATCGGCAGCATAGCTGATCATCAGGTCATCCAATCTTGCATCAGGGATGAAGCGGAATTGGCGCAGTAAATTATCAGCGGCTTCGTGATGCAGATTGACGCCTTGTACTAACAGTGTCCAGTCTTTTTTCTCTTTGAGTGGCAGCTTATTAATTGGGCCGTTTTTCATTTCCCAGTGTTTTTTGAAGAAGCTGATCAAGCGCGATTCAACATCGTCTTGCGCGGCGAGTTCAAATAACTCTGCTGGTGTCAGAAGGGGAGCGAATGCTGGAATTGCCTGTCGGATCACGAGTGGCTTTTTATGCCAGTACTCGCTGAAGAATTGATCGGCGCTGAGTCCGCCCAGAAGCGGTAGAGGTGTGGAATTTTTTTTCATATCAGCATTATAGGCTTGCCTTCATGCTTGTTCCAGACAGGTATAATCAAGGATGAATATTTTTTTAAGGACTTTGTATGAAGATTGTCAAAAACTCAGTGGTTACCGCGCGTTATAAATTAACAGATGCGCAAGATAACCTGATTGAAGAGGGGCAAGAGCCTATGGTTTATCTTCATGGTGGCTACGACAATATTTTTCCAAAAATTGAAGAAGCCTTAGAAGGTAAAGAAGTCGGGTTTGAGACAACTTTACAATTAAATCCAGAAGACGCATTTGGTGATTATGATGCTGCACTGGTCAAAGTTGAGCCTCGTTCACGTTTCCCATCTCCTTTGGAAGTAGGCATGCAATTTGAAGGTATGCCTGAAGATGCTGATGATTCAGACGAGTCCTCAGAAGAAGAGGCGCATATTTTCACTGTGACCGATATTGCCGATGATAAAGTTGTGTTGGATGGAAATCATCCATTGGCGGGCATTGCTTTACGCTTTTCCCTGACAGTTGACGACGTGCGTGCTGCAACGGATGAGGAAATTGCTCATGGACATGTACACGGCGCGCATGGTCATCATCATGACGACGATGAGGATGATGACGCTGGTAATGAATATCGAAGCCATCCAATCCACTAATTTCGTGTAGCTCGCTGTTTAAGTAAAAAAGCCGCAAGATGCGGCTTTTTTACTTTTTAGGCTTTGCGTGTTTGCTTGTGCAATACTTTTAACTCATACAAGGCATCTAAAGCCTCTCTCGGTGTCATGGTATCCGGATCCAGTGAAGTCAGGGCGTCATCCAATTCCGTATTGACTGGTTCCGCTTCAGCGACTTCTTGCTCTATTGCCGCAATGCCAGGTGTAGCTGAAAATAAATCAAATTGCGGTGTTGATTGCAAAGAATGTGCTTCGAGTTCGGCCAGGTGCTTGCGTGCCGAGCGTATTACGGTCTGTGGTATACCGGCTAATTGAGCGACTTGCAGGCCATAACTTTGTGAGGCAGGCCCCGCTTGTACCGCATGTAAGAAGACGATGTTTTCTTTGTGCTCAACCGCAGAAAGATGTACGTTTTCTGCGCTTGGATGCACATCTGGTAATTGCGTTAACTCAAAATAATGCGTCGCGAAGAGCGTAAAACTCTTCGAGACCTGAATGAGATGCTTGGAAATCGCCCACGCCAGTGCCAGCCCGTCAAAGGTTGAGGTGCCTCGTCCAACTTCATCCATCAGCACTAGAGAGTTTTCGGTTGCGCCATTTAAAATGGCTGCTGATTCTGTCATCTCCACCATAAATGTAGAACGTCCACCTGCCAGATCATCAGCGGCTCCTATACGAGTGAAAATACGGTCAATAGGCCCGATTGTGGCGGAATTGGCGGGCACATAACTGCCGACGTAGGCGAGTAAGGTGATTAGCGCCACTTGACGCATAAAGGTTGATTTACCGCCCATATTCGGGCCAGTAATCAACAGCAATTTACGCTCCTGTGACAACTCACAATCATTCGCGATAAAGCGTTCAATCTGATTTTCAACGACAGGATGTCGGCCCTGACGAATTTGCAGAACTGGTTCAGCAACCAATTGTGGTGCGCACCAATTGTTTTTAGTTGCGTGTTCGGTCAGGCTCACTAACGCATCAAGCTCTGCAATGGCATGAGCAATCGCTTGCAGCAGGCTGATGTGTGGCAATAAATCTTGCAGTAATTTTTCGTACAGCATTTTTTCACGCACCAGTGCGCGTTCTTGCGCAGACAAGGCTTTGTCTTCAAATGCTTTTAATTCTGGCGTGATATAGCGCTCGGCATTTTTCAGCGTCTGACGGCGGCGATAGTTCTCAGGGACTTTATCCGTTTGACCATTGGTGACTTCGATATAAAACCCATGCACGCGGTTGTATTCAACGCGCAGATTGGCGATGCCGGTACGTTCACGTTCCGATGCTTCCAAATCGACCAAAAACTGTCCCGCATTTTCTGATAATGAGCGCAACTCATCGAGTTCACCATCAAATCCGGTCGCAATCACGCCTCCATCTCTGACCATGGTGGCAGGCAAAGGCATCAACCCACGTTCTAGCAAATCAAGGCAGTCAGCCGGTGTGGCGAGATCGGCGAGTATTTTCGTCAGAACGCTGGTTTGATTGTCGGCAATGCACATGCTGACGTAATTGCGCAAATTGGGTAAATGTTGCAAACCATCGCGCAAACCGGATAAGTCACGTGGCCTCGCTGATTGCAAAGCGATGCGGGTAGTAATCCGTTCGATATCGGGAACCGAGTTCAGGGTGGTGGCAAGGCCATCGGCTGAATCAGCATTGATTAACGCTTTGATCGCATCATGTCGGGCACGTGCGATACTCTGATCACGTTTAGCATGGTGCAGCCAGTGACGTAGCAAACGTGCTCCCATCGCAGTGCGGCAATGGTCGAGCAAAGAGAATAAGGTCGGTGATTCTTGTCCACGTAAGGTTTCTGTGATCTCCAAATTGCGACGCGTGGCGGTATCGAGACCAATAAATTCATGCTCACTTTCAACTGCTAAGCTGTTGACGTGTTTTAAACCACGTCCCTGTGTGCTTTCGGCATACCGTAACAACGCTCCTGATGCACCAATTGCGGCGCTTAAGTTTTCAGCGCCAAATCCAGTCAAAGAGTTTGTGCCTAATTGATCTTGCAGGGATTTTTGGCCTTGTTTGACATCAAAATGCCAATCCGGTACTTCAGAAAATTTACCTGGCAATGCCTGATAATGTTCGTCCAGTAATAGTGTGCCTGCGGAAATCAAAATCTCAGCCGGGGAGATGCGTTCTAATTCTTGTTGCAGGCGTTGAAGTAATGATTTTTCATCGGTGGCGAATTCCATTAATTTCAGCGCACCACTTGCTAATGACAACCATGATAAGCCAACGGTGACTGTTTTACGATGCTGCAGTAAGCATAGTGAGAGTAGGGGGCGTTCAGACTTTTCCGGCAATAAATCGGTATCAGTCAAGGTGCCAGGAGTGATCACGCGCATGACTTTGCGCTCGACCGGTCCTTTGCTGGTTGCTGGATCACCGACCTGTTCGCAAATGGCAGCAGACTCTCCCATTTTTACAAGTTTCGCGAGATATGGCTCAAGCGAATGAAATGGGATGCCGGCCATCTTGATTGGATTGCCCCCCGAGCTGCCGCGTTGGGTCAGAGTGATGCCGAGCAGGCGAGATACTTTTTCAGCGTCGCCGAAAAATAATTCATAAAAGTCTCCCATGCGATAAAACACCAAGGTATCCGGGTGCTCCGCTTTGATGTTCAGGTATTGCGTCATCATTGGGGTGTGGCTTACTGCTTTGTCATTCGTAACCATGTGATTGTTCTTATTTTGTACTGTAATCAGGTGATATTTTCTTGAGGTGAAGCTTCTCTGTCTGTGGGCTTTGTACTTTGAATTTACCCATACTGCGTTTAGCTATTGGCGATATGTGTAATGTGCAAATGCGCTAGAGCATCATTGAGTGCACATTATAAACGACCAAAGCCCTCGCTTGATGGCGTCAGGCGTTTATATGGCGCCGCGGTACTGCTCGGGGGAGTATTGATAAATTTCGCTGCCCAAATGAAAACAGGGTAATAAACTCAGATAGAACTTACCTGATTTATTACCCTAAAATTATTGTCCGGAGAAAGACTGATTAACCGTTACCGCGACCGCCGGAGCGTCTTGGGGTCGATTGCTTTACGGCTGGGCGACTTCCCTGTGGTCGTGGCTTGTTGCCGCCTTCGCGCGCTGATACTGCGCCAGCAGGTGCGCTGCGATTTGGCGTGCGTGCCTGAGCAGGTTTATTGCCAGACTGTGGACGTGGGCTTCTCCCGCCTGGATTGCCGCCGCGACCGTCAAAACTGCGTAATTGGATAGGTTGCGCTTTGGCGTGTGGGTCGGGGATAAATCCATCAATGATCTCTTGTGGAATCTGACGCTTGATGAATTTCTCAATGTCTGCCAACAATTTAAATTCGTCAACACAAACTAGCGATACTGCCTCACCTGTTGCACCCGCGCGACCGGTACGACCGATGCGGTGTACGTAGTCTTCTGGTACGTTAGGCAAATCGTAGTTGACCACGTGTGGCAATTGGTCAATGTCAATACCGCGTGCAGCGATGTCAGTCGCAACCAACACTGGCAGACTGCCATCTTTAAACTCAGCCAGCGCTTTGGTGCGTGCAGACTGGCTCTTGTTACCATGAATCGCCATGGCTGCCACACCGTCTTTAGCTAACTGTTCAACCAATTTGTTGGCGCCGTGTTTGGTGCGTGTGAACACCAGTACTTGCGACCATTGATGTGTCTTGATCAGATGCGCTAACAGGGGGTGTTTTTTATCGCGGTCAACTGGATGAATCTTCTGTGCAATCACTTCCACGGTCGAGTTGCGGCGAGCAACTTCGATCATTTCCGGATTATTCAGAAGCCGGTCAGCCAGAACTTTGATGTCGTCAGAGAAGGTGGCCGAGAACAATAAATTCTGACGTTTAGGCGGCAATATCGCTAACACCTTTTTGATGTCGTGAATGAAACCCATGTCTAGCATGCGATCTGCTTCATCCAGAATCAGAATTTCGATGTTACGTAAATCGATGGTCCCTTGTTGATGATGGTCGAGCAAGCGGCCAGGTGTCGCAACTAAAATATCGACGCCGTGTTTAAGTAACTTGATTTGTGGGTTGATGCCAACGCCACCAAAAATCACGCCAGAGGTCAATGGAACATATTTGCCATAGGTTTCAACGCTTTCCTGAACCTGAGCGGCGAGTTCGCGTGTCGGCGTCAGCACTAGTGCACGGATAGGGCGTTTGGAAACTTTGTCTTTTGGTGCGTTTGGCGAAGTCGATAGACGCTGCAGTACCGGGAGGGTAAATCCCGCAGTTTTTCCGGTACCGGTTTGCGCGCCAGCCAATAAATCTCCACCCTTGATGACAGCTGGAATAGCTTGAAGCTGGATAGGGGTTGGTGATGTGTAACCTTGTTCGCTAACGGCACGAACAATGTCCTCGGATAAGCCGAGTTCAATAAATGAGGGCATGTGTTTCTACTGATCTGATGAACGCACAGACTGGCTTTCGCCAGTCTTGTGAAAAGGGCATTCAGCAAAAAAAATGCTGAATGTAAAAGAGATAAATCTATTTTTTTTCTGATGCTGCAAATGGTTGAAGCAAATTGACCATTTGCCCGAATACTTTTGGTGTTCCTGCCAATACATCGCCTTTGTACAGGTAATCAGAATCGCCAACAAAATTGCCAACGATGCCGCCTGCTTCTGTGATCAACAATGAGCCCGCAGCGATATCCCACGGCGCCAGACCTTTTTCAAAGAAGCCATCGAGGCGACCGTTTGCTACGTAGGCTAAGTCCAGTGCCGCAGAACCTGGTCTTCTCAGGCCTTGGCATTTACTTGTCATGACTTTAAACATTTCCATGTATTGGTCGAGGCCGGACAGGTCGCGTGAGGGGAAGCCAGTTCCAATCAACGCATCAGCAATTTTGTCGCAACGGGTAACTCGGATGCGTTTATCGTTCAGAAATGCGCCGCCGCCTTTAGTTGCGGTGAACATTTCATTGCGTGTTGGGTCGTAGACAACGGCTTGGGTAATGATGCCACGGTGTTGCAAAGCGATGGAAACGCAATATTGCGGAAAACCGTGGATAAAGTTAGTCGTACCATCTAGTGGATCAATGATCCAGACATATTCACTTTCGTCGTGCAAATTAGTGGATGCACCCGATTCTTCAGCAAGAATTGCGTGGTCGGGATATGCTGTCTTCAACACTTCGATAATTGCGGCTTCCGCGGCTTGATCCACTTCAGTGACAAAATCATTGAAATGTTTTTCTGTTACGCTGACGCGATCGAGATCAAAAGAAGCGCGATTAATAACTGTCGCGCCGCGACGAGCGGCTTTAATAGCCGTATTGAGCATTGGGTGCATAAGGTTTCCGATAAAATGACGGCAAACGTAGCTCAATCACCTAAGAGTGAAAGAGTGAGGTTTGCTACACAAAAATGATAAAGAGCGTGCGCTACTGTCTTTCGTCGGGCAAAAAAGGCCGCTCAACCACATAACAATTAACGCTTAATCTTGCTATTTTAAATGAACTTGACAGAAACTGACACATCTCTTTTTCAAAGACTGCGCTTTGTACTGGTAGAAACTAGCCATCCGGGCAATATTGGGGCTGCAGCACGTGCTATTAAAACTATGGGTTTTGGGCAGTTAATTCTGGTTAATCCTCGTTTTGGTGATGCATTAACGCATCCTGATGCTATTGCCTTTGCGAGTGGAGCATTGGATGTTCTGGAGAAAGCAAAAATCGTAACGTCGATTGAAGACGCTTTGTCAGGATGTAAATTTGTTGCGGCGGTCAGCGCACGGCTGCGAGAGTTCTCGCCGCCAATTTTTACACCTAGAGCAGTGGCGGAGCGCATTTCTCCAGCACAGGAGGGGGAGGTTGCCTTGGTGTTTGG
This sequence comes from Undibacterium sp. Dicai25W, assembly GCF_049340505.1. Classification (NCBI taxonomy): domain Bacteria; kingdom Pseudomonadati; phylum Pseudomonadota; class Betaproteobacteria; order Burkholderiales; family Oxalobacteraceae; genus Undibacterium; species Undibacterium sp. Dicai25W. Next base: position 130,146 of record NZ_JBMPOQ010000004.1, on the reverse strand, counting down.
AAGCGAGCGCTACGGATTGCCTAATCAAATCGTCATGAATTGTCAGGGCTTGATCAATATTCCTGCTAACCCGGACTATTCATCCTTAAATCTGGCCCAGGCAATTCAATTGTTGGCATACGAATGCAGACTGGCGACTGAAACTGAAACAAGAAGTAACGTCGGCTTTCACGGCCAAGCTGCTTCTATTGAAGAAGTTGAAGGGATGTATGAGCATCTTGAACAAGCTTTGGTCGCGATTGATTTTCTGGACCCGAAGAGCCCAAAGAAGCTGATGCCGCGTTTAAAACGATTATTTTCTCGTGCTCAATTAGAGGTTGAAGAAGTAAATATTTTGCGCGGAATTTCGAAAAAAATTCTTGATTTTCGGAAGAAATAATTAGTAACTAAATGGCTGCAGCGTATGATTGAAATAAATACATTTGTTGTTTAAATTGATAAATATTATGAAATTTCTCATAGGCAAAGCATTTTGTTTCTTCTTTAGCATTTTCAGAGTGTGATAGTTTTGTTATAACCACAGTAAGATTGCGATTGGGTACGATTGCAAGAAAGAAAATTGTTTCTATTTTATCACTGAGGACATTATTATTTTTGTTCCATACCAAAGATCCTCTCTTTATCTTTTGTGTCTGAGCGCTCTTTTAGCTGGCACGATCGACGACGCCCATGCTCTCGGTATGGGTGGTCTTCGCGTTCAGTCTTCGCTTGGGCAGCAACTGAGGGCGCAGTTAGACGTGACCGGCATTGATGCGCAAGATATTGATGCTGGGTGTTTTCGTGCGACTATTGAATCTGCCGAGGGCGTTTTATTATCCAATGTTGATTTAAGAATAAGTTCTCAGGGAAATGCTAAATTTTTGCACTTGGCAACCCGTAAAAATATACAAGAACCAGCGGTTAAAGTTACTGTTCATGTTGCTTGCGAAGTGCAGTTGCACCGTGAGTATATGATTCTGCTCGATCCGCCTGAAATTTCGGGATCGGCACCAAATATAGCTTTGCCTTTACTGGAACAGAAAGTAAACATCCCTCCCGGCGCAGAAGGGAAAATAGATAAACTTCCTTTGCGATCTAAACCTAAGCAAACCTCACCTAAGCAGAAATCTGAAATTGTCTCTGAATCAGCGACGGTAAAAAAAAATGATAAAAATTTAAAGCCGGTTAGTCAACGATCGGTATCTTCGCCTGTAAGAGACGCTTTAAAATTGTCGGATGAGCCTGAACTGGTACCTCAAGGCTTGAGGATGGCTGACACAATATCAGCACGAACCGATGGCAAAGAGAGCGATGCGTCTGCCGAGCTACGCCTTGCGCAAGCGCAATATGCTGCGATGATGCGTGGTGAGGATATCCCGCAGATTGCTCCCGGGAAACTTGAGTCGACTGAACAAAAGAATCAGTTATTACTAAAAGAATCGGCACAGTTAAAACGTCAAATTCAGCAAGATAAGTCAACTATTGACGAATTAAAAGAAAGCTCGATTCCCAAAACCTGGTTCTACCTTTTAGTTTTCCTTGTCGCTGGTGCAATTGCAATTGTAGCAATGTTGGTTGCGTATGTAAAACGCATACACAAAAAGACATCATCTACTTGGTGGGAGCAAAAAGAAATTAAGCCTGCCCCGGAAACTAAGTTGAACATTGAAGATTTGGTCAATAGTGTGCAAGCCAGTTATGGTCCGACAACGACGAGTGTATCAACCGATTCCCCTGAGTCCTATTCGCGTCCAGCACTAGGTGGAAATTCATCTCATTCTAAAACTCTGTCAGCAGCTGACGCTTCTTTAGGTGGCTTAGAGGCGCCGTCTGTGTTTGGACGAAATTACACTCCATCGTTGGAAGACACCAACAGCAGTACCTTCAATTTCTTCTCGTCTCGGACAAGCTCAGTCAAAGTAGAAGAAATCTCGGATGTTACTCAAGAAGCTGAGTTCTGGATGTCTGTGAATGATCCTGAGCGAGCGATAGAAATACTGGAGCCTCAGGCGGAACTGGAGCATCCTGAATCGCCGGTGCCATGGCTTTATTTGATGGATTTGTACAGAGTTGTGGGAAGTAAAGAAAAATATGATCATTTGCGCGATCGGTTTGTCGTTTTTTTCAATGCAAATGTTCCGGAATTTGAAATTGATCCATCAACATTGCCGACCAGACACCTCGACGATTTTGAGCACTTATCTAGAAAAATCTGTTCGATGTGGAACACGAATGATATCTTGCCGTTCCTTGAAAGTTTGCTTATCGACGACCGTGATGGAAAACGTATGGGGTTTGAGTTGCCTGTGTATAGAGACATTCTCTTGCTGATTTCTATCGCGAATGAACTGGAGCGTCAAAAATCGATGGGAGAAGTAGCCCGTGAGCGTAATTCTTTTGTTGCTTCCACGGGTTCTAGCGTTGCTCCTAAATTGCCTGAAGAAGATAGTAATGTGATTAATTTTGAAGCGATCGATTTCGAGAAGAAATCCAGTTCTAGTTAATTTATATCTACATGAATTTGGATGAAAAATGCGGCACAGAGATTATCGTGCCGCGTTTTTTTGGGGACTAGTAAAACTAGTTTAAATTGCTCGACGCATTTTTTGAACAGTATAATTTCTGATTTCTTCAGGTGGCTCTATGAGTTTGATAATTGCAAATGTGCAATTATCTCCTCGTGGCGTACCGCGTTCACGGGCTTTACGAATCAACAGTTCTGCAGCTTGTCTTGGTGTATTTGCGGCTACGGCGGCTGAAAGCTCATTATCTTCAAAGTAATGCCACAGTCCGTCAGAACATAATAAGAAACTGTCACCAATTTTTAAATCGTCGTGCTGCCCAAATGTGATGAAGGGGTGTGTGTTCGTCGAGCCCAAAACGTTAACTAAGATATTTGATAACTTGTGTGTTTTAGCTTCCTCAGGGAGAATTTTCCCTTCTTCTACTAGTTTTTCGACATATGAATGGTCGCGAGTTTTATCACCAAAATTGGGGCCGTTAAAACGGTATAACCTGGAATCACCAGCGTGAGCCCATATTGCTTCTTGTTGAGGAGTAATTACCAGGGCTACAAAAGTACTATGGGGCTCTTTTTCTGCTGATACCGCAGTTAATTTAATAACCGTGTGGGCCTCATTGAGAATATTTTCCAGTAATGCCTTAACGTCATTGCCGGGATAAAATTCGTCAAATAACTGTTTGCTAGTACGAATAACTTGCTCGGCCGCGAGAGCGCCGCCGCTTTTGCCACCCATGCCATCAGCAACCACGGCCATCATATAGCCTGGGGCGTGCGGAGCCGCAAAAAGGGCGACCCTGTCCTGTTGTTCCTGTCGGTCACCGATATGTTGCCCGGTGCCAGCTTCTATCTTATATTGGCTCATACGTCTTGGTAGATTACACTAGTGGGAAGTCAATTATTTGGCTTTCCATGTTTTGATACTAATTAACACTATTTTACTTTAAGCTGAAGGCTATGAGCCATCCTGAACAAGTACGACAACGAATTATTGAGTTAGAAGTTGAGCATAGGGATCTTGATGTGGTAATAAATGCGCTGACAAAGGATCCAGATCATGATGAGTTACAATTGCGACGCTTAAAGAAGCGGAAATTGCAATTGAAAGATCATATCACTTTGCTCAAGATTCAATTAACTCCAGATGTGCCGGCGTGATTTATTGTTGCGCGCATGCCTTTTTATTTGCTTTTAGTTTTTGAATGCTCTCATTTTGATTGAAATTCCGACCAAAGAAACACCTCCTGGCGTACATGACGCAGAAGTTGATCATATTTTTGGGCTTTCGGGTCCGCTAAGCGCAACAATTGCGGGGTATCGCCCTCGCAATTCGCAAACGGAGATGGCGAAAGCAATTGCCAGTGCGATTGCAGGTCAAAGTACATTGCTGGCTGAAGCCGGAACCGGAACTGGTAAAACCTATGCCTATCTTGCGCCCGCTTTGCTCTGGGGTGGGAAGGTCATTGTTTCAACTGGTACCAAAAATCTTCAAGATCAGTTGTTTTTAAGAGATATTCCGACAATAAAAAAGGTCTTGAAAGCACCTGTATCTGTCGCGTTGCTTAAAGGGCGGTCGAATTATCTTTGCCATTATCACCTTGAACGCACTTTGCAAAATGGGCGTTTAAGTTCGCGTGAAGACGTAGGATATCTTCGTGATATATCTCGTTTTATAAAAACAACAAATAGTGGCGATAAGGCTGAACTCTCGCGTGTTCCGGAAAATGCGAGTGTCTGGAATCTGGTGACCTCGACCAAAGATACTTGTATGGGGTCTGAGTGTCAGTATTATCAAGATTGTTTTGTAATGAAGGCGCGTAAAGAAGCGCAGCAGGCCGATGTAGTCGTGGTCAATCATCATCTCTTTTTTGCCGATGTCGCTTTAAAAGATACTGGCATCGCTGAGCTGTTGCCGTCTGCAAATACCGTCATCTTTGATGAAGCACATCAACTCCCTGAGACTGCGACATTGTTTTTTGGCGATACTATTTCGACTTCTCAAGTACTTGAGCTTTGCCGCGACACGTTAGCAGAGGGTTTGTCGCATGCCCGAGACGGTGCTGAGTGGGCTAAATTGGTTGCGCCGGTTGAGCGGGCTGCACGTGATCTGCGTTTAGCATTTCCGCAGGATATTGTTCGTCTGTCTATCGATCAAATCGCACCTTCGAGTCCGTTTTTCGAAGCACTTGAAGCACTTAAATCTAGTATGAGCGACTTGATTGGTGTATTAGAGAAGCAGGCAGAGCGTGCGGAAACCATTGAGCAGTGCAGGGCGAGAGCGATTATGCTTAGTGATCAGATCGACGCCTGGAACGCCGAACCCTCCGGTAAAGAGAAGCAAGGAGATTACGTTTTATGGGTTGAGGCATTTTCAGTTTCTTTGCAACTGCATCGAACACCTTTATCGATCGCCCCAATTTTTAACAAACAAAGAGAGGGAGTGCCGCGGGCTTGGATATTTACTTCCGCTACCATGGCAGTAAAAAATGATTTTGCTCACTTTGTTTCTCAGATGGGTTTATGGAATGAACCAGCTCATACATGGCCTAGTCCGTTTGATTATCAGAATCAAGGATTTCTCTACGTCCCCAATGGAATGCCAGATCCAAATTCCAGAGACTACACTGAAGCAGTTGTGAATGCGGCTTTACCGGTTATTGCTGCGGCCGGGGGGAGGACATTTCTACTATGTACCACCTTAAAGGCGGTTAAATTTTGTGCTGAAAAACTCAAAGATGAATTTGAAAAGCGCGGCTTGGCATTTCCTTTGTTTGTGCAAGGAGATGCTGGTCGTACTGAATTACTCGATCGATTCCGGGCATCTGGCAATGGCGTCTTAATTGGTAGTCAAAGTTTTTGGGAAGGTGTCGACGTTCGCGGGGATGCTTTATCTTTAGTAATTATCGATAAGCTACCATTTTCGCCTCCCGATGATCCTGTGCTTGCAGCACGCATTGCGGCGATGGAAAAAAAGGGATTGAATGGTTTTGTGCATCATCAGTTACCTGAAGCAATTATCAACCTCAAGCAAGGGGCAGGGCGCTTAATTCGTGATGAGACTGATCGCGGTGTTTTGATGATTTGCGACCCTAGGTTAATCTCTAAGCCCTATGGAAAGCGAATCTGGCAAAGCCTGCCCGGTTTTGCGCGAACACGTATAGAGGCTGATGTGGTAAGTTTCTTTGAACGCATACGCAACGAAACAATAAACGAGGAAAGCTAGATTTTTTTTGACGGGTAAATACTTGAATAAATGAGCTTATGAAAACAACATCGCTAAAAATCTTGATAATGATTTTTAGCGAAAATTTACGCACAAATCTTGGCGCTATTTAGTTGTATTCTCAGCCTTAGTGCTTCATTTATTAGTGCATTGACGTTGCGCTTCAATTAAATCCCAACCTAATTGTCGGCGTATTTCTTTCACGTCAGGTGGTGGTGTGTGCCCGATTTGTCTCTGCTTCAAAAAATCCCTGACTTGTTCTTTTGAAGGATGCTGTGTCTTGTTCATGATGCCACCATATTTGGTTGATTAACAAACCCGTGACTCTATAACGGTATTTTGTGGCCTGAGTTGACCGGGAATTCTGAATTAATCTCCAGTTTGGCTGAAATTTACATTGTTTGACAGGAAGAACACGCGGGCAATTAGTGTTCTCCTCTTGCTTTAATTGTTCCCTAGCATACGTTGACGTGTGCCATCCTTTTGTAAGCTGGTGTAAGCATTTCTAAGTCTATCAACTACATCTTTTGAGGTCGCTTTATTAGCACCAAGTTGCAGGTCTAGTTCTAAGCCAAGATTGATTGTAGTGACGAAGTCTTGGCAGAACGTGGCACAATTGTGATCAAAATTATCTTGTGATAAGGGTAGCAAATCCAGTCGGCCAACTGATAAAAGACGTATGCCCTCGTTATTGTCGCTAATATTTATAAGGCCACCATTGTTGCTCGCTTTGAAATTCTTTGATTTTAAAAATTGTTCTCTGGCATCATCTTCAATCACGCCGATACGATATTCTTTTGCGTCCTCGAGTTTATTAATTTGTATATCTATTCGATCTTTTTTCTTGTACAGATAATAGCCTCGGACATGAGCTAATCCTCCAAGCCAAATATATTTATCTTCTCTAAACGGCGTCCGTGCAACTGGGAAAAAAATCACAGGTTGCGAGCCATTGACCAAGTGCATAATACCGATCCAGCTCAATGGCCGAATCTCTGGCTGATAGCCAGCGCGTATGGCGATAGTTTTTACAAAGTCAGCGATAGGGGTAGGAGTGTTGCTATTTTTAGCGTACGCATACGGTTGAGTATCCTCAATGTAGATAAGCAGTTGGTCAGCGTGAGCCAGGCTACAATTTAAAAAAAATAGTATAAGAAGCATATTCACTGACATAGATTACTTCCCTATCACTTTTAAAGAGTTTAGTTTCGGTAAAACATCTCCTGAATATAAGCATTGTATTCTACGAACTGCAGTTGTGTTTTAATCTTCATTTAAGATGCGCGAGCGCGTGCCATCTTTCTCCAGGCTCTCATTAGAATCGGCGTTTGAAAAGGTAAATTCATGCATCCAAGCTTGGATCGAAGTTTTTTTTCAATAATTTTATAATTTGAAGTCAGATGCAGTGTAGTACCGAAAAAGAGTTCGGCAAAGAAGAACTGATCTGTGTGGAAGTGTTTATTGTGAGCTGAAGTTGTTTTATGCGCGGTGTAGTGGTGGTTCTTCTGAACACCCAAAACCGGTAATTCAATGGGATTGTTTGTTGAAAGGAAAAAGCCGGTACGTATTTACAAAATACGTACCGGCTTTATTTGTCATTCAAGTGATCTTCAGAGATTGAGTAAACTCACTACTGAAGATCAATTTATTACCAAATCGATACGCGCTCAGATGCCGGTAGGTACATTTTATCGCCTTCTTTAAGATCAAACGCTTTGTAGAAAGGCGTCATGTTTTGTAATGCACCATTTGCACGGAATTCACCTGGCGAGTGAGGATCCGTTTTGATGCGAATAATCGCTTCTTGTTCACGTATTTTTCCACGCCATACTTGTGCAAAGCCCATGAAGAAGCGTTGATCGCCAGTCATGCCATTGATAACCGGTGCTGGTTTGCCACCCAAGGACAATTGATATGCTTTGTAAGCGATCGAAATGCCGGAGTTGTCGGCAATGTTTTCGCCCAGAGTCAATTCACCATTCACGTTATAACCCGGTACTGGGCTAAATTTGCTGTACTGTTTAACCAATGCAGCTGTTTTGGTGGCAAATTTTTCGTGGTCTTCTTTCGTCCACCAGTCACGTAAATTACCTAAGCCGTCGTATTGTGCCCCTTGGTCGTCAAAGCCATGGCTGATTTCATGACCAATAACAGCGCCAATCCCACCATAGTTCACTGCATCATCCGCTTTTGGGTTGAAGAATGGTGCTTGCAAAATCGCTGCCGGGAAGACGATTTCATTCATCTCTGGGTTGTAATACGCATTGACGGTCTGTGGTGTCATTCCCCATTCTTCGCGATCGACAGGCTTACCTAATTTGTTAAGTTCTGTCTTTGCAGCAAAACTACGAATTGCACGTAAATTGCCAACTGCGTCACCCTTGGTGATTTGCAGGGAGGTGTAGTCTTTCCACTTATTTGGATAGCCAATTTTTGGCATGAAGGTAGACAGTTTAGACAAAGCTTCTTTTTTGGTTTCCGGACTCATCCAATCCAGAGTGCCAACGCTGTTTTTGTATGCCAGAAGCAAGTTGTTGACCAGCGTCTCCATCTTTGCTTTGCTATCTGCTGGGAAGTATTTATCTACGTACATTTTCCCCAAGCTTTCGCCCATACCTGCGTCAACGAGGCGTACACCGCGTTTCCAGCGAATTTCTTGTTCAGGAACACCGCGCAGAATTTTGCCGAAAAATGCAAAGCTTTCTTCACTAAACTGCTTAGGTAGCTGGCCCGATGCTGAAGACAGCAAATTCCATTTGAAATAGGCTTTTAAAGTGTCAATCGGCGTTGCAATCAGCACTTTATTCATTGCTGTGAGGTAGCTTGGTTGTCCGATGATCAGATAATCAATCTTGCCTTTAACACCTAAATCGCTCAGGTAGGCATCCCAGTCGTAGCCTGGAGTAACTTCGTTTAATTTGCTGAGTTCAACTTTATTGTAAGCCTTGATCGGGTCGCGTAATTCTACTTTGGTCCATTGAATTTTAGCTAATTCAGTTTCCAAAGCAAGAATAGCACTCGCATTTTTACTTGCATCTTTGTCGCCAGCCATTGTCAACATTTTTTCAATATGCTTGAGATATTTCTCGCGCGTATCTTTTAATTTTGCATCATCATCTTTCAGGTAATAGTCGCGATCAGGCAGGCTGAGACCGGATTGCGAAATATCTAAGACGTATTTGGTCGAATCTTTGTTGTCTTGATGAACTTGAATGTCGTATGGGACGTTAATGCTATTAATATTCATCCAAGCCATTAACGCTGGCAATTGCTTTTTATCGTTAAATGCATCGATTTTTGCAAAATCTGACTGAAGTGGCTTCAAACCCAAAGATTCAATATGCTTAGTATCCATGAAGCTCGCATACAAATCACTGATTTTCTGAGCATCAGTACCATTTGCATTTTTTGCTTTAGAAAGACCTTCGATGATTGTGTGCAGTCGTGGTACAACCGCTTCGCGTAAGTCCATAAATGCGCCAGCCGACGAACGGTCAGCTGGAATTTGTGCGGTTTTTAACCAGCCACCATTGACATGGCGATAGAAATCATCCTGTGCTTTAACAGATTTATCTCCATATTGACTGTCAATCCCGGACAGAAGAACAGAAGGCGCAGCAGCTTTTGCTGTTTCTGCGGCGTAGACGTGGGTTGTGCTGGCAGTACCAGCGATCATTAGCGCGATCGCGCTCAATACTTTAGCTTTCACTTGTTGGGGTCTCCTGAATGTTAATGGCATGATCACTATTTTTACCATCACGGCGAAAATAAAAATCGTCGGTCTCTTATATTCGATTGCGAGCGTTTAAGCACAGAATTCGAGCTCTTACCGATAATCAAATCACTCTGCAACCGAAGCGAACAAATTTTAACTAGTGCAAATAGAAACATTATTTGCATAGCTACAATTGACAAATATTATGTTACTTTGGTTCCTCTGATGCGACAAATATTTTCATAAAGTGTTGTCAGTTGAGCGAAATTTAAATCAAGTAAATCATTATTCGAAAAAAAGCATGGAAAACCAGTTTTTATTCGATTATTCATTGGGCTCTGAGCCTTTCTGATAAGGATTTGTTGGGAGCGATTTTGTTAACCCCTTTGTGCGCCAAGGAGGAGGAAAAACATTATCCATTGCTGGCTACGGAAGCGCGTCCGGTATTATTAGTTGCAGGGGATAATGATCCTCATTGCAAACTTGCTTTGGCGAATCAATTAGCCATTGATCTGGGAGGCAAGACAGCGCTAAAGCTGGTTGCAGGAAATCATAACTTGGAATTGTCAGGAGCGATGTGTCAGCAAAATGGTCAAAGCATCGAAGATGTTGAGATAGCATTCAGGCGTAAAATCAGTGCATTGGCAATGAGTATTTACGCCTGGATTGATGCAAGTTTGACGAATTTGTGACTTAAGGGATCGTCAGGAGAACTTTTACGCTGGAGTCAACAGAAGCCTTGTCGATATATGCAAGAGATGTCGGCTCTGCGGCTACTGCTTTTTTTATCGCTGCGTCGTTCGCAAATTCTTTTGGTGCACTTCCTTTGCCTGAAAACGAGGCTTTTGCCCAGATCGCTTCGACTTGTGCTGGCGTTTTCTTTATGACTTTTTCATAAAACTCTTTATGCAGAGAGGAATCTTTTGCATGATCGAGCGGTGTAAAAATAGTAGAGCTTCCTAAATAAAACTGGGCAACCTGATCTGGTAGCATGCGGGTTGCAGGATTCGCTGGGTTAGTGACAACCACAATTTCTCCCAGAGAGGGCAGAGCTGTCAACGTTAATGTCAATAAAACCAATAGTCGCGTTTTCATCATTTTTCCTTCGTTACCAAATGTTGGACAAGCCTTGCACTCTGTTTTCCATTTTCCATTGCTTGATGGTGTTGATGTGCGCTTGTTAAAACAGTCGATCGTAAGAGATGCGGAATACGTTGACGTTGCCGCCATAGTTATTGGTGACATCCTGATTTTTATCTAACTGCACTTTGACGGCACTTTTGGCGTCGATGTCATATCGAAGAGTGGCGGAAGTACGTTTGTAAGATTGTGGTTGGTATTGAGTGAGGTCGGAGGATTTTTCTTTGTAACTGGCATAGTTGATGAACGGTGTCCAGGAGCCATAGCGATACCCAGCGCCTATCGTGTAGGCTGGGGCCGTAACAGTGTAACCAGCATTAGTAAAGGTTCTTTTCAACTGCGTCAGTTCGCTTAAAATAAACCAGTCATCCAGATCTAAATTCGCGGCAACCCCATATGCCTCTAGCTTGGCGCTGCTATCGAGTGCATTGAGTGCATTGACCACATGGACATCGGCTTGCACGTAGACGCCGCGAACGGTCAAAGGGCCACGTTCAAGCTGTGCATCGGCGCCGAGTATATTGCTCCATGTTACATCGGTTCTTCCAGTGTAATTTAGCTTTTCATATAAAGAGTCGTTAGCTTTTTCGCGACCTCCAAACGCAGTAAAGGCGAGGTTGTTATCCCCTACACTGGTCCGGTAACGGATACTGGCACCGTTGTAATTGGTGACCTCCCAGCCATATAGCTCCGGCGGTGGGCTAACCCATGGATAAGAAACACCAATATCCTGAAAGTCGGAATAGAAATAAAGGGGAATGCGTTTGCGGCCTACCTGAATTTCCCATTCATTATTTAATTTATAGCTGGCGTAGGCCCATTGTACATTCGGCGTGGAGTCGGTACCCCGAACAACGACCTGACCAGTTACAATAAAATCTTTGGTGAGTGCATAGCTTGCTTGTATGCCTGCACGCGACTCTTGTTGCAGTGAAAAACTATTGTTGTATACACCTGCGTTTGACCAGTCAGCGGTGTAGCATGGGCAGCTTGTGCCATTGATTACAGGCGAGCCAGCGTAGTTTGCCGGTAATTCGCCGCTAAATGTCCGACCACCGACAATAGAAAGAAAGCCGCTTACTTTAAGATTGGAAGTTTTGTCTGCATCGTCTGCATAGGCATTACTAACTGAAAAACTAAGCACGCCAAGCAGGGAAGCAAAAAACTTGTACCGCAACGGGATTTTGACTGAAGTCATGATGCAATCCTTTAGATAAATAGCCAAATATGTTTGACGTAGAAGCTGTGCTGTAAAGCCGTTTCGAAAATCTAAGGTAGGTCTGCCAAAAAATCAGATACAAAAAATAAAATGATGCGTAAAGCGATGAGGTTGACTGGCTGCAAGCTGTACTTAGTGTAAAACAGCCCCGAGGAAAATGCTTTAAATTACGTGAAATGGTTGCGGCTAAACAACCATTCCAAAATTTTTTAAATTGCTTATAAGTCAATGTGTTCAACGAGTAGCTGAACCTTCGTAATACCATTATATTCATTTGCATCCAATCTGAACGCAACATTCACCCGCTCCGGCAGTGCGTCTGTATGGCCGAACCAGATAGCATCGTAACGGACACCTTGTTTCTCAAGCACTAACTTAAGATGGCGTTCTTTTAAAATACGCTGTGAGACCAGCTTAAATTCATCACAGAAAACTGGCGGCGGGAAACCTTGCCCCCACACCTGCGTAGCCAGGAGTTGGATAAAATCGGTGGTGAAGTAAGCTTCTTCCAGATGCCCATCGGTTTCTATAATGCGCTCGAGTTGGAGTTGCGATAGCCATTGTTGGCCGACTGCCTCAAACGCCTGTTGAAATGCAGAAAGATCTTCGTGCCGCATGGTGAGACCCGCCGCCATTGCGTGGCCACCGAATTTTTGGATCAGACCAGGAGCTTGTTTTGAGACTAGATCGAGGGCGTCGCGTAAATGGAAGCCTGGTATAGAACGTCCGGAACCCTTGATCAGTCCATCGTCTCCTGGTGCAAACGTAATGGTGGGGCGGTAAAACTTATCTTTCAATCTGGAAGCGACGATGCCAATGACGCCCTGATGCCAGTTTTCGTCATAAACAGTAATAGTATGGCTGGAGCTTGGTTCAAAAGTATCCAGGTGGAGTAGTGCTACATCCTGCATTTCGCGTTCTATGTCTTTGCGGTCTGCATTGATGCCATTGAGTTCTTGCGCAATTTCCCAGGCGAGTGACTCATCATCGGTGGTCAGGCATTCTATGCCCAAAGACATATCCGCCAACCGACCGGCGGCGTTTAAGCGCGGACCTAAAGCAAAGCCAAGATCAAAGGGGTTCGCTGTTCGCGGTTCCCGACCAGAAACCCGAAACAAGGCGGCAAGACCGGGGCACATGCGTCCTAAGCGCATGCGCTTGAGACCTTGCGCCACAAGGATGCGATTATTGCCGTCCAGTTTGACAACGTCAGCGACTGTGCCTAATGCAACCAGATCTAACAGATTATCGAGTTTCGGTTGGCTATGTTGGTCAAATATGCCTCTACGTCGCATTTCAGCTCGCAAAGCCAATAAGACATAGAAAATCACGCCGACGCCCGCCAGATTTTTGCTTGAAAAACCGCAGTCAGGCTGATTAGGATTGACGATCACTGCTGCGTCTGGCAACTGATCACCCGGTAAATGGTGATCTGTGACAACGACAGGGATACCCATTGCTTTTGCTGCCGCTACGCCATCAACACTGGCGATGCCGTTATCGACAGTAATAATGACGTCAGGGGATTTCTCTTTGACGGTCAGAGCAACGATTTCTGGCGTCAAGCCATAGCCATATTCAAAACGGTTAGGGACGATGTAATCAACATGTCCACCCATCATACGTAATCCACGGATACCGACAGCGCAGGCAGTTGCGCCATCACAGTCGTAATCAGCGACAATGACTAATTTCTTTTTTTGCGCAATGGCATCTGCCAAAAAACATGCTGCCAGATCTAATTGATGTAAGCCGGACGGTGCTAATAAAGATGCCAAATCCGTATTAAGATCGCTATCTGAGATCGCACCACGGGAGGCGTATAGTCTTGCCAGCACAGGGTGCATACCATTTTGTTTGAGACGCTCGGCTTCGCGTTGATTGTAGGGACGGGTTGCAATTCGCGTCATACGTTTTTCACCGCAAATAATTTACTCAACGATGGCTTAATCCAAAACTTACGCAACGACCAAGGTGTCAACGTAAATTGCACAATTTGTCTGGCATCACTGCAGATGAGCTTGAATTCTTGTAACTCATTTTTTTGTAAGGCATTGAGTAAGGGGATAAAATATTCCCTCTCCAATTCGTGCATTTGCTCTAGCCAATACGACCAGTCGCTGTTCATTGCTGGCCCAGTGAGTGAATCAAGAATGACGGTTTCAGAAGCAGTTGATGGCAATGAATGGCTCTTGAGCTCCCCCATGTTTGCATGGCGCGTGATCGCTTTTGCACAGCTTGATGGCTTACCTGCGCCGCAAGAAAGCCATACCGAGTTAATCGTGTTTTGGCCACTTTCTTCGCGTTGCTGATTGATAGGGTGTGAGAACCACAGCATTTGTATTTCATTTTGCAGCTTACGCCATGCCCGGGCATGTTCGCCTTGCGCCATCCAGATTTCAATGTTGTGGCCACATGCGGCATCAACCGTCGCAGTTTTTAAACCGGACCAGGCATCACTTCTTAAAAACCAGGTATGACTATCGCCAAACACTAATTCCATCTCAAATTCATTACAAACCGTTTTTGCAAGGTCAAATAGCTGGCGTGATTCATCTTCCGTTATTTGCAGTCGCCGCTGATCCATCAAAACTAAATGATCACGTGCAAAATGGATGTGGACTGGCTGTAAACTAAACCAGAAACCTGTTCGCGGTGCTACGCCGTTGGTCTGCATAGTGTCCCATGCGGTTGCCGGGCTGCTGGAGAAATCAATTGTATCCAGATCGCCAGCTAACAAATATTCGTGTGCCAATGCTTTAGAAAATTCTTCGCCAGTGAGCAGTACTTTCGATCGTGAGCGTGCGATCAGTTTTGCCAGGGCTGGTGCGTGCATGGCTTTTAATAAATCTTTCTCTAGTCCGGCTGGAGGGATGCTAAAGGGTAAAATGAGTTCTAAAGTATTCATATCCGCCATTGTAGGGTAAACCGGCAAGCAAGGGGAGCGCCTTGATTTATGCGGGGTTTCCATGGCTTTTGCTTGCAGGTGAGTATTTTGCTGTGGTCAAATGACTGGCTTGCTATTATGCTATGTTGTTGTGCCATCATAATGAGGATGGGGGTGAGCTGATTGTTTGTGTTTTTCAAAATTGTCAAGGAGTCGCAAATGAAATTCGATTGGCATGGCGGTCAAATTAGCAGAGAAACTATGGTAGATCAGGACTATAGAAACACGCAAAACGTCCGGCGTTTTTTACTTTCCGAATGTGGGGCGGAATTTAAGTTTGATCGTCCTTTTATGCTTTGGATACGAAACGATCAAATTAAAAGTATGGGTGATGTTGTCGACGAGTGGAGACGTCGGCAATGTGACACTCTTGCCTGAATATGTCGAATCAGTCAGATTCGATTTTTCAAAGATAAAAAAAGATGCAATTTGAATGAGCGTTCAAAAGTTATTTGAATAAGATGATTTAATCCTTCTCCGTTTCTTGAGAGCGATGCCACAAGCTTCGTTGCCGCAGTTCAGTAATCAAGGTTGATAGCCGGGCTGCGGATGCATTTGTGTTACATAGAGATTACTCTTTAAACGAGGCACTCATTTTACTGGTGTAAAAAAGGCAGTGTTTAAGCTCATGATTTCATTGAATAAATGTCTATCATGATCAACTTTTGTGTGGCAAACTGCTGGCTGCTTTAATTTTTGAAATGAAATTTGTAGTGAAAAATCTCTCTTTTGAATGGTTGGTTGGCCTGCGCTATACCCGTGCGGGGCGACGTAGTGGCCGAAACAGTTTTATCTCGTTTATTTCCATGATCTCCATGGCTGGAATCGCTTTAGGCGTGGCAGCGTTGATTATCGTCCTATCGGTGATGAACGGCTTTCAAAAAGAAGTACGCGACCGGATGTTATCTGTTTTAGCGCATATAGAAGTTTTTGATGCAAGTGGTGCTATTCCTGATTGGAAAGCAACAGCTTTGCAAGCGCAGAAAAATTCATCCGTACTGGCTTCTGCACCCTATGTTGATGGTCAGGCGATGATTATCGGTGACGATGCAATGCGTGGCGTTATCTTGCGCGGGGTTTTGCCCGATCAGGAATCTAAAGTGTCTGAAGTCGCTGAGAAGATCAAAGTCGGTAAATGGTCTGACCTGCAAGCGGGTAAATTTAATATTATTTTAGGTTCAGCTTTGGCCGCAGCCTTACACGTCAATGTCGGCGATAAAATACGTCTCGCAGCTCCTGACGGACAAATAACGCCAGCTGGCACGCTGCCAAGAATCAAGGCATTCAACGTGGTGGGTATATTTGAAGCTGGTCATTACGAATATGATTCGGGTATGGCATTTTTGCAGATCGATGATGCGCAAAAATTTTTCCGCCTCGCATCACCATCGGGTTTGCGCCTGAAAATTAAAGATATGTTGGCAGCACCCAAGGTCGCACTGGAATTGTCGCGTACTTTGACCGGCGATTTGTTGATCCGCGATTGGTCGCAACAAAATCGCAATTATTTTACTGCTGTCAAAACTGAGAAAACGATGATGTTCATTATTCTTACTTTGATCGTCGCCGTTGCCGCATTTAACCTGGTGTCAACCTTGGTGATGACAGTGACGGATAAGCAAGCGGATATCGCTATCCTCCGTACGTTGGGTGCATCGCCGTCTTCAATCATGAAAATTTTTATGATACAGGGTGGCATAGTTGGTTTAGTCGGAACGGCTCTGGGTATCGGCTTTGGCGTGTTGGTATCCCTTAATATTGACGTGATCGTTCCTTTCATTGAGCGCATGCTTGGGGTCGACTTATTGCCTAAAGACTTATATTTTATTAGCGCCTTGCCATCTGATTTACGCTGGAATGATGTGATACAAATCAGTGTCATGGCGATCGTCCTGGCATTTGCTGCGACGATTTATCCTAGCTGGCGTGCGGCGCGTGTAAAACCAGTGGAGGCTTTGCGTTATGAATAATTTCAATCTGCAAAATCGCAAAGCGGTTTTAAGTTGTTCGAATTTAGGTAAAACCTTCAATGAAGGAGTAGAAGCCGTACAAGTGCTCAAGAATATTGAACTTAGTGTGCATGAAGGCGAACGGGTAGCGATTATTGGCGCTTCGGGATCGGGTAAGTCAACCTTGCTGCATTTGTTGGGTGGGCTTGATACACCAACGGCTGGAACGGTCAATTTATTGGGTGAAAATCTGGCCGCGATGAGTGAGTCCGTAAGGGGTACGATGCGTAATCGTTCTTTGGGTTTTGTTTATCAGTTTCATCATCTGTTGCCAGAATTCTCTGCGCTTGATAATGTTGCAATGCCATTGATGATCCGCCGGATACCACGCCAGGAAGCGCAGCAGCAAGCACTGGCGATTTTAAACAGAGTAGGACTAGGGCATCGTGTTAAGCATGTGCCAGGCGAATTGTCAGGTGGCGAACGCCAACGTGTTGCTTTGGCGCGCGCATTGGTGACGCAACCTGCCTGTGTGCTCGCTGATGAGCCTACAGGTAATCTTGATGGCAGTACGGCAAATCAGGTTTTTGAATTGATGTTGGAGCTTTCAGAGACGCTAGGTACCGCCTTTGTGATCGTTACACATGATGCGGAATTAGCGAAACGCTGTGATAGGGTATTTCGTCTTACCCCGCAAGGTCTAGCTCCTAATCAAGTCCAGAACGCAGTAGTTCAAGCGGAATAGGAAACGCCAGATGCGCGCATTGAAACTTTTGGTTCATCATCAAAATAAATTCGAGCTTAAAAAGAGTGCTGCATTACTCTTGGTGGCTTTGTTTAGCCTGAGTGCGCATGCGACCAACGAATTAGTGTTGCAGATGGAGACCTCGCTGAGCCAGAGCCAAAATCCGTTTCGTTACTATGACGGACAGTCGGATGGCGCGCAAATCATTCACCATCAGACCGATACAGTCGAGGGCGCGGACATCCGAGTCGGAGTGATTATCCCGGTCTTGTCGAACGATACCAAATTGATGCTTACCGGCTCCTTAGGTGGCAGACGCTACATCCATGATGACACACTCAACCACTTGCAAGGTGGCGCAGATGCTGATTTTCAGTGGGTCGCGAGTAAATTATTGAGCGGTCGCATTAATGCGGGTGCTGGCCAGCATTTGTTTAACTACATCAACGGTAGTTTGTCGCAGAAAGATATCGAGCACGATAGAATCGCTGGTTTTGATGTCAATATCAAAGTGACGGATAGCTGGTGGTTGATGCCTAAGCTTTTCTATACTCAACTGTATTACGATTTGCCTATCAATAAGCTTTATGATTACAAGCAGGACGGACGTCAATTAGGCTTACGCTATATGTCACCGACAGGTTCAAGCGTTGAGGGTGGAATGCGTTTCTCCACTACAAACTACACTGATCGCAGTCAGGATCAAATAGAGAAAATCTACGATATTCCCTATGTGAACAGCGCGATCAAGCCTGAATACGATACACAATTTAAAGAAACTGAGTTGTATCTTGATGGCGAGTGGCAGTACAGTGTTAAAACAACGACCAGTGCTCATATCGGGGTGATACGTCGTCGCTATAGTACGTACAGCAATCTCGACACCAATTTATCCAACGCGATTGTTCGAGGTACTTACCGTTACACACCGCAATTGCGACTCGATGCGCAAATATTTGATCAACCATTTCCGATTGTTGATCCGACGATTTCTTACGTGGTAACCAAAGGTGTACGCTTCGATGCATTGTGGTTGTATTCAGATAAATTGCAGTTTAACGCATCTGCTGTCATGCAAAATAGCTCTCAGGTGTATATTCCTGGTATTGTGAACTTGACTGGCAACGCGTCGCAGGTAGCCAGAATGAAACGGGTTGGGTTGGGTGCCAGTTATCAAATAGATCGTGGTTTTCGTCTGTTTGCCGATAGTTATTTTGAACGAAATCGCGGTGATGTTGCTACGTTAAATGTTAGTCAGTCGGTCATCAAAATAGGTGTCGAATACACCTATGAAAATTTACCAGGAAGTGCTGCCCGCATGAATTTGCAAAGGTATCAGGATTACCTGAGTTCGTCGCCTGCCATTGCCAGATGATGCTCTTGTATAAAAAGTTGAGTCGCTTTGCTGCTCGGCACGTTGCCAAGCGCTATCTGAACTTAGGTAAGTCACGTGGTGTCGTCAGTTTTTCTTTTGACGACGTCCCAGCGAGTGCATGTCATTTGGGCGCAGAAATCTTAGAGCGTTATCAGGCAACTGGTACTTTTTATGTGTGTGGTGGATTAACCGATGGCGTAGAGCAATCGCATTCCTGTCACACCGTCCAGGATTTGCAGAACCTGGTGGTAAGAGGCCATGAAATTGCTTGTCATACGTTTTCTCATGCAAATTGCGCCAATACGGGTTTGGCTGCGCTAGAAGCCGATTGGCAGCGCAATCAAGAATTTTTTTCTCAGCATCGGTTACCACAAGTCGGTTTTGCTTTTCCGTTTGGCGCATATGACTTGCCAAGTAAAATCGCTGCTTCTCGTCGTTTTTCTTATAGTCGTATCACCGGCGGCGGTACTCAAATCGGCACAGCGGATTTGAATGCCTTACGTGCTCAGGCACTTTACGCACAAAGCACTGACGCCGACACTATTTTTGAACTAATACAACAAACCGCATCCAAAGGTGGTTGGTTGATTTTCTATTCACATGAAGTGACGACAAATCCGGGGCCGTGGGGTACCACGCCTGAGCAACTTGAATCTGCGCTTCGGATTGCAAAGCAGTTGTCCTGTGAGATTTTACCGGTGCAGCATGCGATCGCGTTTTTTCAGTTTCCGTGAGTATCTGTGCGTTCCACGCTACGCTTTAATGCGCCAATTCTCCATGTTTTTATAGCTTGGCTATATTGCAATTGAATCGCCCTATAAGATGTGAGTTACGTTAGAATTTGTTTCACTTTAAGTTTCATTTGATTAGGTAAATTATGAGTCAACATAGCCAGTTTTCGCTGCTGACGCAACGCCGCTTCGCCCCTTTTTTCTGGACCCAATTTTTAGGTGCATTTAATGACAATGTATTTAAAACGGCTTTGCTAACCATTTTGACCTTTGATGCATTAAATTGGACCAAATTAGATGTTGGTTTACTGAATCAATTAATTCCTGGGTTATTTATTCTACCTTTCGTTTTATTTTCAGCGACTTCCGGTCAATTGGCGGATAAGTTTGAAAAAGGAGGAATGGCGCGTAAGGTTAAATTGCTGGAAATTTTCATTATGTGCCTAGCCGCTTATGGTTGGATGACTCATAGTCTGTGGGTGTTGATCGCGGGTATCGCAGGTATGGGTATTCACTCGACATTATTTGGTCCAGTCAAGTATGCGTATTTGCCGCAACATTTGTCTACCGATGAGCTCATTGGTGGTAATGGTCTGATCGAGATGGGAACGTTCGTCGGCATCTTGTTAGGTGAGATTTTAGGTGCCATGTTGGTGGTTCATCAATCTTGGGGCATCGAGCTCGTCGCGTTTGGTACTGTCGCTATTGCGATTCTGGGCTATCTGACTAGTTTGAGCATTCCGTATTCTCCTGCGCCTGCGCCTGAATTGCCGATCAACTTAAATCCTATCAGCGAAACGATAAGGAATATTGCATTCAGCAAACAAAACCGACCGGTTTTCTTGTCTCTGTTAGGAAATTCGTGGTTCTGGTTTTACGGTGCGATTGTATTGGCACAATTTCCGCTCTATGCAAAAAACTACTTGCACGGCGATCACAGCGTCTTCGTGCTGTTGTTGACGGTGTTCTCTTTTGGCATTGGCTCAGGTTCTTTATTGTGTGAAAAATTGTCTGGCCATAAGGTGGAAATTGGTCTGGTGCCTTTTGGTGCTATTGGTCTTTCCGTGTTTGGGTTTGAGTTATTTCTTGCCAGCACGTCTTATACAAATTCTGGTGCAGTTGATATCTGGCATTTTGTTGAGCAAACCGGAAGTCTTCGAATTTTGTTTGATATTCTGATGCTTGGCGTTTTTGGCGGCTTCTACATCGTTCCATTATTTGCGGTCATTCAAACCCGCTGTGATCCGCAACATTTGTCCCGTACGATCGCTGGAATGAACATTCTGAATGCCTTGTTTATGGTGGTGGCATCTTTAACGGCGTCTGCGATGCTGGTCAAAGGCTTCACTATCCCGCAAATTTTTATGGCGACTGCGGTACTGAACGCTTTTGTTGCGATCTACATTTTTAGTCTTGTTCCTGAGTTTTTGATGCGCTTTATTGCGTGGTTGCTGATACAGACCGTCTATAAAGTGAAAACGGTGAA
Source organism: Undibacterium sp. Dicai25W (assembly GCF_049340505.1). Classification (NCBI taxonomy): domain Bacteria; kingdom Pseudomonadati; phylum Pseudomonadota; class Betaproteobacteria; order Burkholderiales; family Oxalobacteraceae; genus Undibacterium; species Undibacterium sp. Dicai25W. The sequence goes on along the minus strand of NZ_JBMPOQ010000004.1, from coordinate 109,116 downwards.
CGCCTCAATCATTCCGGAAAATGGTGCGGGGGTTTTGGTTTGTAATCATGTCAGTTACATGGATGCGATCGTGATCATGGCATGTAGTCCGCGTCCAATTCGTTTTGTGATGGACCATCGTATTTTTAAAATTCCGTTTTTGTCCTGGATATTCCGTACGGCAAAAGCGATTCCCATCGCACCTGCTAAAGAGGATCAGTGGGTTATGGAAAAAGCCTATGTTGACATCGCCCAGGCTTTGCATGAAGGGGAGTTGCTGTGTATTTTCCCTGAAGGTAAGTTGACCAATACTGGTGATATGAATGAGTTTAAAGGAGGCATAATGAAAATTCTTGACCGCTCACCGGTTCCCGTCTACCCGATGGCATTACGCGGTCTGTGGGGAAGTATTTTTTCTCGTGGCAGGTCTAATCCGTTTGAACGTGCGTTTAGTCGTGGCCCGTTTTCAAAACTGGAATTGGTGGTTGGTGATGTAATGTCAGCAGATCAGGTAACACCAATTATTTTGCAAGAAAAAGTGAAAGAATTGCGCGGCGACTGGAGATAAAAATGAAGTCTGCTTTGAAAACTATGCTTAGGTTGTTTGGTTTTATCGTTGCAATCAGTACTTCATATACGTCTAATGAAGCTAAGGCAGCCAACGTTGTGCAATTTTCTCCTCAAGGCGAAATTGCACAGGTCAGACAAGTCAAAGCGAGGTTTTCAGAAGCCTCGGTGGTTTTTGGTGATCCCAAAGCCGCCGCGCCATTTGATATTAAGTGTTCGGCTACCGGTAGCGGACGGTGGGCGGATGAAAAAACCTGGGTGTATGATTTCACTCAGGATTTAGCCCCGGGCGAGCAATGTAGTTTTAGTCTGAAACCAGATTATACAACTCTCTCCGGTGCAGCGCTAACTGGAAAATCCAGTTTCCAATTCAATACTGGCGGGCCCAGTGTCACCCAGGTGATGCCGTATTCACCCGGAGAAATTGAAGAAGATCAGGCGTTTATGTTTTTCCAGAATGCAGCAGTCAATCAAGCCACTCTGGTTCAGCATGTTTACTGCGAAATTGAAGGCATCCATGAACGGGTGCCAGTGCATTTAATTAATGGTGAAGCGCGTAACGCGCTGATAAGGCATTTTGCTCAAAATTTTGATCAGAGCAAGGTAAGTACTTTGCAATGTCAGCAAAAATTCCCTCCTAAAGCTGCTGTTAAGATCGTCTTTGATAAAGGCGTCACTACGCTTAATGGTGTGCCTAATCTACATGTGCAGAGTTTTAGCTTCAAGACGCGTGACGTCTTTACCGCCAGGATGAGCTGTGAGCGCGAAAACGCCAATGCAGCCTGCACCCCGATTTTACCTGTCCGCCTTTTTTTTACGGCGCCAATTAGTCGCAAACAAGCGGAAAAAATCGTCCTCAAAAGTAATAACGGCAATGTCAAACCTGAATTGGGGCACGATGAAAAGGCTGAGTGGATCAGCGATATCAGCTTCAAGCCACCGTTCGCCGAGAAAACAGAACTGACCATTAGTTTGCCTTCTGGGATCGCAGATGAAAGCGGGAGGACGCTGTCAAATGCAGCCCAATTTCCTCTGAAATTCGTCACGGCAGCTTATCCGCCACTAGCTAAATTTCCGGCAGCACCGTTTGGGATAGTCGAACTGAACGCAGATGCTACTTTGCCAGTGACCTTAAGGAATGTCGAAAATTCCATGTTAATTCGTAGTGCGGACGGGAAACGTGTTCCCGCCCAGTTAGCGAATTTAAGAGTCTCAGAGGACGGTGCTATCATAGAGTGGCTGAGTAAGCTAAATCTCTATCACGAGACCACAGTAGAAGAGGGTGGTAAAGCTATTGAAACAAGAAGCATTGGTTTGCTGGAGCATGAGCCAAATGCGCAAAAGGTCAATTTGCCCCCGAGTAGCGATCCTTTGGTCAGACCGTTTGAAGTGATTGGTATCCCATTTAAGGCGCCAGGGTTTTACGTATTAGAGTTGGAATCGCAAAAACTTGGTGCATCCTTGTTAGGGAAGCCTGTTCCTATGTATGTGCGCACCAGTGCGTTGGTCACCAATCTAGCGGTTCATATTAAATTGGGACGCGAGAACGGCGCCGTGTGGGTGACCAGACTCGATAACGCTAAGCCGGTTGCTGATGCTGAAATCCATGTCTCAGACTGCATGGGGAAACCAGTTTGGAGTGGCAAAACAAACGCGATTGGAATTGCAAATCTGCCCGGCGATCTCAAAGGAGTTTGCACTGGTTACGGTTATGAAAGTAATGGCCGGACTAAAATCAATGGTTATTTTGTCAGCGCACGTAAAACCGACGAAAAGGGAAGAGCCGATATGGCGTTTGCTCTTTCTTCCTGGAATGCAGGCATTGAGTCGTATCGTTTCAACCTCCCCATGGATTACAACCAGCAGGCGACGATACGTGCTCATACAGTGTTAGATCGTAGTTTATTCAGAGCGGGTGAGACGGTATCAATGAAGCACTTGATACGTCTTGAAACCATGCACGGTTTGGCGATGGTAAAACCAAATCAATTACCTACACGTTTGCGCATCATTCATCAGGGTAGTAACCAAGAGTTTCAATATCCTCTCACATGGCGCGGGCAAATTGCTGCGGAGAGTACGTTCGCGATTCCACAGCAGGCGAAGCTTGGACGGTATGAGATTGTGCTAGATAGCGGCAAAGCGAAGAAAACATCTAGCGATGCCAACGATGTCAATAACGGGAACGGTAACGACGTAAATGAGAACGATCGCTACGGCGAACATACTTATTACACCAGTAGTTTCCGGGTTGAAGAGTTCCGCTTGCCGCTGTTGCAAGGCCGCATAACACCGCCTAAAGGTGCGCAGATCACGCCGAAAGAACTACCTGTAAGTGTGCAACTGAATTATCTCAATGGTGGTGGAGCATCGGGCTTGCCAGTGCAAATCACCAGTATGATGAGAAATCGTCAGTTGAGTTTTCCTAATTACGACCAGTTTAGTTTTTATATCAATGATAATGACGATGATGATCAAAAAATCGTTGCTAATAAAATTCCGGTCACTCTCGATAAAGCTGGTGCTGGAAAGACCATCATTAGCAATTTACCTGCAGTGACACGATCAAAAGAATTGGTTACCGAAATGAGTTTTGCTGATCCAAATGGCGAAATTCAGACTGTAAGTAATGTCACGCCCTTATGGCCAGCGGCAGTCGTGGTTGGTATTAAAAGTGAGCGATGGGTTTCGGTAAAAGATAAAACCAGTTTTACGCTAGTCAGTCTTGATACTGATGGTAAACCCTTAGCAGATGTTCCTTTGTCTGTGAGTGCTGTGGCAAAGAATACCAATTCCCATAGAAAACGCTTGGTCGGCGGTTTCTATGCCTATGAAAACGAAGAACTAAATCAAGATTTGGGGCAGGTTTGTAGCGGTAAATCTGATGCGCGTGGTTTGCTGATTTGCGAAATAGATATAAAGGTGTCCGGCAATATCGAATTGACGGCACGTGCCACAGATCGCAGTGGTAAAAGCGCCCTGGCTAAATCTTCTTTCTGGTCTACCGGACGCGGCGAGATTTGGTTTGATGGTGAGAATCAAGACCGTATGGATGTCTTGCCCGAGAAGAAGCAATATCAAGCTGGTGAGACTGCCAGCTTCCAGGTACGCATGCCATTCCGCTCAGCAACTGCACTCGTCTCTATCGAACGTGAGGGTGTAATTGATACCATGGTGATGGAATTGAATGGCCGTGATCCGACCGTCAGAGTCCCGATCAAGAGTTCCTATGGTCCGAATGTCTTCGTTTCCGTGTTAGCGGTACGGGGCCGTATGCGTGCAGTGCCGTGGTATTCATTCTTTACCTGGGGATGGCGCGAGCCTATCAATTGGTGGACTGAGTTCCGTGAATATCAGGCACCAACTGCTACCGTTGATTTGGCTAAGCCTGCTTACAAATTGGGCATTGCAGAGATTTCTGTCGGTACTATTGGTAATCAATTAGCAGTAAAAGTCAGTGCAGATAAAACCAATTACCCGATACGCGGAACGGCAAAGGTCGATATCCAGGTTAATTTACCAGACGGTAAGCCGGCCGCTGGTGCGGAGATTGCTGTGGCCGCAGTCGATGAAGCGCTGTTAGAACTCCAGCCAAATGAAACCTGGAATGTGTTGCCAGTATTGTTACAAAGACGCTCATATGGCATTGATACCGCCACGGCGCAAATGCAAGTGATCGGTAAGCGTCACTATGGGCGTAAGGCAGTTGCAGCAGGTGGTGGCGGTGGCAAGTCGCCGACACGTGAATTGCTCGATACTTTGTTGTTGTGGAAGCCAGTCGTGATGCTGGACGCAAATGGTCGTGCTCAAATTGAGGTGCCGCTCAATGATGCATTGAGCAGTTTTAAAATCGTTGCGGTAGCGCAGAGTGGCGCTAGCTTGTTCGGCACAGGCAGCACCAGCATTAGAACGGCGCAAGATTTACAAATCGTGTCAGGTTTGCCGCCGCTGGTCAGAGAGGGAGATAGCTATACGGCGATGTTCACTTTGCGCAATACATCTACGCGTGTCATGAATATTGCTGTGCAACTGAAAACAAACGGTGCACTCAATAAACTGTCTGACCAACAAGTGCACATCCCCGCCGGGGAATCACGCGAGTTAAACATTGCTGTCCAGGTACCTAACCTCAATGGTGATTTGCCAGGTCAACAATTGCAATGGGAAATACAGGCACAAGAGACCGGTAACGTGAATGGAACGGGGGCTAAAGACGGGCTCAAACTGAGTCAAAAATTAATCCCAGCCATTCCGGTGACCGTGCAACAAGCAAATCTGCTGCAATTGGATAAAACTTATGCATTGGCTGTCAATCAACCTGCGGAAAGTTTGCCGGGTCGCGGTGGCATTAAAGTTTCTTTGGCTTCTAGCCTGCTTAACGGCAGTGACGGCATCCGTCGTTATTTTGAATCATATCCGTATTCTTGCCTGGAACAAAAAGCATCGCGGGCGATTGGTCTGCGTGATCCAGCTATGTGGAAAACAATCGTCACTGAATTACCTACCTATCTCGATGCAGATGGCCTTGCCTATTACTATCCACCGTCTTCCGGTGGAGGTAATTATGGTAGTGATACATTGACGGCCTATATATTGGCGGCAACGCAAGACGCGGGTTACGCCATTCCAGATACGGTTCGTGAAAAAATGCTGCAGGGACTTACTGCATTCGTCGAAGGAAAAATTACCCGCGATTTTTGGTCGCCGAGAAAAGATCTTGATGTACGTAAGCTTGCCGCACTTGAAGCGTTATCCCGGTACCATTTGGTGCAGCCTCGCATGTTGGGTTCAATCCAGATTAATCCTAACTTGTGGCCTACCAATGCAGTGTTGGATTGGTATTCTGTCTTGACTCGCACACAAGGTCTACCGCAACGGGATAGTGCTCTTAAGGAAGCGAATCAAATTTTAAGAAGTCGCTTGAATTACCAAGGTACACGGATGGGATTTTCGACGGAGCGTGATGACTATTGGTGGTGGCTAATGGGAAATGGTGATGTCGACGCCAACCGCTTATTGCTGGTCATGTTGGATAATCCTCAGTGGCGTGACGATTTACCAAAGATTTTGAATGGCTCTATTCAGCGGCAGGTGCGTGGTCATTGGATGACAACGACAGCTAACGTCTGGGGAATGCTTGCATTGGAAAAGTTTGCCGCTAAATTCGAATCCGAAAAAGTGAGTGGTATCAGTAAAGCTGCGTTACAAACACCCACTGGTAGTGCCATTGCCGAACAGACTTATACCTGGACGCCGCCTGGTAGTTCCAGTTTGATGCTGCCATGGTCAGATAAATCAACTAACCCATTGACCTTAAAGCTCACGCACGACGGCAAAGGTAAACCCTGGGTTAGTTTGCAGAGTCTTGCGGCAGTTCCTCTGACAAAGGCGTTTTCCAGCGGTTATAGAATTTCCAAAACGATTGCGCCAGTAGAGCAAAAAGTGTCCGGTAGTTATAGTCGCGGCGACATCTTGCGAATCAATGTCGATATCGATGCGCAAACCGATATGAGCTGGGTTGTTGTCACTGATCCGATTCCGACGGGCGCCAGTTTGTTGGGGTCTGGTTTAGGACGTGATTCGCTGATTGCAACCAGTTCTGAGCGCAAAAATGATGGGGCTTGGGTCGCTTATGAAGAAAGAAGCTTCGAGGCTTTCCGCAGCTATTATCAATTTGTTCCCAAAGGTAAATTTAGTATGTCGTATACGATGCGCTTGAACAACCCTGGTGAATTCCATTTGCCATCTACGCGCGTAGAAGCGATGTATGCGCCAGAGATGTTTGGCGAAGCACCAAATGCGAAAATAACCGTCAAGTGAGAAGATTTTCGATTTACGTTTTTGGTGTGATGGTCGGTTTAGTTTTGATCACTGGACCGGCCTATGCGGTTGCCAGTTTTAAAGAGGTAAAGCAACAGTTTGCTACTTCGGATGCCATTTTATTTGATCGTCATGGTGTCGTTATCGATCAACTTCGAGTTGATTTGAAAGAGCGAAAATTGCCATGGGTGAATCTGGAAGATATCTCGCCTGCATTACGCAATGCCTTAATTGCTTCAGAAGATAAGCACTTTTTTCAACATTCTGGTATCGACTGGAGTGCCGTTTCAGCCGCAGCATGGGGCAATTTTTGGAATACCAAAACACGCGGCGCATCCACCATCACCATGCAGTTGGCTGGTTTGTTGGAAGATGATCTCAAGCGCCGCTCTGGTGGACGTAGCCTGGGTCAAAAAATTTCTCAGGCCTATATCGCGCAACGACTCGAACAAGGTTGGCGCAAAGATCAAATTTTAGAAGCCTATCTTAATTTGGTGCCTTTTCGTGGCGAATTGATCGGCGTGCATGCACTTTCCCGCGTCATATTTAATAAACACCCAAGCGGTCTGGATCAGGTAGAGGCTGCTATTGCAGTTGCTCTGATCCGCGCCCCTAACGCAACAGCGTTGAAAGTCAGCGAACGTGCTTGCCGTATTTTAAAAGACCAACAGAGGCCCGAGTTTTGCGCCAATCTGGAAGGGCAAACGGTATTGGCTTTTTCTCACCTTAGCGCCAAAGCAACGCCCTTGAGCGAGAGTAATCCCGGTGGCTCGACAGTTCATCTCGCGCCGCATTTTGCCCGCAAGCTGTTAAATACTGAAAACCGCGCAGTAACTTCCACCATTGATGGCAAACTCCAGGCATTTGCCAAAGATAGTCTGGTCCGGCAATTGTCTGCCCTGGTCGATCGAAATGTCGAAGACGGTGCAATTATTGCATTAGATAATGCCAGTGGCGATATTCTTGCGTGGGTAGGCTCAAGTGGAAATTTATCCGATGCAGCTCAGGTCGATGGCGTAAGTGCTTTGCGTCAGGCAGGCTCTACTTTAAAGCCGTTTTTGTATGAATTGGCGTTAGAAAAGAGATTGATTACCGCGGCATCTTTGCTCGATGATACGCCAGTCAATATCAGTACTTCCGGTGGACTGTATGTGCCGCAGAATTACGATAAACATTTTAAAGGCCTGATCAGTGCCAGAACAGCACTTGCATCTTCGCTCAATATCCCAGCTGTGAGAATTTTAGTTGGTGTGAGTGATGATGTTTTCTTTCAGCGCTTGCAAAACCTCGGGTTTCAGTTGCGTGAGACAGGTGGCTACTATGGCTACAGCTTGGCGCTTGGTAGCGCCGATGTGAGTTTACTCAATCTTAGCAACGCTTATCGTAGCCTCGCCAATGCTGGCCGATATAGTCCTCCGAGATTCCGCTTAAACGATGCTTTGCCAAAATCTTGGTCAGTGATGGATCCTGGAGCTAGCTACATTGTGAATGATATGCTGAGTGACCGGGCTGCGAGATCCGTTACTTTTGGCCTCGAAAATGCGCTATCAACGCGTATGTGGTCAGCGGTAAAGACAGGCACATCCAAAGATATGCGCGACAATTGGTGCATAGGCTTTTCTGACCGTTACACGGTAGGTGTCTGGGTCGGCAATGCGTCAGGAGCACCGATGTGGGACGTGTCTGGAGTGACAGGTGCGGCGCCTGTCTGGCAAGAAATCATGCACTATCTAGATACCCGAGATCGCCTTTCGCAAAAACTGTCGAAACATGCTTTACCGCCAAATGTGGTCGCAAGTAAAATTCAATATCGTGATGGTGCCGAACCCGGACGAACAGAGTTGTTCCTCAGAGGTACTGAGCAGACTGAAATTTTTTCCGCACAGTCTGATCAAATTTTACCGACGATCGTTTACCCTAAAGCAGGTATGGTCGTTGCACTTGATCCAGATATACCATTTCCACGCCAAAGAATGCGCCTGAATGCTGTCGGGGTGCAGGCTAAGACGTTCTTGGTATTGGATGGTCATGTTGTTCCTGCGCTCATCACCAAGAGATCAAATAATATTAGTGATCTGAACTACGAATGGTTTCCATGGCCCGGTAGACATGCCTTGAGTTTGTTGAATCACCAAGGTGAACTGTTGGATCAGGTACGCTTTGAGGTACGTGGCGCTGTTGAAAAAAAAGGCCAACCTTAAACATCGGTTGGCCCATGTATTAATGCTTGTCTGCTTAGTGTGCACCACCTGCGTCGATAGGTGCCGACGATTTTTTAGGCTTGGTGAGCCAGACAAAACCAATCAGACCTAAAAACATAAATGCAGCAAGATAGAAAAGATCGGTTGCTGCCATGGTACTGGCTTGTATAGAAATGATCCGGTCTATGACTGCATAAGCGCCTGTTTCAGGGATCCCATGTTGCCCCAGTGACTGTACGCTTTGTACAAATACCGGGAAACTACTGCCTGTATTTTCAGCGATTTGTGCGTGGTGCAAAGTACTGCGGCTATCCCATAGGGTGGTCATAATCGAGGCGCCCATGCCACCGCACATAATCCGTACAAAGTTCGATAAGCCGGACGCGGCAGGGATTTTTTCTGGCTTCAGTCCTGATAAAATAATCGATGTCAGCGGGATGAAGAACATCGACATCGCTGCGCCCTGAATCAGGGTAGGAATCAGCAAGGTCATTGTATCGACATCTGTGGTAAACCTGGCACGCAAGAAAAATACTAAGGCGAATAACAGAAAAGCGATGGAAGCGACTCTTCTGGCATCAACTTTTGGCAGAATTTTGCCAATAATCGGTGACAAAATAATCGCAAAAATTCCAACCGGCGCCATGATCTTGCCAGCCTCTGTAGCAGTGTACGACAGCTGTGTTTGCAACCAAAGCGGCATAATCACCAGACTGCCGAAGAACAAGCCGTAGCCAATAGAAATTGCTAATACACCTGCAGAAAAATTTCTTCCAGCAAAGAGCGTCAGATCAACGACAGGATGTTGTTGTCCGCGCTCCCAAATAATGAAATAGATCAGACCAACCGCAGCGATTACCGTTAATAAAATAATTTCACCAGAGTTAAACCAATCCAACTCTTTACCCTTATCTAACATAATCTGTAAGGCGCCGACCCAAACCACCAGCAAGAACAAACCTACTTTATCGATAGGCAAAGATTTGATTTGTGATTCACGGGTTTTATATAGTGACCATGTCGCATACGCTGTAAACAAGCCGACGGGAACGTTGATGTAAAAGATCCATGGCCATGAATAATTATCCGAGATCCATCCGCCCAGCAGGGGCCCCATAATCGGTGCAACCAGCGTTGTCATGCCCCACAGCGCGAGCGCCATAGAACTTTTGGACGGCTTATAACTGCCTAATAAAAGCGCCTGAGATAAAGGAATCATGGGGCCTGCAACTGCGCCTTGCAAAATTCGGGCTGCAATCAGCGTCTCTATATTTGGAGCCATCCCACATAACCACGACGAAATCACAAAGAGCAAGATCGAAGTCATGAACAGTTTTACCTGGCCAAATTGCGTGGTTAGCCATCCAGTGAGAGGCACAGAAATCGCATTGGCAACCGCAAACGAGGTGATAACCCAGGTGCCTTGTTGTGGTGAGACGCCCAGATTGCCTGAAATCGCCGGAATAGAAACATTCGCAATGGAAGAGTCCAACACGTTCATAAACGTTGCCAGAGAGAGGACCAAAGTCCCCATCGCCAGTTTGGCACCCTGCAAAGGCGGATGCGGCACGTGAGGTGCGCTAGTTGCCGAGCTCATTACTTCGCCTTAGGTGTGACGGTTGATTTTGTCTGACTTGTTGCTGTCGTCGCCAAATTCGCGTTGATGATTTGTGTAATACGCTCGTCAGCATCTTTTGCAGCGTGTTCGAACACTGATGTCTGATAGACCGGTTTTGTACTCACGTTCGGGTTGGCCGCAATGGGTGCACCTTGCTCTTGTGAGATATTGACTTCGACTTGCATAGAAACGCCGATACGCAAAGGATGTTCTGCCAATTCTTTTGGATCCAATGAGATACGGACTGGAACGCGTTGAACAACCTTGATCCAATTGCCGCTGGCATTTTGTGCTGGCAGTAAAGCAAAAGCGGAACCTGTGCCGGCCGACATGCCTAAAACTTTGCCATGAAACGCCACATCGCTACCGTATATATCGGAATGTAAAACGACGTCTTGACCAATGCGCATATGGGCGAGTTGGACTTCTTTAAAGTTCGCATCGACCCACAAAGAATTCAAAGGAACAATAGACAGCAATGGTGAGCCGGCTGCAATACGCTGCCCCACTTGTACTGCACGCTTTGCAACATAGCCAGTCACCGGGGCTGGTAAAGTAGCGCGGCTATAGGCCAGCATCGTTTCACGAACCTTTGATGCAGCACGTAAAACATTCGGGTGTTGAGTTACATTGGTATTTTCAGTTAACGCATGGTTCGATGCCAATTGCTCACGCGCCGCGATCAATGCTGCTTCCGCCGTCTTGAGGCTATTGCGTGCATGTTCTAATTCTTCAGTAGAAATAGCACCAGTGCTGACTAATTGCTGACGACGTGCCAGATCGGATTTTGCGCGTTCAACATCGGTGCTGCGCACATCAATATTGGCTTGTAAACTTGCATTGTTCGCAAACAGAACTTTGACTTCACGTACAGTTTGTGCGAGTTGTGCTTCCGCTTGATCAAGTGCTACTTTAGCATCGGTCTTGTCCAGTTCTACCAGTGGTTTGCCAGCTTGCACCAAGTCAGTGTCGTCGGCATGGATGGCTAAGACGGTCCCTGCAACTTGCGACGTGACCTGAACTACATTGCCTGCAGCATATGCATCTTCAGTATGCTCATAATGGCTACCAACCAATGTCCACCATACGCCATAAGCGGCGATAGCAAGGACTAGCAGGGTTGTTACAATAATCAATAAACCACGACGTTTGCCAGAGTCAGGAGCAACTTCAACGGTTGATTGAGAAGTAGGGGATGTATTTGATGAGTTTTGAGATGGAGCGTTCATTACGCTGCCTCCGCTTTGTTAGATACTTGGGTTGCTGAAGATGTTGTGGAATTGCTTGAGTCGGCTTTGCTGTTATAGCCACCACCGAGCGCTTTAATCAGATTGATCTGACTTTCAGCCTGACGGAAGGTGATGTCCAATGATTGCTTTTGCTGCGTCAGTAAGGCGCTCTCTGCCGTGAGGACGGGCAACATGTTTGCTGTTCCAGCTTTTTGACGTTGTTGGGCAAGCTGCAAGCTAATCTTGGTTGCTTGTTCAGCTTTAGCTTGTTCGTTTAATTGGATTTCACTGGTCTTTATGGTCTGAATTTGGTCGGCAACATCGTGCAATGCATCGGTCAGACTTTGGTTGTAGCTTGCAACAGCGATATCGTATCCTGCGACCTTGTTCTTTAATTGCGCGCGCAAACGTCCACCTTCAAAAACCGGCAAATGAATTGAAGGGCCAACACCAATAGCTAAACTACCACTCTTGAATAAACGGTCCAGGCCAGCACCAGAACCGATATCTGACAAGCCAGCAAAGCCGATAATGTTAATATTTGGATAAAATTGCATCTTAGCGGCATCAATTTCACCTTGACTGGCTTCCACGCGCCAGCGCGCAGCGACGATATCAGGGCGGCGACTCAATAGTTCCAAAGGCAGCTTACCTGGCAATCCGGAACCTTGTTTAATTTCATATTGTGGTCGTGAAATTTGCAAACCACGTACAGGTTCCTGGCCTAACAGTGCTGCTAACTGGTTTCGGGATAAGGCAATCGCAGATTCCCATGATGAGATCTCATTTTTGAGTGCTGAAGCCTGAACCAGTCCTTGTTGAATATCTGATTTCGTGTCGAGTCCTGCTTGGACCCGTTGTGCAATGAGTTTGTCGAAGTTTTCGCGGATTTCCAGTTGGCGTTTACTCAAATCAAGTTGCGCATATTGGCGTGCGAGTTGCAACCATGTGCGTGCTACAGAACTGCTCAGCATTAATCTGGCAGATTGTTGTTCTGCGGTTGCCACTTGTTCTTGAGAAAGCACGCTACGCATTTCTGCTTCGTTCTTGCCCCAGAAATCAACATCATAGGATGCCCGTAGAGCAAGCTCGTTTGCTGAATAATAGTTACCTGCTAGCGGCGGCGGGTAAATACCATTTTCAGTAAATCGTTGGTAGGTGTTCTCAAAAACGCCATTCACCTTTGGTAATCTATCGGCGCTAACATAGTCACTTGCAGCTCTGGCAGCATTGATACGCGCTGCTGCAACTTGTAGGGTAGGGCTATTTACTAGTGCTTGGTCAATCAGATCTTGCAACTCTTGACCGCCGATATTTTTTGCCCAACTCGTATCAGGCCATTGTCCATTCTGCTGACCATAGATATCCACGCTGGTATTGCCGGACAAGGTTTTGAGTTGGGAATGGCTTTCGATTCCCGAGTAGCTAACGCAAGCCGAAAGCAGCGAAAGTATGCTGCTGGCGACGGCAAGGCGTAGCGTGCCGCCTGGATTAAGTTTGTATTTATGTATGGGCTTCATAGCGTTACATTCAGATGTTGAATGTTGAATTTAAATTAATTGTTGGGGCAATGATGTTAACGAGTTTCTAACAACGGACGATTTGCTAATAATTTTCTTAATAAACACTTAAGAAAACCAATTTCTTCCTGGGTAAAACCAGTAAATCCAAGGTCGAGCACTTCCTTATAAATTGGTGGAAGCTTCTGCGCCAAAGTATTTCCCTCGGCCGTTAATTCAAGCTTAAACAAACGCTTGTCATCGGGGTCTGCAACCCGTTTAATTAACCCTTTTGACTCTAACTTATCCAGCGTTCGCTTCATCGCTGCAGAGTCGATGAATAAATCACGAGATAACTCGGCAGCGGTATTGCATTTACCCATAAAAAGCATCAAAAACACGCTTCCCTGAGAATGTGTAATGTCGAGAGAGCGTAGAGATTCGTCTACGCCTCTTGATATCATCGTTCTTGCCCTCGCTAATAGATAGCCAACGCTATCTTCTACTTGGGTCGGATCGAATTGTAAAGAGGGTATTTCGTCGTTCATGATCGCAATTAATCGTTGCCTAGGCAATAGTCTACAACAAGTAAAATTTTTTTGCTGAGCATAAAAAAAGCGCTGCCTGGCAGCGCTTTGAGCATAGATGAGTAGTGAAAAGGCAATTACAAAATTTCACTCGCATGATCAGCAAGGCGGGAGCGTTCGCCTCTTGCTAGCGTAACATGGCCGCTGTGCGCCCATCCTTTGAAACGATCAACTACGTAGGTCAAGCCACTTGAACCCTCAGTCAGATACGGCGTATCGATCTGAGCAATGTTGCCCAAGCAGATAATCTTGGTGCCAGGGCCTGCTCGTGTTACCAAAGTCTTTACCTGTTTGGGCGTCAGATTCTGCGCCTCGTCGATGATCAGGAATTTATTCACGAACGTACGGCCGCGCATAAAATTCAATGATTTAATTTTGATTTTAGAGCGAATTAAATCCTGGGTTGCCGCACGTCCCCAATCACCGGCATCATTATCAGACTTGTTGAGCACTTCCAGATTGTCATCAAACGCGCCCATCCATGGCGACATTTTCTCTTCCTCCGTACCAGGCAAGAAACCAATATCCTCGCCTACAGGTACTGTTACACGTGTTACGATAATTTCATTGTAGGTTTTGGTTTCCAGAACCTGTGCGAGGCCAGCGGCCAATGCCAGCAAGGTCTTACCAGTACCAGCCTGACCAAGCAGAGTGACAAAATCGCATTCTGGATCCATTAACAGATTGAGCGCAAAGTTTTGTTCACGGTTACGGGAAGTAATGCCCCAGACGCTGTGTTTAATGTGACCGTAATCACGTAGCGTTTGCAGAACTGCGGTTTTGCCATTGATCTGACGTACTTGCCCGTAGAACGATGCTTCACCGTTCTTAGGTTCCAGGTAGACAAATTGATTCACCAGCAGGCTAGGGATAACCGGGCCGGTAATGCGATAAAAGGTGCTGCTGAGGCCATTTTTATTTTCTTGCCAGGTCTCTATACCTTTGCCGTGCTTATTCCAGAAATCATCAGGCAATTGTACGATGCCCGAGTACAGCAAGTCGGAATCTTCTAAAACGTGATCATTGAAGTAGTCTTCGGCAGGCAAGCCCATAGCACGGGCTTTAATGCGCATATTGATATCTTTTGACACCAATACAATCGGGCGTCCGGGAAACTCTTGTTCCAATGCACGTACGACGCCGAGGATCTGATTATCGGCTTTGCCTTGTGGAAGACCAGGTGGCAGGGCGCCAATTTGTAACTTGGTCTGGAAATACAAGTGCCCACCGGCGTCTTTATTGCCTAATTTGGAAAGGGCAATACCTTTTTCTATCTCGTGGTGATCGATATCACCAACCAAGGCGTCGAGCGAGCGTGAAACCTGGCGCGCATTGCGTGCGACTTCAGACATGCCCTTCTTATGGTCATCAAGCTCTTCAAGCGTGATCATTGGCAAATAGACGTCGTGCTCTTCAAAGCGGAACAGGGACGTTGGGTCGTGCATCAATACGTTGGTATCTAAAACGAACAGCTTGGTAACACCGGCTTTATCGGCGGCACGGCTGGTACCGGATTTGTTGGGATTCTGGGCGGCTTTTGCTTTAGCCGCAACGAGATGATCTGGAGTAATGCGTGGAGCTGGGGTTGCTTTTTTTGCGACAGCAGGACTAACTGCTGGGCTGCTTACCTGGCTAACTATAGTGCTGACGTTAGATGCGCCGCCAGACTCAGAAACGCTGACTTTCTTTCGATTCTGCGTAACAGCGACTGCGGGCTTGGCTTTTTCTGTAGGTGCAGCTTTCAGCGCTTTTGCGGGCTTAGTGTTATCTGCCTTTGGATATTCCTTAGGTGATAGCAGAGCGGCTGGTTTTGTCGGCATTTTTGGCAATGGCATGAAAACCTCAATCAAAAAGTGAGAGCTAAAAAAATTAAAAGCCGCTATGGCATTGCCAGCGGGAATCTGGCTTTGCCATGGGCGGCTTTATTCAATATAAATTCTGGCGAGTTCAATTAGGTTTGGGCGCTCACAAATTCAAGTACATCATCGACGTGTCCTGCTACTTTGACGCCTCTCCATTCTTTCACTAATTTACCACTGGCGTCAATCACAAAAGTACTACGTTCTATGCCCCGTGCTTGTTTTCCGTACATATTCTTCATTTTCATGACGTTAAACATGTTGCAAAGTGTCTCGTCTGGATCGGAAATAAGCTGAAATGGCAGCGCCAGTTTATTTTTGAAACCCTCGTGAGAGCGAAGGCTGTCGCGGCTTATGCCGAAAACCTCGGTATTATTTGCCTGAAATTGTGAATGCAAATCACGGAATGCAATACTTTCTGTGGTGCAGCCCGGAGTGTTGTCTTTTGGGTAAAAATAAAAAATGATATTCTTGCCTGCGTAATCTTGTAAATGAAACGCTTTTTCGCCCGTCATCACGGCAAAAAAATCAGGTACTAAGCAATTCAGTGCAGAAGGGGTGTCAGCCACTGTGATCTCCTAGGTTAAGGGTAGAAGAAATAGTCGCTGACAGTTTAAACCTGAGCGACCAGTTCTCCGGAGCGTCCTGGCAAGCTAGCCCAAGACAGCGGGTATACAGGTAAATCGGTGTTTTGAAGGGTTGCAAAATAGGAGGCCATAGAAACGCAGTGATAGCCTTGCTTTTGCCAACCAATCAGCAATTCCTCAAATATGGGGGCAAGTTTTTGCCCTTCAAGCTCCGCATGCAGAGTAAACACATGATCCCTAGGGTCTTTACTTAAACTCAGAATGTGACTTGCAATATTGGAGGTCGTAATTTCTGTACCATTAATAGTACGTCCCAATAATTCGTCCAGAGTTGGCAGTGTTGTGGGCATCTGTACGCAGGTGGCGACCTCGTTGTCGATTTTCAGACGATATGGGCCGTATGCTGTGTTTGCCAGACTACCGTCCTCGTTGAGCATTGCTCGTCCGTCGGAAGCATAACGCATGCCGAATTGATCCAATTGCTGGAACGCATAAGTATTCATCTGCCAGCCAGCTGCACCATGCGTATCAGGAGCAACGCCAAAAATTTCTTTAAAGCGATGGTGAGCCTGTTGCAACTGGTGTTGCGTCCAATCCTTGCCACGTTGACGTACGTTGTCCTGCCAGACTACATGATCCCAGGTATGAATCCCGCATTCAAAGCCCGCTTCCTGAACAGCACGCATCTCACTCCTGCAAGCACCGATGTCTGGTGCAGGCAAGAGTACGCCATACATCAGGGTTTTAAATCCATAATGCTCGACGACCGAAGTGCGGGAAACTTTTTGGAAAAAGCCTGGACGGAAAGCGCGGCGGAGCGCCCATCCAGTGTGGTCTTTACCCAATGAAAACAGAAAAGTGGCACCGGCTTGGTGTTTCTTTAAAAGGCGCACCAGATTTGGGACGCCTTCTTTAGTGCCGCGGAATGTATCAACGTCTATCTTAAGAACAAGAGAAGGCATGTATGCTTTTTTGGCTGCTTTTTGACTTGGCTACAAATTAATCCATCAATGCGCGTGCTTCCGCTACTTGTGAGCGATAGGCATCAAAAATATTGCGCATGGTGTCTTTCATCGTTGTTACTGGTTTCCAGCCCAATTCTTCACATGTGTTGGTGATTTTTGGAACGCGATTTTGAACGTCCTGGTAGCCTTTGCCATAGTACGCAGCAGAAGTTGTTTCTGTCAGTTGTACTTTTTTGACGGATTCTGCGTACTCTGGATACTCTGTCGCCAGGTCAAGCATCATGTGCGCCAACTCACGGATAGAGTAATTGTTGGTTGGGTTGCCGATGTTGTAGATTTTGCCGGAAGCAACGCCATTTTTGTTATCAATAATGCGCATCAGAGCGTCAATGCCGTCATCAATGTAGGTGAAGGCACGTTTTTGTGCGCCGCCATCAACGAGGGAGATGTTCTCGCCACGGACAATGTGACCAAAGAACTGGGTCACAACACGTGAGCTGCCTTCTTTCGGTGTGTTGATATTGTCCAGGCCAGCACCGATCCAATTGAATGGGCGGAACAGAGTGAAGTTCAAGCCTTCCATGCCATAGCCCCAGATCACGCGATCCATCAATTGCTTCGCGCAAGAGTAGATCCAACGTGGTTTGTTGATAGGGCCACAGATCAATTCAGATTCTTCTGGATCGAATTCGTCGTCGTGGCACATGCCATAGACTTCAGAGGTGGACGGGAAAACCAGATGTTTGCCGTATTTTGCAGCGGAACGAACGATAGGCAGGTTTGCTTCAAAATCAAGTTCAAACACGCGCAATGGCTGTTTGACGTAAGTGGATGGCGTTGCAATTGCCACCAAAGGCAAAATCACGTCGCACTTCTTAACATGGTACTCAACCCATTCTTTATTGATGGTGATATCACCTTCAAAAAAGTGCATACGTGGATGGTTGATCATGTCGCCTAAACGCTCGGTTTGCATGTCCATGCCGTAGACTTCCCAGTCAGTGGTTTCAAGGATGCGTTTGGACAAATGGTGACCGATAAAACCGTTCACGCCGAGAATGAGGACTTTTTTCATGGTGAGTTCTTCTTAAGTAAATGTTGATTGCTGTTGTGCTTTGACCGTCTTACTATCGCCGATCTTCTAAGTGGCTGTGTCTGTCAAATGCTGCAATTCTTCTGCCGAGACGATCTTGCCGTCGCAACGTAATTCGATTATTCGCAGTGCGCGACCATCGCCGCACACGCCAAAAATGACATTATCTACTACATGTAAGCCTGTCGGCAAATTTGCAGCGGATAAATCTGATAAACGTGCTTTTTCGATAATAAAATGATGCCCAAATTGTTCAAAAAATGCGCCTGGATAGGGTGGGGCGACAGCGCGATGCAGGTTGTAGACCTGATTTGCAGTCTGATTCCAGTCTATACGACCATCTTCGGGTTTGCGACCTCCAAAATAGCTGCCTGCCGCCAGATTATTCGGGAGCGCAACAAAGCTACCATCGATCAAACGGGGCAGAGCATGCCACAATGTTTGCTCGGCAGCAACTGTGAGCTTGCCAAAAATTTCATAGGCCGTGTCATCTGGAAGAATCGGTACCGCTGTTTGTGCAATGATGGCCCCCGCATCTGGCTTGGCTGCCATTTCATGCAAAGTCGCACCAGTTTCTGTTTCGCCTTGCAACACAGCCCAATTCACAGGAACGCGGCCGCGATATTTAGGCAGCAAAGAACCGTGTAAATTGTAGGCGCCACGCTTTGCTAGTCCCAATAGGTCGACTGGCAACATGTGACGATAATAGAAACTGAAAATAAAATCAGGTGCTATTTCTGCAATTTGTGCACGGAGTTCCGGATTTTTAGGATCTGTTGGCGTAATCGATTCGATGCCATGTTCTTTGCATAAGGCGGCGACGGAATCAAACCAGATTGTTTCTGCCGGATTGTCTTCGTGGGTGACAACTAATTTAATTTGCACTCCACGCGCAAGCAAGGTTTTGATGCTGCGTACACCGACGTTGTGATAGGCAAAAACAACGGCGGTGGTTGGGGTTTGAGTCATGTCGAATTCTCGTTTAAAAGGTCTGGTCATGAACCAAACCTGCGAATGTTAGTCGCTTTGTGGTTGATCTATGCTGACATCTTGCAATATGGTTTGCACGACGTAGCGCGGACGACCACGCACTTGCTGGTAGATACGTCCAACGTACTCGCCCAGAAGCCCAATGCCAAAAAGGATTACGCCCATCATAAAGAAGGCAATGGCAAACAAAGTAAACAAACCCTCAGCTTCCGCACCGAATATAAAACGACGGATCAGGAGTAAGCCAACGAGGCCGCCAGATAATACCGATAAGATCATACCCAGCATAGAAAACCACTGCAGAGGCATGATAGAAAATCCGGTCATCAGATCAAAATTCAGACGGATCAAGCTATAAATCGAATACTTTGATTCGCCTGCGGAACGTTCTTCGTGCTCTACAATGATTTCTGTTGGTTTGCGCGAAAATGTGTAGGCGAGGGCAGGAACGAAGGTGTTGACTTCGCTACATTGATTCATCAGATCAATTACATTGCGACCATAGGCACGCAACATATTGCCCTGATCGGTGATCTTGATACGAGTGATCTTTTCACGGAAGCGATTCATTGCTTTCGACGCGTACGTGCGCCACGCGCTATCCTGGCGTTTGCGACGGATAGAGCCGACGTAATCATAGCCCTCACGCATTTTGTCTACCAATGCACCGATTTCTTCTGGCGGATTTTGCAAGTCTGCATCGAGTGTTACAACGATGTCGCCTCGCGTAGCCTCAAAACCAGCCAGAATCGCCATGTGTTGGCCGTAATTGCCATTGAACAGAACGACGCGGGTGACATCCGGACGTAAGCGGAACTGGTCTGACAAAATGACGGCCGTATTATCGCGGCTGCCATCATTAACAAATACCACCTCATAGCTCACACCACGCGCTGCTAAGGTATCCAGGGCCGGATAAAGACGCTCAAAAAGCTTGGCGAGGCCAGCTTCTTCGTTGTAGACAGGAATGACGACGGAGAGTTCGGGTTTCATTATATGAACGTGCAAATTTCAAAGAAGGCGGGATTTTACCGCAGACACGACTCTTTCGACATCAGCTTTTGTCATCGTCGGGAATAAAGGCAATGTCACGATCTGTTTGCCTATACGTTCTGCGATCGGGAACATGCCATCCGTAAAGCCACGTTCACGGTAGTAAGTGAACAAATGGATCGCGCGATAGTGATAGCCGAGGCCAATCTTAACATCCATCATTTGCTGCATGAAAGTCGCACGGTTGATACGTTCTGGTAGCACCAGATGGAACATGTGCCAGTTAGAGTTTTCAAAATCGGCAACCGGTAACTCAGCGCCAGTTTGCGCTTCAAAATCAGTGCCAAATTGCTCAAAATAGTATTTCGCCAGGTCTAAACGTTTGGCATTAAATTCAGCCAGGTGCTTCATTTGGCCCAAGCCGATCGCACCTGCGATATCAGTCATATTGAATTTGCCGCCCAATACGTCAACGTCAATGCCGTCTAATCCACTTCGGGTGACCCCTTGCAGTCGGTATTTTTCAGCCAGACGCGCTTCTTCAGTATTGTTTAACACCAGGCAGCCACCTTCGCCAGTCATGATGTTTTTGTTAACCTGAAAACTAAACGATGCAAAATCGCCAAAAGAGCCAATGCGTTTGCCTTTCCAGCTGGAGCCAATGGCTTGCGCCGCATCTTCAATTACACGCAGCTTGTATTTCTCAGCAATTTCATACAATTTGTCCATGTCGCAAGGTAAGCCGCACATGTGAACCGGAATGATGGCTTTGGTGCGAGGCGTAATGGCCGCTTCCACCTTAGCTAGGTCAATGTTATGCGTCTTAGGGTCGATATCAGCGAAAACTGGAGTGGCACCGGTTTCAATAATGACGTTGGCGGTTGCCACCCACGAGTTTGGCGTTGTAATGACTTCGTCGCCTGCGCCGATGCCTGCGATGCGCAATGCGATCTCCATTGTGCAAGTGCCGGAGTTAAAGGTGCGAACGGGACGGCCGCCGAAATACTCTGATAACTGTGCTTCGAGAGCCTGAACCTTCGGTCCGCTGGTCATCCAACCGGAGCGCATTACATCGGCGACGGCGGCGATGGTTTCTTCATCCATGGTTGGTTTGGTGAACGGCAAAAATGCTAATGAATCGCTCATGACTATCCTTTTTTTGCTGAGGTTCAGTACGGGATGGTGTCACCGTCTGAACTGATTAAAACTGATTAAAATTATTAATCTGGTGTTTTTATATACTGTCCCGAGTATCGTCAAGTATATCTGGAAGATGCTTTATTGATCTTGATTTAACCAGGAATCAACTGACATACTCCCTCTAATTATTGTCAATTTAACTTTTTACAAGTAACACTACGCCAGCAATGATGACGCAAATCGCCAGAATTCTTTGCATGGAGATGACTTCGCCTAAGAAGTACCATGCCCCGACTGCAGCAACGATATAGCCAATCGATAACATTGGGTAGGCAATCGAAACATCTACCCGTGACAAAGCGATAATCCAGACCACCACCGAAACGACATAGCAGGTTAAGCCGCCAATGATGGGCAATTGTGTCGCCAATTTTAAGCCTATTGAAAACCAGTTTTCAGCATTCAGATGAATTGCCCCAACTGCCTTTGTGCCAGCTTTGAGCAGAATTTGTGCCATTGCATTAAGCAAGATGCCGGTGATGATGAAGCCAAAAGTTGCGAGATTCATAGTAGTTTTTGCTTATTTAAAAGTTTATTTATTATTGTTAATTAGGTGTTTTTTGCAGATTGATGGTTGCAATGATGACCCGCCTTGGATCTTGACCAATGACTCGCATAGGGATTTTTTGTTTCTGAAAATCTTCATAGATGTCAGTCCGCAAAATGGCAACAGCTGGCTCGTCATTTTGTTCATGTTTTAACCATTGTTTTACGAACTCTTCCCGCTTAGGAATCCATAATTCTGGTTGCTGTTCCAGCCCAAACGCCAGTTCGTCAGGAAACTCCACTAGTATCATTGTGCGTTGCAGATAGAAGGGCAGAGCCTGTTCATAACGACCGACCGCATAAATGGGTGTCGTTGGTGTTTTTAATTCAGCCTCAATCGCCGCAACATGTGCCGTGCCAGCCATATATTTACCGTAAGGATCGTGCCCCAGGAAGGCGACTTGGCCTGCGATAAAACCGGCGCTGGCGAGTGAGATGATTGCAATATCTTTTCCGCGCTTGCCTTTGGTAGCAAAAGCCCACGCTGCGGCACTGCCAACGATAACAATAGCACTCGCTGCGGCAATCCATTTTGCATAGTCTGCGTATAACGGAGCGTCGTAGGGGTCTTTGCCAAAATGAGCAATGGTATTGATAAAGGCAAGACCGACTACGCCTAACAGACCAAACAAAACGCTGGCTATTTTCAATGCATCTGGTTTGGATTCTTCAAGGTACACAGCAATCATCAATGCAAGTGCAGGGAAAATTGGCAATATATAACCTGGTAATTTGGAATGCGAAATACTGAAAAAGAAAAAGAAAAACACAGACCATATTAATAACATCTTCAACGGCTGAAAGCCGCGCTTCTTCTCTTGAATACCTGTCCGCATCCCTTGTATCAACAATCCTATCCATGGAATAATTCCCAGCGCGAGCAAAGGGAAAAAGTAATACCAACTGCCTTCGCGTTTATGTACATCGCTGGTAAAACGTTGAAAGTGTTCGTGAATAAAAAAGAAGTGAGGGTGTTCAGGATTGCGTATGGCAATCAGGATAAACCACGGTGCAGTAATTGCAAAAAATAGAATCAAGCCTTTGCCAATGTGCAACCGTGTCCATAGAGTCCAATCGCGCGTCAATAAGGTGTAGATGACTAAGACCGCACCAGGCAGGACAAAGCCTATCAAACCTTTTGACATCGTTGCTAACGCCATGCCTATCCAGCATGCGAGCATGGCAATGCGCCGTTCTTTGTCGCTTGATGCTTCGTGTTGACCGAGTAGCAGGCCACACATGGCAATGGCAAACATTCCGGACAACCCCATATCCAGTGAGTTAATGTGTCCTAATCCAGCCCAATAGAAACTTGAAGCCAGCACGATTGCTGCGATCGTGCCAACGCGTGGGCTAAAAATCTTACGTCCTGTGTAGCCGACCGCTACGATGCCAATCAGAGCACTGATGCCCGTCCATAAACGCGCTTGCCAATCACCAAGCCCAAACACAGCAAAAGTCAACGCGTTCATCCAGTTTTGTAGTGGCGGCTTTTCAAAGTATTTGATGCCATTCAAGCGCAATGTAATCCAATCACCGGTAGCCAGCATTTCGCGCGCCATTTCTGCATAGCGGCCTTCGTCGGTGGGTACCAGCGTTCTGGCACCAAGCATGTAAAACCAGATGCACAAAAAACTAATCGCGAGCGCCCACAGTACGCGTGGCGATTCTAAGGGAAGTTTTTCTGATTGATCGATTTGACTCATGCGTCTTCCATGACTAAGGCCAACGCGACTTTGCGACCTTCGGCCATTAAAATATTATAGGTACGGCAGGCTGCTTGATTGTCCATGCATTCAACCCCGATTCGGCGCGCTGTCAGTGCTGCAATCAGACGTGGATGAATAAAACGCTGTTTATTGCCCGTGCCAAGTATTACCACATCAGGCTGATTGGCTTCAATCTGAGCGAAATTGTCGACGGTAATGGCGTCAAAATGACTGACAGGCCATTCAACTGGCTTGGTCTCAGGTAAAACGATCAGGCTATGCTTATAAGTGATCGCGTTAATTTCTACGCTATCAAGCTCGTAACCAGTGATCGTCTGATATTGTTGGGTTTGAGTGGAATGCAACTTCATATTATGGCTCTATGCTAATTAATCTGCCTTGTGAGTGCGGCATTGTAACTTTTTTTCACCGAATTCCAAGAAATGCACAAATTTATTGCATTCCATCGATACCGGATACGTATATGTAGGTTTATGGTTATAAGCTTATATCCGAAATATCAGGCAAATCACTGAATTTGTCAGCGAAAGACAAATTTTCCTAAAACAATTTGATTAAACAGCATTCCTTGGGCAAAATGCTTCGTTCGGCAGTGCAGCAAACACGGTGGCTTATGGTCGTGTTATCTCATGCTCGCTGGCAATATGCATGCTCAATGATACAAAGGAATCTGCTAGTGCGACCTATACAAAAATCACAAAAATTAGCTGACGTTTGTTATGACATTCGTGGTCCGGTGCTGGAAAAAGCCAAGCAGATGGAGGACGAGGGGCACAAAATCATTAAATTAAATATCGGTAATCTGGCGGTATTTAACTTTGATCCGCCTGACGAGATCGTGCAGGACATGATACGCAATATGCACAATGCCGCTGGTTATACCGATTCCAAGGGTATGTTTGCACCGCGTAAAGCGATTATGCATTACACCCAGGAAAAGAAAATTCATGGTGTAACGATAGAAGATATTTACATCGGTAATGGGGCGTCTGAACTCATCGTGATGGGTATGAATGCTTTACTCAATAACGGCGATGAAGTATTAGTCCCGGCGCCGGATTATCCGTTGTGGACTGCAGCGGTCAGCTTGTCGGGTGGTAAGCCAGTACATTACGTCTGTGATGAAAGCGCAGACTGGATGCCTGATATTGACGATATCAAGAGCAAAATTACCCCGAATACCAAGGCAATCGTCGTCATTAACCCGAACAATCCTACCGGTGCCTTGTATCCTGTGCCTGTATTGCAGCAAATTGTTGATCTGGCGCGCCAGCATCAATTAATTGTATTTGCGGATGAGATCTACGATAAGACTCTGTATGATGAGGCAGAACACGTTTCTATCGCTTCGCTTGCAGATGATGTGCTGTTTTTGACCTTGAATGGGCTATCAAAAAATTATCGTTCTTGCGGTTATCGCGCAGGTTGGATGGTGATTTCCGGAGAAAAACGCCACGCCAAAGATTATATAGAAGGCTTAAATATGCTGGCCTCTATGCGTCTGTGCGCAAACGCGCCGGGACAATTTGCGATTCAAACTGCTTTAGGTGGTTACCAGAGTATTCAGGATCTGGTGGGGCCTGGCGGGCGCTTGTTAAAACAACGTGATCTGGCCCACAAATTATTGACTGCAATCCCCGGCGTGACTTGCGTCAAACCTAAAGCTGCGTTGTATATGTTTCCGAAACTGGATCCTGAGATTTACCCGATCAAGGATGACCAGGAGTTTATTCACGAACTGCTGACCGAGCAGCGCGTGTTGTTGGTGCAGGGAACAGGTTTCAATTGGATCAAACCTGACCACTTCCGGGTGGTATTCTTGCCGAACACGGATGATTTAACTGAAGCATTTGGACGCATCGAACATTTTCTCGAAACGTATCGAAAGCGTCACGGAACAAATTAATTTAACTCGACTGTTTAAACTATATGAAACCCATCAAAGTAGGTCTGCTAGGCATAGGTACCGTCGGTACCGGCACATTCCATGTATTGAAGCGAAATCAAGAAGAAATTATTCGCCGCGCCGGACGTCCGATTGAAATTATTATGGTAGCAGCCCGCAACGTTGAACGCGCTCGCGCGATAGTCGGTGATGCGGTTGAGGTAGTGAATGATCCAGCTTTGGTCGTCAATCATCCGGATATTGATATCGTCGTTGAAGTCATTGGCGGCTGCGGTATTGCTAAAGATTTGGTACTGCAAGCGATTGCCAATGGTAAGCACGTTATCACTGCCAATAAAGCACTGCTTGCCATTCACGGTAACGAAATCTTCTCAGCCGCTCATCAAAAGGGCGTGATGGTCGCATTTGAGGCTGCTGTCGCTGGTGGTATTCCTATCATCAAGGCGCTGCGCGAAGGGCTGACTGCCAATCGTATTGAATGGATCGCTGGCATCATCAATGGCACCACTAACTTTATCCTGTCAGAGATGCGCGATAAAGGCCTGGATTTTGATACCGTGTTAAAACAAGCGCAGGCATTGGGTTACGCTGAGGCGGATCCGACTTTTGATATTGAGGGTATCGACGCTGGACATAAGGCAAGTATTATGGCTTCGATTGCATTTGGCGTGCCTATGCAGTTTGATGCTACGCATGTTGAAGGTATCTCAAACTTACAAGCGGTTGATATCCGTTATGCGGAAGAATTGGGCTACCGCATTAAACTGCTAGGTATTACTAAGCGCACGGTCGATGGTATTGAGCTGCGTACGCATCCAACTTTGATTCCTGCAAAACGTTTGATTGCCAATGTCGAAGGTGCGATGAATGCCGTTCTGGTACAAGGCGATGCTGTCGGTGCGACGTTGTATTCTGGTAAAGGCGCAGGTTCTGAACCAACAGCTTCCGCAGTGATTGCCGATCTGGTCGATATAACGCGGCTGGCAACGGCTGATCCTGAACACAGAGTTCCCCACATGGCTTTCCAACCGGGTTCTATCAGCAATCTGCCAATTTTGCCGATGTCAGAAATCGTGACTAGCTATTACTTGCGCATGCATGTAGAGGACCGCCCTGGAGTACTAGCGGACGTAACTCGCATCCTGGCGGACCTGAGTATTTCAATCGACGCAATGCTGCAAAAAGAACCTGGTGATGGCGAAACACGCACGGATATCATTATCCTAACGCATCAGACCAAAGAGAAAAATATCGTTGCAGCGATACAGAAGATTGAACAGTTGTCGACGGTGTTTGGACAGGTGACTAAGTTGCGATTGGAAGAGCTTAGTTAGCGGTTAAAGCCGCAGTGCCTATGCGGTAGATTTTCTCAAAAATCGTTTAGCGACAAAAAAAGCGTGTTCATGAAATAATGAACGCGCTTTTTTTATTCAACGTTTGTTTATTCAACAAAAAATAATCTCCAATTATTTACCCCTTCATTTAATTTTTATTTTTTTGTGCAATGTATATGAGGGCTTCTCAGAAAGCACTGACCAATGATGACTTTGCCGTTTTCACGACTATTAGCCTATGGTTTGCTTGCCTATCCTTTGGCTTTTATTGCCTTGCCGATTTATGTGTATGTCCCGCAGTTTTATGCGGAACGTTTTGGCGTTTCTTTAAGTGCGGTTGGAACAGCGCTGTTAATTTCGCGTATTGCTGACGCTTTTTTTGATCCGTATATCGGTTCGCTGATTGATAAGCGGTCACAAGGACAGGGCTATGGACGCTATATTTTGTATGCGATTCCACTTTTATTGATCGGCTTCTTTGCCTTATTTCACCCACCAGAAGAGCAGGGGGCGGCAATATTTAGTTGGTTTTTTGTTTCTTTAATAGTCGTCTACGCTGGATTTAGCCTTGCTAGTATTGCTTATCAGGCCTGGGGTGCGGCTTTGACACAGTTGCCCGGCGAGCGTATGCGTTTGAGTGCGGTGCGTGAATGCTGCGGTTTGCTCGGCGTTCTGAGTGTTGCTGTGCTTGGGCAGCTAGTTAGTTTCACCTGGCTATCTTTGTTGCTAGGTCTGAGCTTGTTGATAGGCGCGGCTAGTTTGTTCAGATGGATACCTGCTGTTGTACATCGTCAGGATGTGGTGAGCGCATCATTGAGCTGGCGTGTGATGTTCAAAAATTCCGATTTTCGTAATTTGTTTAGCGTTTTTGTCCTCAATGGTATCGCTGCTGCCATACCCGCGACACTATTTTTGTTTTATACCAAAGATCAGTTACATCTTGCTGAGCAGTCTGGCTATCTTCTGCTGATTTATTTCATTTCGGCGGCGATTTCTATGCCTTTTTGGAGCGCGTTTGCTAAACGAACACATGAACGAGATGCATGGTTGTTGTCGATGCTGATTACCATAGGGAGTTTTATCTGGGCATATAACCTGTCCTCATACGATCTAATCCCATTCGCGGTGATTTGCGTCTTTACTGGTTTTTCTTTGGGGGCTGATTTGGCGTTGCCCCCCGCTTTGTTGGCTGCGGTAATTCATAGAGCAGGGCACAGCGAACGCTATGAGGGAAGCTATTTTGGAGCCTGGAGTTGGGCGAATAAAATGAATCTGGCATTAGCGGCAGGTTTGGCTTTGCCCCTTTTGCAGGTATTGGGTTATGAGCCCGGAACTACTTCACCCGAGGGACTGCACGCTTTATCTTCTGCTTATGCAATCTTGCCATGCGCATTGAAGTGCCTCGCCGCCTTGCGCTTATGGCGATCGGCAATCAGATCGTTTTAATTGTAGAAACGAAGAGCTTCAACTAACGCAGAATTTTCTCATGAAATTCTGCCGGGTGATGAGCGTGAATTTTCACCAGTGTAGAAACGCGGGTGCCATAACCATCTGAGACGATACACGGCGACGAGAGCAGTCGCTCCATTTCAAATGAAATTCCCGTGTCTGGTAAGCGACAATCGGGTGCTTGGGTCGTATTGGCCAGCATTTCAAAGAACGCGTCTTCAGGTGCGAGCTGGCAAATCAGGCTGGCAAATTCTGCTTTGGTACGAACTACCTTATGCCAGCATGTATCCAAGGCCGCGTTGGAGATGCCGTAAATGCCAGGCGGTAATGGTACGCCATTTTTTGGGTTGTCGAGATGTCGATTGGAAAACCAGATCAAATCATTCTGATCGCCAACTAAAAGATTAAATCCATTGTAGTCGTCGACTTTGCCTTGAAGGCGTGCAATATATTCCTGTGCTGATAAATCAGAGCGCAGAAAATTGGATACTAATTCTCCTCGCGAAGGGGCATCATCGCGTTTTTCTGATGGTGCACGTATATTCGTTATTGCTGCAAATTTTTTCGCTGGATTGCCATCTTGGTCGCTTTGAATCCCTAGCCACGTGCCACCGGATTGCAGGTCGCGGCCGGCAAAAATCTGCGGCGCATCTGACCACCATTCTGCAGGACTTGCGGGTCGGTCATAGAACTCGTCACGATTAGCCGCCACGACCAATGGGCTGCAAGGGAGTAATTTCCAGGCAAAAACAATCAGGCACATACATCTACATTCAAAAAAAATTCTACATGGCGTTCACTGTACTGCAAATTGGGCAAATCTGTTTGCATCAGAGCTAATTTCAGATCTTGCTCAAATGTATCAGATATGTCCTCATAAACCTCCATCCACGTATGTAAGCCATTCGTGGTATCCGGCCTTCTTTCTAAACGCGGCATATAGTTAAAACGCTGACGCAAAATTTCATTTAACTTGCGTTCTTCAATGATAATTGCAGCCTCGTGCTCTATTTTTGCTTTGAAATAGACGTAACAATTCATGTGCTTAACTTCATCGTGAAGATTGTGGCGTTGGATAAATTCAGGATGCGAATAGCATCACAAAAATTCCGTGCCAACGGCACGGTTGAAAATAATCGACTGATTAGCGTGTAATGTCTGTTATTTCGTAGGGCAAGGGTAACAATTTGACGACAGGACCATCAGGGCTGCCGTAATGTATGCCTCCTTGTTCCTGATCCGCTAATGTCATCTCGACCAAGGCAAGACTGCGATGTGCATCAATGCTGGCAATATTGACGACTAGGCCGCACGATTGTTCTGAATCTGTTTCATTGAACACTTCAGTGCCTTCTGTTAACTCTGAACTGGCAATTTCTGCCAGCGCCATGCGACGTTTCAGTTTGCCGAGATATTGACTACGCGCGACGATTTCCTGGCCTGGGTAGCATCCTTTTCTGAAATTGACACCACCAATCAATTCGAAATTGATCATTTGAGGTACAAATTTTTCTTGTGTGCGCGCTGTAATGTGTGGAACGCCCGCTTCAATTTCCGCCAGATACCAATCGTCGGTATTGGTGACTTGTAAAAGAGATTTTAATTCCAGCCAAATCCCTGAGGCGAGCGCAATTGGGCATATCCATTCGTAACGAGGATTTTGACCGTCATTGTGAAAACGTATCAATGTGCCAAACTGATTGCTGATTTTCGTATTAGGCAGTGCTGGTAAAGTCGGGAAGTATTTGTGCAAACTTGCGTTAGCTTGCGCACCACCAATCCCGAAGCAAATCGACTGATCGCTGACATCTGCCAGTTTCGCTTTCGCACGAAGGATGAACATGGTCAGGCGCCTTTGAATCGCTGGTTGCAATTCTTTTGGTAATTGCAATGTAATACCGTCTTCCGTCTTCCAGTAAAGCAGGCTTGCCAGCATCCGGCCTTTTGCCGTGCAATAGGCTGCGCGTCGCACTATTTCTGTGTTCAGATGTTCAAAGTCATTGCTTAATTGATTATGTAAAAAGCTCGCTGCATCGTCTCCTGTCGCGAGTATGAGGCCTGAATCGGCCACAATCGTGATGTATCCACTAGCAAACGTTGGCGTGTTCCAGATCGATGTCAATCCAGTGATTTTGCCGTTAATCAGCTCAATCTGTTGTTCGGTAAAAAAATTTTGCGACATAAATGCAGTACTTTCGAATTAACTTAAGACCAACAAGACAATAATTACTTACGGCCATAATAAGAATGTGCACTTTTTCGTAAGTGCTTTAACTTAATCATGTGTTGGCTTTACAATAGCGCTCGCGCCAGGATAGGTGAATTATAGTAGCCCGCCGAAAAGTTAGCTGAAGCCAGCTTCTTTTGTTTTTAAATATATCATTTAGTGAGTATGTTTCGTTGCTTTTAGTTTATTTTCAAAAAATTAAACGTGGACAGTTGATCCCGTCAGCGCGAAAGAAGATGCTTAAATATGCAATATTTAGTACGCAGCTCGTAAAAAATTAACGTGCATATCGATAATTAACGACAACCCTCCTCAATACGCTCTATGAGTCTGATTAAAAATCTTTTTATTTTGCTGGTGTTGTTGCTTGCGGCTATGGTTAGTGGTTTGATCTACTGGTCAGGTCAGGCCTTAGATACAGATGGCAAAACCGTAGAATTTACAATCAAAGCCGGTAGCGGTGTGCGTAGCGCATCAAGACAAATACAGGAAGCTGGCGTTCCGGTCCCTGCCATTTTTTTTGAGTTGTTAGCTCGTGCGAGTGGTAAAGCAAGCAAACTTAAGGCCGGTTCGTATGAATTGGATCCAGGAAAAACACCGCTGCAACTGCTCGATAAAATCGTCAATGGAGAGTTTTCACAGGGCGCAGTAGCGGTGATCGAAGGCTGGACTTTTGCGCAAATGCGAAAAGCGATTGATGCAAGTCCAGACTTAAAGCATGACACCAAATCGTGGTCTGACCGTGATCTGATGAAAAAACTCAACGCCGACTATGCGCTTCCCGAAGGCTTATTTTTTCCTGATACCTATTTATTTGCAAAAGGTACCAGCGATCTTCAGGTATATCAACAAGCATACGCGGCACAATCGAAGCACCTCGATGATGCATGGGAAGCACGTTCCGCTGGATTGCCTTATAAAAATAAATATGAAGCTTTGATCATGGCTTCCATTATAGAAAAAGAAACCGGGCAAAAGTCGGAACGTTGTATGATTTCCGCAGTATTTGCTAATCGCCTGAAAAGCGGCATGTTGTTACAAACTGATCCCACCGTGATTTACGGTATGGGTGAGCGCTATCAAGGAAAAATTTACAAAAAAGATTTATTGACCGATACACCTTATAACACTTACACACGAGCTGGCTTGCCACCGACGCCAATTGCTTTGCCTGGACTGGCTTCCTTAACTGCTGCTTTAAATCCAGCACAAAGTGAAGCGCTATATTTTGTCGCACGTGGTGATGGCACTAGTGTATTTTCGGATAATCTGAGTGAGCATAATCGGGCAGTAAACAAGTATCAACGCTAAAAATAGAATGCAAGAATGAAACCTACCGCAAAATTTATCAGCTTTGAAGGCATTGACGGTGCTGGAAAATCGACTCATATTGCCTACGTCGCTGAACGTTTGCAACAAGCCCTGGCAGTGCATGATGTGAAGGTGTTCAGTTCTCGTGAACCGGGTGGCACACCTCTAGGCGAAACCCTACGCGAAGTTTTACTGCAACAAAAAATGCATCTGGAAACAGAAGCTTTATTGATGTTTGCCGTGCGCCGTGAACATATTGCGCAATTGATAGAGCCCGCATTGTCCCGCGGCGATTGGGTGATTTCTGATCGTTTTACCGATGCTAGTTTTGCTTATCAAGGCGGTGGTCGACATTTGTCCCTTGATAAACTCAACGCGTTGGAGCAATGGGTGCATCCGCATTTGCAGCCCGATTTAACCTTGTTGTTTGATGTGCCGTTGGATGTGGCGCGTGCTCGTTTGGATGCGACGCGTCAGTTGGATAAATTTGAGCAAGAAAAGGCTGATTTCTTTGCAGATACCCGCAATGAGTATTTGCGCCGTGCGGCAGAATTTCCTGACCGCTTTCGTATTATTGATTCGACGCAAACGATAGCTGAGATTCGCCAGCAGCTAGATGTGCTGATCGATGTTCTGTTAGCTTCTTCCATGAAGGTCGCATGAGTAACCCGTTATTTACCTGGCAAAATCAGGCATGGGATTATTTCCAGTCCTTGCGCGCACGTATGCCGCATGCTTTTTTGCTGTATGGACCGCAGGGTATAGGTAAGACCTTGTTCGCTGAGCACATGGCGCAGTCTTTATTGTGTGATCATCCTGATACTGACGGCCATGCTTGCCAAACATGCGGGTCTTGCGGCTGGTTTAGCCAGTATAGCCATCCAGATTACAGACGGGTTCGTCCCGAGTTAATGGATGAAGAAGAAGCATCATCAAACGAAGCTGAATCCGAAACGACGAGTAAGACTACCAAGACGAGTAAAACACCCTCAAAAGAAATCGTCATTAATCAGATACGAGGTCTGTCTGATTTTATGAATATTTCCACTCACAGGCAAGGCAAGCGCGTCATCGTTTTGTATCCTGCAGAGGCGTTGAATATTCCCGCTGCGAATGCATTATTGAAATCGTTGGAAGAACCAAGTACCGATACTGTATTTATTCTTGTTTCCAATAGTTTGGATAAGTTGCTACCGACAATACTGTCTCGTTGCCATAAATTTGCCTTGGGCATGCCCGAGCGTGGGGAGGCGCTGGCGTGGATGCAAGCGCAAGGCGCAAAAGATGCAGATATGTGGCTGGCACAGCAAGGTGGAGCACCACTTGCTGCGCTGGAGATGTCGCAATCTGATAATCGTGCAGAGTTAGATGAGTTTTTGCGGCAACTGAGCAAACCAGGTGCAGACAATAGTCTCAAATTGGCTGATAAAATGCAAAAAATGGAGATGCCAATCACGATTGCCTGGATGCAGCGTTGGCTTTACGATATATTTTCTTTTAAACAAAGTGGCAGAATCCGGTATTATCCTCGCTATGAAAGAGAATTAAAGGCCTTGGCAGCAAGGATTGATACGGATTCTTTATTGAAAATCATCAAGAATACAAATGAACGCCAGGCAATTGCTAGTCATCCTTTGTCAGCCAAGTTATTTTTAGAAGATATGTTGCTGGAGTATTCTGCACTCTTCGCTTAAACCCCGCGGAAGCACAAAATGTCCGATTTATCATCAGATTCAGGTATCCCTAATGCTCCCAATCGCCCATCGGTGTTATCGCTGGCGATTAAAGAAAAAGCTGCTTTGTTTGCCGCGTACATGCCCTTCCTGAAAAATGGTGGGATTTTCGTGCCAACCAACAAGAATTACAGAATTGGTGAAGAAATTTACCTTATTCTGACTTTGCTGGATGATCCAGCCAAGTACCCGATTGCTGGTAAGGTCGCTTGGATTACGCCGGCAGGTGCTGGTAATAACAAGTCACAAGGTATCGGTGTTCACTTTCCGGATGACGAAAGTGGTAAACGTATACGCTTGCGTGTTGAAGATGCCCTTGGCGGTGCTTTGCGTTCCAGTCGGGCCACACATACCATTTAATGCATGATGTCTGAAGAATTTGCTTACCGGATCGCCAGATTCGAGGATTTACCCGCAATTGTTGCAATCTATAACTCCACGATTGCATCGCGGCAGGTGACTGCTGATACTGAACCTGTGTCTGTCGAATCCCGGCACACCTGGTTTTATGAACATACGCCAGACCGACGTCCGCTCTGGGTGAGCGAGCGAGATGGTAAAATCGCCGGGTGGCTTTCTTTTTCCAATTTTTATGGTCGTCCAGCGTATGCAGGAACGGCTGAGTTATCGATCTATTTGCATGAGGATGCGCGTGGCCAGGGATTAGGGCGACGCTTTCTGACGCAGGCGATAGCTCATGCGCCCACAATAGGTGTGCATACTTTATTAGGCTTTATTTTTGGCCACAACACTCCCAGTCTTAAATTGTTTGAAACATTTGGCTTCGGCACATGGGCAAATATGCCTCGTGTTGCAACGCTGGATGGTATTGAACGAGATTTAATTATTCTTGGAAAACGCGTCGATTGACTTCATTTTTAACAATAAAAATAAGGAGAACTCTCGCCAATACGCAGCTCCGCAGCTAGATTTTTTTATGTCTTTTAGCTTTCTTTGCTGCAATTTTGTTTGAGTTCTTAAAAATCTTAGTCGTTATTATCACGGCAACTCGCAGCAGCAAGTTGCCTTTCATTTTTTTATAGGAATTTCATCATGCTCAGCTATCGCCATGGGTTTCATGCTGGCAATCATGCCGACGTGCTCAAACACTTTGTGTTGATCCAACTACTTCAATATATGAATCAGAAGGATGCAGCGTATACCTATGTGGATACGCATTCAGGTGCAGGCTTGTATGCCCTCGACAGCGGGTATGCAAGCAAAAACGCGGAATTTGAAACCGGTATTGCCCCGCTATGGGATAAAAAAGATTTGCCACCTGCTTTGGCTGACTATATGGATTTAGTGAAAGCCTTAAATCCTAGTGGCAAGATGCGGTATTACCCGGGTTCACCTTACTGCGCCGACAAAGTCATGCGTGAGCAGGATCGCTTACGTTTATTTGAATTGCATCCGAGTGAAATCAAAATTCTGAGTGAAAATTTCAGAAAACTCGATGCGCACGCTGCAGAGCAGGGCCGTCGTCCAACGGTGCGCGGTAAACGCGTCATTATTTCTGACGGTGATGGATTTGAGTGTTTGAAAGCTTTATTGCCACCACCATCTCGCCGCGGTTTGGTGTTAATTGATCCGCCATATGAAGTCAAAGATGACTATCGCCGCGTCAAGGTAGCACTTGAAGACGCATTAAAGCGTTTCCCTTCGGGCACCTATGCAATCTGGTATCCATCCTTAAATCGTCAGGAATCCCGTCAATTGCCGGATAAATTAAAACGCCTGCCAAGCAAGGATTGGTTAAACGTTACTTTATCCATCAGTGGCCCTACGCCAGATGGTTTTGGCTTGCATAGTAGTGGCATGTTCATTTTGAATCCACCATGGACCTTGATGGCGACTTTGAAAGAAGTCATGCCATATCTGGTTGCGGCTTTAGGAACAGATAAGGAGGCGAATTTTGTATTGGAGTCTGGGGCACCAGTCACCGGCGCTGGCACCAATTTGCGGCCGAAACGCACTTAAAATTCAGATAAAGGCGTGAAGTCATCTTTGCGTTAAGAAAGGCGAGGTAGAGCGATACGATATCGTTTTATTCTCGCCTTTTTACCTTTTATTAAACTGAATGTGACATTTTTGAGCACTTTTTGAGACGCTTTTTTGCGCGTTGCAATATCGTTATGATCATTGTTTGAATGAGGTAATTGCAGTATGTGGCGTGTTTTATAGTTGGAAATGCTGCTGCGCGGCAAAAATAGTGATTGACGAATTAGAACGGTCGTACAAAAATCGGTAAGTCGTTCTGACTTATACCATGGCTGATATGGCTTTTGCAGTGGGTGCGCTGTGAGAACGGTTTGAATGATGGCGGAACGTGATAAAAAGACGAGTGAAAGACCAGCAGCATTTTTTTTGAGGAGCGCAAATGTCAGTGCATGCAATGAGTCCGGTATTGGGTCAGATGATGAACAAACCTATGCTGATCTCCAGCATTATCGAACATGCAGATCGATACTTTGGAAAAAATGAGATTGTATCGCGGCGAGTGGAAGGGGACATACACCGCTACAACTACACGCAATGTCACCAGCGTACAAAAAAGTTGGCTAATGCACTAAAAAAATTACAAGTACATCTCGGCGATCGCATCGCAACTTTGGCCTGGAATGGCTACCGTCACCTGGAAATTTATTATGCCGTCTCTGGCTCTGGGGCGGTTTTGCATACCGTGAATCCACGTCTGCATCCAGAACAAATTTCTTACATCGTCAATCATGCAGAAGATCAGTATCTATTTTTTGATTTGACTTTTTTACCCATTATTCACGCCATCGCACCGCTTTGTCCAAACGTCAAAGCATTTGTCATGATGTGTGATCGCGATCGTATGCCAACGGATGGCAAAATCGCGAATCTCTTGTGCTATGAAGACTTGATTAATGACAATAATGATGATTTTGTCTGGCCGATGTTTGATGAAAATTCTGCATCCAGTCTTTGTTATACCTCTGGAACAACGGGGCACCCAAAAGGCGCTTTGTACTCGCACCGATCAACGATCTTGCATTCTTATGCCTCGGCGTTGCCAGATGGCCTTAACGTATCAGCGCGTGATTCAATTTTGCCAGTGGTGCCAATGTTCCATGTTAACGCATGGGGATTGCCTTATTCCGGGCCACTCACCGGCGCTAAGCTTGTTTTCCCCGGGCCACATCTCGATGGTAAATCGCTCTACGAATTATTCGAGCAAGAGCAGGTGACTTTTTCAGCAGGTGTTCCAACCGTGTGGTTGGGCTTGTTGACCTATGTCGGTCAAAATGATTTGAAATTTTCTAGTTTCAAACGGACCGTTATTGGCGGCTCTGCTTGCCCGCCAGCCATGATGAAAACTTTGCGCCACACTTATGGCGTGGAAGTTGTGCATGCTTGGGGAATGACCGAAATGTCGCCGCTGGGGACCGCATGTACTTTACTCTCCCGACACAGTGATCTGAGTGAAGAGGAAAAAGAAGTAATATTGGCAAAGCAAGGGCACGTCCTTTATGGCGTAGATATGAAAATCGTCGACGACGCCGGTAAAGAATTGCCTTGGGATGGAAAGACTTAC
Organism: Undibacterium sp. Dicai25W; assembly: GCF_049340505.1. Classification (NCBI taxonomy): domain Bacteria; kingdom Pseudomonadati; phylum Pseudomonadota; class Betaproteobacteria; order Burkholderiales; family Oxalobacteraceae; genus Undibacterium; species Undibacterium sp. Dicai25W. The sequence goes on along the minus strand of NZ_JBMPOQ010000004.1, from coordinate 72,131 downwards.
GGCAATTTGCTCGTCAAGGGGCCGTGGATTATTTCTTCTTATTTTAAAGGCGAGGGCGGAAATGTATTGCAAGACGGATGGTTTCCGACTGGGGATGTCGCTACCATCGACGTTGATGGTTATATGCAAATCACAGATAGAAGCAAAGACGTGATCAAATCCGGGGGCGAATGGATCGGTACAATTGATCTGGAGAATGTGGCCGTTTCACATCCTGCCGTATTGCAGGCGGCGTGTATTGGTGTGTTTCACCCAAAATGGGACGAGAGGCCTTTGTTATTGGTCGTCAAAAAATCTGGTGCCGAACTGACGAAAGAAACTTTACTTGAATTTTTTGAGGGACGTGTCGCGAAATGGTGGACACCTGACGATGTGGTGTTCATCGACGCTTTGCCTATGGGGGCGACAGGGAAGATTTTAAAAAATAAACTCAGGGAACAATTTAAAGATCATCGATTGCCCACGGCATAAGGTTGAAAGGCGTTGCTGCAAGAAAATTACATTTTTTTCAGCAACGCCTGTTTTTTTGTATGTTTGTATGTTCAGTTTCAGGAGTGTAGCGAATAGAAGATCGTAGATGTCAGTAGTACAGCAGGGTGAATATCGTTTTCCACAATACCATCATTGGAGAGAAACAAATGGCCTTCCCACTTCGTGTTTCAATTGTTGCAGTTGCATTGACCTTGATAGCCCCGGTATCAATGGCCGAAACGATCAAAATCGCTTATATCGATCCTTTATCTGGCCCGTTTGCTCCAGTTGGTCAAAATATTCTGAACTCATTCCAGTACGTTGCTGATAAAGCGAATGCCGAAAAGTGGGCTGGTAACAATACATTTGAAGTGGTTGGCTTTGACAATAAGGCTAGCCCGCAAGAATCCTTAAACGTGCTTAAAACGGTGATTGACAAGGGCTTTCGCTACATCACTCAAGGTAATGGATCGGGCGCAGGGCTGGCTTTAATGGACGCAGTGAATAAATATAATGAGCGAAATCCTGGTAAAGAAATTGTGTACCTGAACCACGCCGCCGTTGATCCGGACATGACAAACAGCAAATGCAGTTTCTGGCATTTCCGTTTTGATGCCAATTCTGATATGAAGATGGAAGCCTTAACCAGTTATCTGGTCAACGATAAAAACGTAAAGAAAGTCTATGTTATCGGGCAAAATTACTCTTTTGGACAGCAAGTGAGTCGTGCTGCAAAAGAATATTTGGCTCGCAAACGCCCTGACATTCAAGTAGTTGGGGATGATCTGCATCCTATTGGGCAGGTCAAGGATTTTTCTCCCTACATCGCCAAAATTAAAGCCTCTGGCGCTGATACTGTTATTACCGGCAATTGGGGCGCAGACTTGGCTTTGCTGATTAAGGCTGCAAAAGATGCCGATCTAAAAGCCAACTTTTTTACTTATTACGCATCCACAACTGGCGTCCCTACTGCAATGGGTCCGGCGGGTATTGATCGCGTCAAATATGTCGCCTACTGGAACACCAACAACGAAGGCTTTGTAGGTAAGGATATTGTTCAAGGTTTCAAAGCCAAATACAAAGACGACTACTATTCGATGGCAACCTATTCAATCCTGACCGCCATGTCGCAAGCGGTAAAGCAAGCAAAATCAATCGATCCGGTGAAAGTAGCATTTGCCTTGGAGGGAGCAAATTTCAAGAGCCTCAATGGCGATGTCAGCATGCGCAAAATGGATCACCAATTGCAGCAACCTTTGTACATCGCAACCTGGGTGAAAACCAACGGCAAAGACGTTTTGTTTGATCAGGAAAATACCGGCCTTGGGTGGAAGACAGATATTAAAATCGATTCCTATGTTGCCTCACAGCCTTCGTCTTGTCAGATGAAGCGACCAGGCTAAGTCCAATTCTAAAAAGGGTGGCGTCAGAAGTAAAATGCCGCTCTTTTTTTTGTCAGTCGATGCTGCAATTGTGCAGACGGTTTCCGGACGATGTGCGATACGTTCATTAAAGAGGATTGTGTACCTTGGAATTTACTCTGATTACTTTGCTCAACGGCGTGAGCTATGGGCTGCTATTGTTTATGTTGTCCTCGGGTTTGACTTTAATCTTTAGCATGATGGGGGTGCTTAATTTTGCCCATGCCAGTTTTTATATGCTGGGTGCTTATTTTGCTGCAATGCTGAGTGCGCATTTCGGGTTCTGGTCTGCATTAATCCTGGCGCCAGTTGCCGTCGGCATATTGGGGAGTTTGGTCGAGCGTTTTGGATTGCGTAAAGTCCATCAATATGGGCACATTCCGGAGCTTTTATTTACTTTTGGTTTGTCATACGTGATTCTTGAGGTCGTACAGCTCATCTGGGGTAGAGCTAGTATCCCATATGCGATTCCGGCTGAACTCGATGGTCCTCTTTTTACGCTCTATACAACGACCTTTCCTAAATACCGTGCATTTATGATGTTGGTTGCGATGGTGATGTTACTTGCGATCTATCTATTGCTGACTAAAACCCGAATCGGTTTAATTATTCAAGCGGCCCTGACGCATCCAGATGCAGTCGAGGCGCTCGGTCATAACGTCCCGCGCGTTTTTATGCTGGTGTTCGGCGGTGGTTGCGCGTTGGCGGGGTTGGCGGGTGTGGTTGGCGGAAATGCGTTTGTGACTGAACCTGGCATGGCCGCAACGCTGGGTAGCATCATCTTTGTTGTGGTCGTCGTTGGTGGGATGGGCTCCTTGGGTGGCGCTTTTATTGCATCTCTGCTCATCGGCATATTGCAAACCTTTGCCGTCGCTCTTGACTATTCTCTCGCTAGTGTCCTGAAAGTCATTGGTGTCGCGGTGCAAATGACTTCACCATGGTATTCCCTTTTAAGTTTAACCATTTCTCAGGTAGCGCCAGTAATGCCTTATCTGTTGCTGGTACTGATCCTGATTTTCAGGCCACGTGGTTTATTGGGTACGAGAGAGGGGTAGATCATGAAACAACACATACTTTCTCGCGTAGGCGGGACGTTGTTGGTGTGGTTTAGTTTCGCAGTTTTGCTGGTCCTTGCCCCAAAAATATTTAATCAGGGGGCATCGCTGTCCTTGTTATCGCAGATGGGTACGTTGATGATTTTTGGTTTGTCCTTCAATATGTTATTGGGGCAAGGCGGCATGCTGTCGTTCGGGCATGCCGTGTATTCTGGTTTAGGCGCTTTCTTCGCTATTCATGCGATGAATTTCGCGGCCGCCGGTGTGGTGACTATTCCAGTAAGTCTTATTCCTCTTATTGGTGGTGTCGCGGGATTGTTTTTTGGCGTGTTATTTGGCTACGTTACGACCAAAAAATCTGGTACGACATTTTCTATGATCACGCTTGGCATGGTGGAGTTGGTATTTGCCTGCTCTTTGATGTTCCCTAAATTTTTTGGAGGGGAAGGCGGAATCACAACGAATAGGGTAATGGGCGATGCTTTTCTTGGGATTACTTTCGGGCCACAAATCGAGGTCTACTATTTAATCGCGTTCTGGCTATTCATCAGTACGGTGGCAATGTATGCGTTTACCCATACGCCACTGGGGAGAATGATTAACGCTGTCAGAGATAACCCGGAGCGGGCTGAATTTATTGGCTACGATACGCAATGGGTGCGTTACCTTACCTTGATACTTTCCGCTTTTTTTGCTGGTATTGCGGGTGGATTGTCGGCGATTAATTTCGAAATAGTGACGGCTGAGAATGTCAGCGCTCTACGCTCTGGTGCCGTTTTGTTATTTAGCTTTATCGGCGGGATCGGTTATTTTTTTGGACCAATGATAGGCGCAGTGGTCGGTGTCTTCTTAACGGTGATGCTGTCTGATTTTACTAAAGCCTGGCAATTATATTTGGGAATCTTTTTCATTTTGATTGTGATGTTTGCGCCAGGCGGTATTGCTGGTATTTGTGCGTCTTACTATCGCATGTTTAAATTTGGGAAGTTACGACAAATCTGGCCTTCGTTCTGGAAGATATTTTCTGCTGTGCTATTGATTACTACAGGCAGCATTCTGGCGATTGAGATGTTGTATCAACGCTCACTCGGAGGCGATCAGGATCCAGTTGTGAAGATCGCAGGAGTCGCATTTAACGCATTTGAAAGTAGATCATGGTTCATCGCTGCATTTTTTTGTTTGATGGGAGGACTGGGATTTCTCTATACACAATCCAGGTTCCTGTTTGCATGGAATACCGCGCTCGCTGAAATAGAAGTGGCTACCTCAAAGGGGGATGAATGAGTCAGTTTGCGCTGGAATTAAAGGATGTTCGCAAAAGCTTCGGTTCGGCCGAAATTATTCGGGGTGCAAGCTTGCAGGTTGTTAAAGGCGAGCGAGTAGCGATAATAGGTCCGAACGGCGCCGGAAAATCGACCTTGTTTAACTTGATTTCGGGGCGTTTTGGCATTACATCTGGTGAGATTTTGCTCAATGGAAATAGCATCGATGGTTTAGCGCCATATCAAATCAATCGGCGTGGTCTGTCTCGTAGCTTTCAGATCACCAATATCTTCCATCGGCTCAGTGTGTATGAAAATTTGCGCTGCGCCGTTTTATGGTCTTTGGGCTACAAGTACTCATTTTGGCAACGTTTAAACGGTTTGAAAGATGTGCATGAGTTGGCATTGCATGTGATGGCGCAAATTGGTTTGCAAGCCCGCAGCAATGTTACTGCCGGGTCGCTGACGTATGCTGAACAGCGGGCACTGGAAATCGGCATTACTGTCGCCGGTGGCGCAGAGGTTATTTTACTTGATGAACCAACGGCTGGGATGAGTCGTTCAGAGTCCGATGCCGCCGTTGAGTTAATTCGTAAAATGACAGTAGGCAAGACATTATTAATGGTAGAGCATGACATGAGCGTGGTATTTGGTCTGGCCGACAAAATCGCGGTTGTAGTTTATGGTGAGGTCATTGCTTGCGATACGCCGCAAAATATTCGTCAAAATCAGCAAGTGAAAGATGCTTATTTGGGCGGGCACGCGCCGATGGAGAATGCCGCATGAGTGCACTGCTCGAAGTCAAAGATTTACACGCGTTTTATGGGAAAAGTCACGTTTTGCATGGCGTTAAATTACAGGTTAATGAAAACGAAATCGTTAGCTTGCTGGGCCGTAATGGTGTCGGCCGTTCGACGACCGTTAAATCGATTATGGGACAGGTGCAAACGCAAGGTGCAATTCATTTTAAGTCGGAGCAGATCAACGGCTTTAAAGCATTTCAGATTGCGCATAAAGGTATAGGCTATGTACCGGAAAACCGCGATATTTTTCCTACACTGACGGTAGAACAGAACCTGTTACTTGGACAGAAGACCGGTAAGCTTGCCCGTACACCGGCGCGGTGGTGTATCGACGATATGTACCAGATGTTTCCACGCCTTAAAGAACGTAGAAATACGGTGGCGGGGGTCATGTCTGGCGGCGAGCAACAAATGTTGACCTTGTGTCGTACATTGATGGGTGACCCTGATTTGATCATGATCGACGAGCCTACCGAAGGCCTGGCGCCGATGATCGTCAAATTGGTGGCTGAATATCTTGAGGAGCTGCGTCGCCGGGGCATTTCTGTTTTACTGGTGGAACAAAAATTGGCCATCGCTTTACAGATTTCCCAGCGCGTCTACGTTATGGGGCACGGTACTATTGTTTTTGAAGGAACTCCCGAAGAGCTGATGGCGAATGACAAAATCCGGCAGGAGTGGCTGGAAGTTTAGTGGATCTTTGCGTAGAGATTTGCTCGTTTTTAACAGATTTCAAATAAAAATAATACGATCGTACTATTTTGAGTTATAGTAAAACCTGATTTGCGTACACCGCCATGTTTGATCACCGTCTTTATGTGTTTTTAGACTGACAAACACGGTATTCAAACTGCATATATTTAGGAAGAGACATGAGCGCAGAATACAAAGCAGAAGGCAATATTGCCGTCATTACCCTAACTAATCCTCCGGTCAACGGACTAGGTTTTGCGACCAGACATGCGATCGTTGAAGGCATGAAGCTGGCATTGAACGATGATGCGATTACAGCGATCGTTATTACCGGTGCAGGAAAAGCCTTCTCTGGTGGGGCTGATATCAAAGAATTTAACTCTCCGAAAGCATTTGCTGAGCCAAGTTTACACACGGTGATTAACGTGCTGGAATCATCCGAAAAGCCGGTGATTGCGGCGATTCATAGCGTTTGTATGGGCGGCGGTCTGGAATTGGCGTTAGGTTGCCATTATCGGGTTGCCAGCCCGGGTGCGCAAATCGCTTTACCAGAAGTGAAATTAGGCATTTTGCCGGGCGCTGGCGGTACGCAGCGTTTGCCACGGGTTGTTGGCTTGGAGCTGGCACTCAATATGATTGTTTCCGGTACGCCAATAGTTTCCGAGAAGCTGGCAAAAACCGCGCTCTTTAATGAGGTGGTTGAGGGCGATCTGATGCAAGCCGCTTTTGCATTCGCGAATAAAATTGCGGCAGTTCGTCCGTTACCGAAGGTGCGCGACATCAAAGTCGATTATCCAAATTACGAAGCCTTTTTGCAATTTTCTCGCAATACCGTGCGCGCCATGTCAGGGCCTTTCCCCGCACCTCTGAAATGTGTCGAAGCCGTTGCCGCTGCCGTTACCAAGAAGTTTGACGACGGTATGAAGCTGGAACGTGATTTGTTCCTGGAGCTGGTGCAATCGACGGAATCCAAGGCGTTGCGTCACGCGTTTTTTGGTGAGCGTGCCGCTAGTAAGCTGCCTGACGTACCGGACGATACACCGGTTCGCCCGATTAAATCAGTCGCAGTCATTGGTGCTGGTACCATGGGCGGCGGTATTGCAATGAACTTCGCTAATGCGGGCATTCCGGTGCAAATTTTGGAAATGAAGCAAGAGGCCTTGGATAAAGGTCTGGCAACGATACGCAAGAATTACGAAAACACCCTCAAAAAAGGCAAACTCACGCAGGAAAAATTCGAGCAGCGCGTGGGCTTGATCACCGGCACGCTTTCGTATGAAGAAATCGCTCAAGCCGATTTAGTGATTGAAGCGGTGTTCGAAGACATGGGCGTCAAAGAGCAAGTCTTTAAAAAACTCGATGAAGTTATGAAGCAGGGCGCGATTCTGGCCTCCAATACATCAACCTTGGACCTGGATAAAATCGCTGATTTCACTAAGCGTCCTCAGGATGTCATCGGCACCCACTTTTTCAGTCCGGCGAATGTGATGAAATTGCTGGAAATCGTCCGCGGCAAAAAAACTGCAAATGACGTTCTGGCGACTATCTTGGGCATTTCCAAGAAAATCAAAAAAACGGGGGTGGTGTCTGGTGTCTGTGACGGCTTCATTGGCAATCGCATGATAGAACAGTACAGCCGCCAGGCGGGCTTCTTGTTGGAAGAAGGATGTACGCCTGAACAAGTTGATAAGGCAGTTGAAAAACTCGGTTTCGCTATGGGTCCTTTCCGCATGGGTGATCTGGCTGGTAACGATATCGGCTGGTATATCCGTAAACGTCGCTATGTCGAAAAGCCACAAATAACTTATTCCAAAACGGCCGACTTATTGTGTGAGATGGGGCGTTTCGGGCAAAAAACTGGCGCCGGTTGGTATGACTATAAACCCGGTGACCGTAAGGCTTATCCATCATCAGTCGTGAATGATATGATCGTCAAACACTCAGCAGATCTGGGAATTACGCGCAGAAAAATCTCTGACCAGGAAATCGTTGAACGCTTGATTTATTCACTCGTTAATGAAGCTGCGTATATATTGGAAGAGGGTATTGCAACACGCGCTTCTGATATCGATATGGTGTACCTGACTGGTTATGGTTTCCCATTGCATACTGGTGGTCCAATGTTCTATGCCGATACAGTTGGCTTGCCAAATGTGGTGATGGCAATGGCGAAATATGCCAAAGGACGCCATGGTGACGCCTGGAAGCCTGCGCCATTACTGGCAAGGCTGGCGGAGGAAGGGAAAACGTTTAACTGATCTGGCGAGATGAGCGAGTTTTTCAAGTCGCCCCCTGATATATTGATGTGTTGCCTTAAAAAGCGCGGTCTTAGTACCGCGTTTTTTTATCCAACTACGCATCGCGCGAGATGTTCTGACGGCGTTGCGTCTATCTGCTAAACTGACTCGCATTTTAGTTGCCGGAACCCCTATGTTAATCGACCAATACCTCTCCCGGAGCGGGATTCAAAAACAAGACTTGCCTTCAGATTTTTCTACGCTATTTGCCGGATACCAGAGTCAATTAAATAACTTGGCTCAAGCGTCGCCAGAGAACATCAAATGGCAATACCAGGTGCCAGAATTGGGTGAGGGCGGTTCTTGTTCTATCTTCGATCAATTGGCAGCGGAGCCTTATGATTTGTCAGTGATACTCGGCGGTAAAACAGCAGCCAACGTCCAGATGCTTGGTCAATTGCAAAGTATCGTCGATTTCTATCAGCAGCAAAGTGCAAGTCAATGGTTTGGTGTTTACCAGAAGCGTCAGAACCAACAAGGTGACACGGTCTTGGTGAAGCTGGCTTATTTCGGAGCAGCTTCACGTGCTGAATTTCCTTTGACGCCAGAGTTTGCAGCAATGAGTAATAACAGCACAGTTGGTATGACAGGAACAGCACGGATTATTAACGACGTTGGCGTTTATCTGGCTGCAGGGGGCGAGTATTACACTTGCGATCCCAAAGTGCAGTCAGAAGCTTGTTTGCCGCTATTGGCCGATGATGGTAGTGTGATAGGTATTATTGATTCCGAAGCTTTTTCAAAAAATATGTTTATTGAAAAGGAATTAGCGTTGCTTTTATCTGTTGCGACCGCTTTGGCTGTGATACTTCAATCTTAATCAAGGCTACCAAGGCTGCTGCCAGTGAGTCCTTATCGTCTGTAGAAATTACATGGAAAATTCAGAAGCTTTTGAGCGTCACCATTTATTGATTTATTTAATTAAGTGGCTACCAATGGCAGCCTTGGTTGCCTTGTTGGCGGGCACCGCTTCTGCGTTTTTCTTGTTTGCGCTGGAATGGGCGACTGCCACGCGCATTGCGCATCGTGAATTGATGCTGGCTTTGCCTCTTGCTGGTTTTTTTGTCGGTTGGCTGTATCTGCGTTTTGGTCAGCAAGTGGAGGCAGGGAATAATTTATTGATCGATGAAATCCATGACCCCAAAAAAGTGATTCCTTTGCGCATGGCACCCTTGGTGCTCGCAGGTACCGTGATTTCTCATTTGTTTGGGGCATCAGTTGGGCGTGAGGGAACCGCCGTGCAAATGGGCGGCGCATTAGCAGATCAGCTGACGCATGTATTTAAGCTCAAGTCCGAGGACAGGCGAATTTTGTTAATGGCTGGGATTAGTGCAGGTTTTGCTTCGGTTTTCGGTACGCCACTGGCCGGTGCGATTTTCGGACTTGAGGTGTTGGCGATTGGCAGATTGCGATTTGATTCTTTGTTGCCTTGTCTGATCGCTGCCGTGGTCGCCGACCAGGTAGGTTTATTATGGGGTGTTCATCATACGCATTATCATATCGCTAATATTCCTGGCTTTAACGCCTGGATTGTTTTGGCAATATTATTTGCCGGAGCGGTGTTTGGTTTGACTGGACGCGTGTTTGCTACGCTGACGCATGGTCTGAGTGCCTTGATGAAAGACTCAATCGGTTATGCGCCATTGCGACCGTTTCTTGGCGGTATCGTTGTTGCCAGCGTAGCTTTTTTTTTTAACGCTGATCGGTTTATTGGTCTTGGAATACCGGGCATTGTTGATGCGTTTGCGCATCCGCTTGCCTCGTACGATTTTGCGGTTAAAGGTTTATTTACCATCGCCTCTCTTGGAACCGGTTTTAAAGGTGGTGAGGTGACGCCTTTATTCTACATTGGTGCTAGCTTGGGAAATATTCTGGCGCCTTTCCTGCATTTACCGTTTGCCTTACTGGCTGGTTTGGGGTTTGTGGCGGTTTTTGCTGGTGCTGCGAATACGCCAATTGCATCCACATTTATGGCGATAGAACTATTTGGTGCTGATATTGGCGTTTACGCCGCCTTGGCTTGTGTTGTTAGTTATTTATTTTCTGGCGATACAGGAATTTATCGCGCTCAAAGAAAAGCTCAGGCAAAGCATCAGGCAACGCTCGAATCAAACTGGTGATGAGGTTTTTAACTGCAATTTAGATAATATTTTTGTAGTAAATCCACGGATTGCTTGAGCATTGCGGCAGGGTCTCAGTGTTTTCCTGTCGATACTTGAATTTGAGTCGACTTCACTTAAGATAAAACGTTGAGCGATTTCAAATCACGGCTTTATTTTGCCACTCTCCTTTGGGGGACTAAAATCCTGGCTGCAAGCGATGTTATAATTTAAGGTTAATTCATATCTTTATCGCAAAAGGTTTTCTGTGCTATCTACCGCTAACATTACCATGCAGTTCGGCCCTAAGCCGCTGTTTGAAAACATCTCCGTCAAGTTTGGCGAAGGCAACCGTTATGGCTTAATTGGTGCCAATGGTTGCGGCAAATCGACTTTCATGAAAATTCTGGGTGGTGACCTCGAGCAATCCTCTGGTACCGTCATGCTGGATCAAAACGAACGTCTCGGTAAATTGCGCCAGGATCAGTTTGCATTTGAAGATATGCGTGTGCTTGATGTCGTCATGATGGGCCATACTGAAATGTGGGCTGCTATGGCTGAACGCGACGCGATTTACGCCAACCCAGAAGCAACTGACGACGATTACATGAAGGCGGCCGATTTAGAGGCGAAGTTCGCTGAATATGACGGCTATACTGCAGAAGCTCGCGCAGGCGAGTTATTGCTGGGCGTAGGCATTCCGACAGACCAACATCAGGGGACGATGAGTTCAGTTGCACCTGGCTGGAAATTGCGCGTTTTATTGGCGCAGGCGCTGTTCTCAAATCCAGACATTTTGCTGCTTGATGAACCGACCAATAACCTCGATATCAACACGATTCGCTGGTTAGAAGATATTTTGAATCAGCGTAATTCGACCATGATTATCATTTCCCATGATCGTCACTTCCTGAATCAGGTATGTACGCACATGGCAGATATGGATTACGGCACGTTGAAAATCTATCCAGGCAATTACGATGATTACATGCTCGCATCATCCCAAGCGCGCGCTCAACAGTTGGCCAATAATGCCAAGGCAAAAGACAAAGTCGCTGAATTACAAGACTTCGTCCGTCGCTTCTCTGCAAACAAGTCGAAGGCGCGTCAAGCAACTTCACGCGCGAAACAGATTGATAAGATCAAAATTGAAGAATTTAAACCATCTAGTCGCCAAAATCCATTTGTGCGTTTTGATGGTGAGAAGAAATTGCATCGCCTTGCCGTTGAAGTGCAGGGAATTACCAAAGCTTACGATCGTACCTTGTTCAAAAATGTTGAGCTCATGGTTGAGGCTGGTGAGCGCATCGCAATTATCGGCTCCAATGGTGTCGGTAAAACCACTTTGCTGCGCTGCATCGGTGGCAAGGAAATCGCAGGCTTAGATGCGGATCGCGGTACCGTTAAATGGGCGGAGAACGCAAATGTCGGCTACATGCCGCAAGATCCGACCGAAGAATTTGCAACAGATAAAAATCTGACGGACTGGATCGGTCAATGGACGCAAGAAGGTGATGATGATCAGGCGGTACGTTCTATCCTGGGTCGTTTATTGTTTGGCGGCGATGATGTGAAAAAATCCGTCAAAGTATTATCTGGTGGTGAAAAAGGCCGCATGATGTACGGTAAATTGATGTTGGGTCGTCACAATGTATTGTTAATGGATGAGCCAACCAATCACATGGATATGGAATCAATTGAGTCTCTCAATATTGCGCTTGAAAAATACGCTGGAACTTTGATTTTCGTTTCACATGACCGAGAATTCGTTTCTTCTTTGGCGAACCGTATTCTGGAAATTAAAGAAAACGAAATCATTGATTTCCGAGGTAGCTATGAAGAATATCTGGCTAGCCAAGGCATCGAATAAGAGTGATAAGCTTTTTGTGATACGAAAAAGCCCGGATAATTTTCCGGGCTTTTTTCATTAATCACTACTTACTTGTAATCGAAGATGGTATCCGTACTCAGACTATCTCGCTTAATTTTTTCACTCTCATGCAGCAAGAGATCAAGCCTATCCCGTAAACTGCGCGCCATCTCACGGCCTTTGACTTTTAGTATTGCCTCAAGGTATGCGTGACGCAGGTTTTTAAAGTCATCGATCGATTTTGCTCGCTCGACTTTAAGCTGTAAAGTGAAGCCGCGAAATCCTAAAGCGCTCTTGATGGTTTCGTTAAAGAAATTGTAAATTGCCTGGAATTGTTCGGCTTCTGTTTCCTCAGTAGAGGCGTTATCTGATTGGGCGATGGGGGGCTGATCTTCCTCCTTGAATACCACGTCTGACTCGTCGCTTTCTGATGCAGGTGCAGGCTCAAGCTCAAGCTCAGGCGTGGGAGCAATCATTTCCAGATCAATCAGCTCCTGAATACTGTTTTCATCTAAACCTATTGCAGCCAACTTTTTAAGTAAATCCGCAGCACTTTTTTTTCCATCAATCATGACTAGTAAAGTGCGTAATCGATTCGCTAATTGATGTTTCCTGGTTGCGATTTCTTCGCGGCCTTTTTCGGTCTTATCATATGCACAGCTAAGCATGTTTTTGCGCGTTCCTGAAAATGATCTCTGAGCCAGAATGGGCTTTTGTTAATACGGCAAAAGGATACATGAGCTTATCATTGTAAGCTATAGCTTAATTTGTATTAAATCGTAGTCTTGTTGGTATTTTACTTGCTATTTACGAATGAAATTAATTGGTTTTACATCAAGACTGGACTTAACAATTGTTGACGTTTCACAGCTGTTGCACGACGAAGAGCAGCCACTCGCACATTTTTTTATAGTGCTGTCAAACTGGTTTGCTAATTGTGGGTGGCGCTCTGCTAATCCTGCATGTATTTTTTTGCGTAAAGAGGCGGGTATCCATTTGAAAAATAGATAAACTGTTGCGAGCAATAGAATAGCAATAGTGATGGCTGTTTGCATATTTAAACTCCTGTAAAAAGCTTCGCTACCTGGTAAGTAATTAGTGAGGCAAAGTAAGCCAGACCAAATAAATAAGCTGCCATCAAAACTGGGTAACGTAGCGTATTGGTTTCTCGTTTAACTACACTGAGCGTTGCGATGCACTGTGGTGCAAAGACATACCAAGCTAATAGAGAGAGGGCGGTTGGCAGGCTCCATGAGTGCGAGATTAGTGGTTCTAGTGAGTGACTTAATTCTTCACCAGTTTGGGATAGTGCATAGACAGTTCCCAGAGCGGCAACCGCCACTTCACGTGCTGCCAAACCAGGTACCAGAGCGATGCAAATCTGCCAGTTAAAACCAATCGGCGCGAACAGATATTCAAGCAGGCGACCAAGGTAGCCTGCAAAACTGTAGTAAATTGGCGGGTGAGGGGCATTTTCTGGCGCTCCTGGGAAACTGCTCAAAAACCATAGCAATATCATTAGTGCCAGAATAATTGTGCCAACCCTGGTGGTAAAAATTTTAATTCGTTCCCATAAGCCGATTGTCAGATTGCGCAAGTTAGGCCAGCGGTAATCAGGCAGTTCCAGCATTAAAGGATGTTGTTCAGCCTTGCCCCACAAGCGCTTAAACACGAGTGCCACCAGCATTGCTGAAACAATACCAGCAACATATAGAACAAACAGCACCACGCCTTGTAAACTCAGGATGCCAAATACGGTACGTTCCGGAATAAAAGCGGCAATAATTAGTGCATACACTGGCAGACGGGCTGAGCAGGTCATCAGCGGAGCAATCATAATTGTGACCAGGCGGTCGCGCGGATTTTGTATCGTCCGGGTCGCCATAATGCCAGGAATCGCACAGGCGAAACTAGACAGTAGCGGAATGAATGCTCGGCCAGATAATCCAACTTTTCCCATTATGCGATCCAGTAAAAACGCCGCACGCGGCAAATAGCCTGAATCTTCCATCACTAGGATAAAGAAAAATAAAATAACAATTTGCGGTAAAAACACCAGCACACTGCCCGCGCCGCCAATGACACCCTTCACCAGTAAGCCCTGCAGCATACCTTCTGGCAGTGAACTCTCGACCAGCGCGCCGATATACTCTATTGAGCCTTTAATAAAGTCCATCGGTGGTTGAGCCCAGGCAAATACCGCCTGAAACACGAGAAACATTAAACTGGCAAAAATTAATGGTCCGATAACTGGATGTAAAACCCAGTTATCGATGCGAAAACTTAACGGCAATTGATCGCCGTCAGAAATGGTTGATTGCACGCAGGCTTTTAAAATCGCATTTGCTGCAGCCTGAATTTCCTCGGGCGAATGTTGGGGTAGCTCGATGGTATGGGTGTCATTGCTTTGCTTGAGTGTTTTCGCCAGAGATTCAAGTTCAGACAGTAACGTGTCCACGCCTTTGGTGTCGACCGCAACGGTCTCGACCACGGGAATGCCTAAGGCTGCTTGCATAGCCTGAACATCGATATGAATAGCGCGTTTTCTGGCGACGTCCATCATATTGATTGCAAGAACCAACGGTAAGCCTAGATTTTTTAACTCTAAGGCAAGACGTAAGCCGCGTTTTAGGTTTGTAGCATCCACGACGCAAAGAATGGCATCGGGTAAGGCTTCATTTGCCCTTTGGCCGGTGATCACTTCTTCCGTAATTTTTTCGTCTGGCGTAATTGCTTGAAGGCTATAGGTGCCAGGAAGATCGAGCACGTGCCAGTGCCTTCCACTTGCCGACGTAAATTTTCCCTCTTTGCGTTCTATTGTTACACCAGCGTAATTGGCAACTTTTTGTCTGGCGCCCGTTAAGCGATTAAAAAGGGCGGTTTTACCACAGTTGGGGTTGCCAACCAGCGCAATGCGAGGTGAAAAAAGTGTATTGACAGTCATTAAATTGATCCAAGCTTCGTTGCACCCATCGCAGTTGCGCTTATCTTTGTAACACCTATTAAAGCTGCCTCAAAGTTACGTAATGCAAAAGTTG
The DNA here is from genome assembly GCF_049340505.1 of Undibacterium sp. Dicai25W. NCBI lineage: Bacteria > Pseudomonadati > Pseudomonadota > Betaproteobacteria > Burkholderiales > Oxalobacteraceae > Undibacterium > Undibacterium sp. Dicai25W. The sequence continues at coordinate 57,122 of NZ_JBMPOQ010000004.1, read as the reverse complement.
ATTGTCCAACCCGCACTGCTAGTGGCTCACCGCCAAAATAGCCCTTGTGCAAGATCTGTACCTGTTCGCCTTGCACGAAGCCGAGCTCTTTCAATCGACGCGAAATATCGCTCACGCCTCCTGATTCACCTTGGAATTGGGGTGTGACATGATTAACCAATGCTGTTTCGCCAACCTTAAGGCAATTCAGTGTGGTATCGAGGGAAAAGTTTGCGGATTGACTACTCATGGCGCCAGACTATATTGATTTTTGTGATTCTAAATGATAATGAGAATATATATCAATATGGGTCGGCATTCAATTGATATCCTTGATTTTGAGTCATTAAGTTGATTTAGCTTAAGCCTGAGTTAGCTTGTTGCGACTCGGTCTAATTGATCGATCGTCCAGCATGTTCATCGTCATTTCTATTTAACTTCTGTTTGATTCATTGTTTGTGGCTTGCTATTGTTTGCGGCAATTTGTTGCTGAAGTACGATCGTTTTAAGCAGTTCGAGTTGTTCTCGTTCCGATTTATTATCTTTCAGTTGAATCTCGTGCAATTGCTGCTTGAGTAATTCTTGCTTTTCGATCGAGATCGCAAGCGAGATCTGTGTTTCATGCAGGTTTGACTGACTGGTCTCTAATGTTTGCGCTAATTTGCTGTTGACGGCTTGCATTTCTTCGAGCATGAACTGAGTCTTGTTCTGCAAATTTTCTATCCTGCTTAATTCTTCCAGTTGCACCTGAGCGATTTCTTTCATCCGGGACTGGCTGGTAAGGAGTTGTTGGATCTCTGCTGTTTGCTTGGTATTGTGATTTTGCAATTCGGCATTGCTCATTCTTGCGAGTTTTAAATCTTGCTCTAAGCGATTGATGCGTAAATTAAAGGCCTCGCGTTCTTCATTTCGCTGGTTTGTACTTGCCTGTTGATAATGTTCAAACTGTGCGCGGGAGGAGTGAAGCTGTTGATGTAGTGCTTTAAGTTGATTTTCGCTATCAGAGACGCGGCCCTGCATACCAACATTGTCACTTTGCATTGTTGCAAGTTGGAGTTGGAGATTTTGGCGCTCTACTGTTAACTTGTTTTTTTCTGCGCCTATATCTTTTAACTGTTGAGCCAGATTCTTATTGCAATTTGATAAATCATCGGCCTCAGCTTTTAGTTGGGCGAGGTTTGTTCTTGCATCTTCCAATTCTTTCTGGTGTTGAATCCTCATCTCGCTTATTTCATTAGCCGCTTCGGCTTGAGTGAGTTCATAGACGCCGCGCACGGCGTTGAGGATTGCTTCAGGTAGCCCAGAGCTGACGGCCATGAGTTCTTCTTGGTTTTCTTCTTTCCAGCGCTTTAGCATGGGACTGATCGTACTTTTGCTGCCGGTATTGCCCATTGCCTGACGTACGCTATCCACGGTTGGAATGGCGCCAGACTGGTGAATTTTTTGGGCTGCTCTACATACATCGGAAAACAAAACTCCAGAACGGGCCATGACTTACTCCAATTAGGTAACGTGAAACGTATTACGTAATATTACACTATAAATATTAAATAAGGTCTAAAAATAAAGTGAGTAGATAACATGTGATAATGTATATTATCGAAGGTTATAAATTGGTATTGAGCTTATCCTTTCAAATAAGCATTACAGTTTTAAAAAAGCGTGAAAAACCATGGCAAAGCAAAATCTGATAGAAGTCCATAGCAAAGAGGTGGCAAGCGAGGAGGCTAATATCGTTATGTCTCGTGCTGCTATTGGCGTTAGGCGGGAATTACAGAGCGAGTTTATTGCTGCGGCTACGTCAGACAACACACGTCGCGCATATCGCTCCGCGGTGCGGCATTTTTTGAATTGGGGAGGTCATCTACCTTCGGATCAAGAAACCATAATTGACTACTTGATTGAATTCTCTGGGACACTCAATCCGCGCACATTGAGCTTGAAAATAACCGCTATCTCGCAGTGGCATAAACATCAGGGGTTTAATGATCCTTGCGTCAGTCCGCAGCTCAGAAAGATATTATTGGGGATTGAACGCAAGTGTGGACGGCCAAAACAGAAGGCGAGTGCTTTGCTTCATGAAGATCTTGAGAAAATCGTGCTGTTTTTGCAGACGGCCAATTCTCTGAAAAGCCTGCGTGATAATGCCTTGTTGCAAATTGGCTTTTTTGGGGGTTTTCGCCGCTCCGAGTTGGTTAATCTTAAGCTAGAAAATCTTAAGTGGGAGCGTGACGGTGTTCTTATTCTGCTTCCTAAATCTAAAACTGACCAAACTGGTGCGGGGATCAGCAAAGCAATACCGTATGGAAAAGGTGTCTGTTGTCCCTGCGCAGCTTTGAAAAAATGGCTGGACTCCGCCGAAATTAGAGATGGTTATCTATTTCGTGGCATCAATAAATGGGGGCAAGTCGCAAACACTGGCTTAAATGCTGCATCTGTCAATGCCATTTTGAGCGATTGCGCCGAACAGGCAGGCGTGGATCACCTATTAAAATTAAGTAGTCATAGTTTGCGACGCGGCATGGCAACCAGTGCATACCGGGCGGGAGCGAATTTTCGCGATATCAAGCGACAAGGTGGTTGGCGGTTTGATGGCACGGTTCAGGGATATATTGAGGAGGCCGATCAGTTTGCCGAAAATGCCATGTCTGGCTTGCTCACTAAATCAAGTCCATAAAAGAGCTATAACTCGAATATTACTTACCTCTGCTTCTTCCGATCCACCCAAAATTGTTGGTGTCGCTGATAACGTGCGTTATTCAAACTGAAATTCTATTGGCGGCTCATTACCTGCAAGTGAGCCGGAATTTGCCGGAAGGCCTTCGCCGGCACGTATCAATTCGTCAGCATGCTCATAAACGTTCGGGCATCCGGTTTCAGCGATCAACGCTTTAACGATGGTTACTTTCCAGGCGTCGACACAAGCAGCTTGAAACTGGCAAACCAGATAACCTGGATTTTCACCGTAATAATCGACCACAAGACCAGGTAATTGATCTGCTTCAGCGTTGATCAATCGCTGTGCTGCTGTCTTTGAATTTTTAACTGAACGTGGTTTTGCAAGGGCATGGTGGATTCTGCGTTTGATCATGGCGTGATCAACTGCCTCTTTTTCATCTAGAGTCCAAATTCTTGCCCGAATTTGCGATTTAGGGCTCCAGCCGCCGCGAGCCAAGAACTGACCGGAAGAAGATCGGATGAGGGTGGTCGCACCGGATTTTAATCGTTCTTCAAACTTACCATCGATTCTGGATATTGCTGAAAGATAAACCCAGGGTTCTCCCGCCAGGAGTGCTTTTTCTTTACCTTGTTTAATTGTAATGATTAGCATGGAGAAAGTCTCTTTCGAGGATTTTATGAAGGCTGCGGAATATACTCTGTTTTAGCCATTAATGCTTAGTCTTTTTTCCGTGGCTTACTGAATCTGCTGAATTATTTCACCTTTGCGTTGCTAAAGCTGAGAGAAACGGCGCGCTCTGCTACAATACACCCCCAGTTATGAATGTGATTTCCTGAGAAGCACCAGATTAGTAATTTGTTCTGCTTGCAAAAAGAAGTAAATGCTGCATTGCTGTACGCTGTCCATGAACACTTGATGCCTTGTTTGTGCTTCAATTTCAATGATCTCTTTCATTTACCTATTTTTATCTCTTATTTATCATTATGCAAATTACTCCAAATTCTGTTGTCAGCCTGAACTACACTATGTTTAATGCTGAGGGCAACATCATCGATCAAAATCACGACCCTATCGTTTATTTGCATGGTGGCTACGATAATATTTTGCCAGCAGTTGAAGCTGCATTGGATGGCAAATCCGTAGGGGATAAAGTTTCTGTCACTTTGACACCGGAAGAAGGTTTTGGTGAATTCGACGCACAGTATGTTCGTCAAGAAGATGTCGGCTTGTTTCCACCGGATATCGAAGTTGGAATGATGTTTGAAACTCGCGATCCAGAAACAGAAGAAACCATGCAATTCCGCGTAACAGCGATCGATGCTGGCGTGGTTACTGTTGACGGCAACCATCCTTTAGCTGGTATGACAATCCGTTTTGATGCTGAAGTATTAGAAATTCGTGAAGCATCTGATGAAGAAATCGTACATGGCCATGTGCATGATGAGCACGGTCATCAACATTAATTTATGGTTTGATAGCTCCGGCCTTTGTTTTTGCGGTTTCAGGTGTTGAATGAAGTTGTGAGCCGCGAATACGCCGCCGGAGTGATGTATTGCTAAAAAAATATCCATATCGTTACATCTGACCCAACGCTGACATTTAAGTGTTGATGCAGTCCAAAGCCTGGCAAAAACAGTCGCGCTTTTTGCGTGAATGTTTTTGTTTCAACATGCGGCGAATGCGGCAATGTAGCGCAGAATTCCGTTAATTTTTTCAAAGAGTCTATGAAAGATTACTACGTCATTCTGGGTATCGCGCCGAATGCAACACTGGCCGATATTAAGAAAGCCTTCCGTCAAAAAGCTGCCGAATTTCATCCCGACCGTAACACGTCGGAATTGGCACCGGAAAAATTCCATGCAGTGAAAGAAGCCTACGACATTCTGTCGGACGATGCGGCGCGCACTGCTTACGACGAGAATCGTCGCCGGAATTTGCTGGATTCGCCACTAGAAACGGCGACAGAAATCTGGAAGCACTATTTATCAGGAGTATTGAAGTGAAATTGTCACGTTTTTTTGAAGACTTGACCTCGGTTTACAATGCAGAAATTGAAGATTTAAAGTCAGATTCCGAGGGTAAGAACATACTCAAGACCAGATTGCGCGAAAAAGCAGAGCAATTACCTTTGTTATTGCCAATGATGGGAAGTAATCCAGAGATGCTGGCGTCGGCTTTTCATTCTGGTTTCATTTTTATGAATCCACTGGTCATGGAAACCTTAAGTACCAAAGAAGAGTCTAAGCTGCCAACCTGGAAAAGTTTGTCTACAGCGGTCAAGCTTGAACCTTGGGCTGAGCCATTAAGTAAAATTGTTCTTAATGCAGAAGGCGGAGAGCGTTTTATGGTGATTGCTGCTGCACTTGAATATTTGAATCGTGGTCAGCAAGCACGTAAACATAGTTCGACTAATACCCTTGAGGATGATGAGGATAGCGAAGCCAACGAGGAAGCAGAAGAACTGAAAGAAAACGGTGACCTCGATGGCAATTACGGCCGCCACGGTCGCGACGACGGTGATGATGGCGATGATTATGATCTTGATGAAGCTGGTGCTGATTGGCTTGCTGAGCAAGGTTTTGATCGCAAAGATTAAGGATAGTTATGACATTACCTGCATTAATTGAAGCGCAAAATCTGATTCTGGCGGGCGATATTGCCGGTGCTGAATTTGCATTGGCAAATATCGCAGAAACTCAGGGGGATAAGGCGCTGGTAGCCGCGCTGGATGATTTTCCATCGAAGGATTTGTTAGCGATTATTCGCGAATACGATGCCTCAAAAGAGTCATTGGTGAACTTGTTGGTAACGCCAGAGCAATTTGCCCAAGCGGTGGTGTTGGAGCGTCGTTATGGCGACCAGACCCATGAACAATTGCGCGGCATGATCAATTCTGTGATCTTCCGTGAAGGTGCTGATCCGGCGGAATTTTTGTATGAAATCGCCGAAGTCGACGGCGGCTACGATGCTTTGGTCGATTATTTGCTGGATCGTACGCAAATGGTCGAGCATTTCTATCGCTATGCTACGTTTGATCTGTATGAGTATGGTGATGGTGCTAAAACGCAGGCGCAAGAAGATGATTTGATGAATCTGGATCGCGATACCGAAAGTCTGGCATCGCCTCTGGATATGGCAAATCTGGAAGATCGCGACTGGATGCAAGTGACTTACATCTTACGCTATGAGTTGCCAGAGATTTTCCGTGAAGTGTTAATGAAATTGCGGGCGCGTTATAAGGCTTACCTGGCTAATCTTCAATCGGATGAGCTTGAAGGTGGCGAAGCTGAATCCGAAGAGGAAGATGATCGTCCAAAAAATAATGATGATGGCGACGATAAGGATGATGACGAAGAGTCGGCGTTGTAGTGCTTGCTTTTGATTGCTGGTCGAAATGCAGGACGCGTGTAGCGTTCTGCATTTTTTGCTTGTCTCCCTTGAAAATTTAAACGAGTAAAGATCCCATGTCTGATACACCCTACGATATTGCCCTGATCGATAACCGTCCATTTTTTGAATCCGCCTTGCGTTTCGGTGTGCAGCGGGCGATTATTTCCAGCAGTAAAATCGCTGCTATCGAGGCCGAAGCGCCAAAAGGCTTGGTGCAGATTGCTGATACGTTCGGTAGTAAATATTTGCGCCCGGAAATTGAAGCTGCGCGCAAACGCATCGTCAACCTTGCCAGTCTTTATCTGATTGAAAGTTCCAGGGGCGATTTAGAAATTGCCGCAAAGCTTATCCGCGATAATACGTTTTTGAGCTTATCCCGCGGCGGCTCTTGCCTGCTGAAAACTTTATTTGCGCTGCCAGAGTACGCATTGCTCGGTCGCGAGGCGAAAGGTCGGGTGGAGGATTTTCTCGAAGCGTGGTCGCTCAAAGAAAAGCCGCATGAATACCGCAACACCTTAGAGCATCGTCAGTTAAATGCCTTAGAGATCGCGGCTGGCTATTGGTTTGGAGAATATCTTGGACTGTCTGCCGAGAATTTGAAAGATGAAGATGTCGAAGCGGTTAGTGTTGTTCGTTCTGCTTTGTTGGTGATGATGTTTGGTGGTCCTGATGATAATCTGGCCAATCAACTTGAGTTTGCGACTTTGATTGAATCTATACGAGCGATGCCGGCGGCAAAACGTAATAAGGCGATTGCTAATGTTGATTTGTCCGAAATTCCAGAGCAGTTTTTGCCTGTCGTACTGCGCATAATCGAAGAAATTAAGACGCATGACATCCTGGTGATGCAAGATAAGAAGTCATCTCTTGATCGTCTTGTTTTTAATTTAAAAGATAAATACTACCTCGGTGATCACGAGATTGAAGATACGTCAGAATATGATGCGCTGGTTTCGAAAGAATGGAGCCGATTAACCAAGGGGAAGACTGACGTTGATTCGCTGATGACACTGTTCGTTTGTATTTCTGCGGGGATTACGCCAAAAACCAGCATATCGGAAAAAATTGCGAAGTCTATTGTTAAGCAATTCAGAAACGATGGTTTTCCGCATGAGTTGGCGACGGCGTGGATTACAGACTCTGCGCCACATGAAAAGCAAGAGGGTTTATTGGAAGATTGGGTTAACTTTATCGAAGAAGCCAATAATTACTTGCTTGATGATTGGGATACGACGTACAGCGGCGCAATGCGGTTTCTTGCTTTACATTGTCATGTGCAAAAAGCAGGTAGCAAGTAATCAAGGCAGGTGGCTGCAACATCCCGATTCCTTGCTGATCCCTAATTCACTACCTAACCGAGCGGGTTGCACTCGCCCTATATATAAAATCCGGCATTGCAAAAGTGCCGGATTTTTTCTGGATGCTGTTTAAAGGCTTAGTTCTAACACCTGACGACTGATGTCTAACGTCACATCGCGTTTTTCACCTAAGGCAACCATGCGATGCGTTTCCAGAGCGGCGACGATAGGATCGATGTTGCTTGCATTGAGTGCGTAATCGCTTAAGCGTGTTTTGACGCCCATTTGCTCAAAGAAATCTTGCGTGCGGCTAATTGCTGTTTCAATGCGTGTGTCTTCATCGCCATCGCGCAAATCCCAGATACGTTCAGCGTATTGCAAGAGTTTGGCACGTTTTGATTCTTTACGTACTCTGAGCATGCTTGGCAATACGATCGCCAGAGTTTGTGCATGGTCAATGCCATGCAATGCGGTTAGTTCGTGGCCAATCATATGGGTCGCCCAGTCTTGCGGAACGCCTGCTGAGATCAATCCATTGAGTGCCATCGTGGCGCACCACATCAGGTTGGCACGGACGTCGTAATCTTCAGGATTTTTCAGTGCTTTCGGGCCTTCTTCGATTAAGGTCTTTAATAAACCTTCAGCAAATCTGTCCTGGACTGGTGAGTTTACCGGGTAGGTCATGTACTGTTCCATGACGTGTACAAAAGCATCGACCGCACCATTGCCAATCTGGCGAACAGGCAGGGTGTAGGTTTTGGTTGGATCGAGTACTGAAAATTTCGGGTAGCAATGTGGGCTGGAGAAGGCCATTTTTGCTTTGATTGATTTGCGTGTTACCACAGCTCCCGCATTCATTTCCGATCCCGTTGCTGGTAGGGTCAGAACACTGCCGAAAGGCAAGGCTTTTGTGATGTTGCTGCCGCGTTTTTCCAGAATTGACCATGGGTCGCCGCCCTCAAATAAGGCCGCTGCAGCGATGAACTTGGTGCCGTCAATGACTGAGCCGCCGCCCACTGCTAGCAGGAAGTCAATTTGTCCATTTTTGATGACTTCCACCGCTTGCATGAGCGTTTCGTAACTGGGATTTGGTTCTATTCCAGTAAATTCGGTAACAGAACGTGTGCCTAATGCTGCAATGACCTCGTCAAAAACGCCGTTTTGCTTAATGCTGCCGCCACCGTAGAGTAAAAGTACTTTGGCGTTCTCTGGGATGACCTTGTTCAAATCGGCAATACGCCCCTTGCCAAAAAGAATGTGGGTGGGATTGTAGAAATCAAAATTCAACATGGGTATTTCCTCCGAAAAAAGACATAGTAGCGCAAATCGAAAAAACAAACCGTTCGTTCGATTTTTGTTATTTTCGGAGGGTTGTTGTTTAATTTGCCAGGAATAAAAAAACCGTTGGTTTTTTATGAAAATCCGGTAATTGACTGCTTGAGATGCGCTTTTTCCAATCCGCGGCATTAAGTGTCATGATTGATTCGGTAGGTAGGCTCAGGTCTGTTGCAACACAGATCAGGCTGCTGGGATTGCAATGTGTTGCTAAGGCTTCCAGCATGGCAGTGTTGCGATAAGGTGTTTCAATCAGTAATTGCGTTTGTTTTTCTTTTTTGGAGCGATCTTCCAATTCTTTGATACGTTTCGCACGTAAGGCAGCATCCGTAGGAAGATAGCCATGGAATGCAAAGCTCTGGCCATTCAAGCCGCTGCCCATCAGACCCAATAAAAGAGAGGAGGGGCCAACAAGCGGACGAACAGTGATGTCGTTTTGATGCGCTAATCGCACCAGGTTTGCGCCAGGATCTGCAACGGCTGGAACGCCGGCCTCAGAGATCAAACCGACATCGTGACCTTGCAATAAAGGCTGAAGCAAGCCTTCTAATGCTTGAGTTGGCGTATTAACGTTTAATTCGCTAATCTGGATTTCTTGCATTGCAAGTTTTAGTGGATGGTGCTGACCCAACAACTTTAAATAAGCACGGGTGGTTTTTGCGTTTTCAGCGACAAAATAGTTGAGTTGTGCAGTCATCGCTTGCACTGTATCGGGGATAATTTTTGCCAATAAGCCTTCTTGCTGGCCTTCGGAGTATCCCAATGTATTTGGAATGAGGAAAAGTGTGCCGGTCATGGTGTATTTTTCGTTTGTGTTATTGTTTATTCGTGATATTTTAAAGTACTGGTAGGGAGTATTTTTCAACGGCTTCTATTTTCTTATGAGAATTTGGTGAAAAATAAGGATACTCCCCCACTATTTGTAAAAGCTAACACCAGCGTTGCGCAGCATATCTGTTAAGGCAATCAATGGCAGACCAGTTAATGCGCTCGGATCGTCGCTTTTTATCGAAGACAAAATGGTGATTCCCAGTGCTTCATTTTTGGCACTTCCTGCACAATCGTACGGTTGCTCTATCCGTAAATACGCATCCAGCTCGGCATCGCTCAGATCGCGGAAGCGAACGACCGTTTCGATATCGCGAATCTGCAGTGGGTTCGTAGCGTTGGTGCGAGTGTCGAGTAAGCAAAGTGCGGTATGAAAGACCACTTCGCGCCCGCGCATGAGTTGCAACTGCTTTAGCGCGTTGTCGTGATTACCTGGTTTGCCAATTTGCAAGTTATCCAAGGTTGCGACCTGATCTGAGCCTATGATCAGAGTTGGCTCATGTTGATTGAGTTGCGTGGCAATGGCTTCTGCTTTTTGTCGAGCCAGTCGCAGTGCCGTCGCTGGTGGTGTTTCGGCGGCCAGAGGTGTTTCATCGATGTCTGGCGACATGGATGCAAATGGCAGTTGCAAGCGGCTTAGCAGCTCGCGGCGATAGGCTGAACTAGATGCTAAAATGAGGCTTGGATTGCTGTTGATATTGGCTTGTTGCGTAGATAGATGCGTAGTCATCGTGTTAATTTTGCTTTAAATTGCGATTTTGCCTTGTTTTAGCCTAAAAAGTGAGTCTAAGCCTTTGACTAATAATGGCAAGTGCTGTTATTATCGCAGGTTTTCTGGGTTCAAATAATCCTATGCAAGCTTTTGTGATTGACGCCTTCACGTTTTGTCGGCTCGAAGAGCAGCGGTCCGGTAGCATTCCGGTAGCAGATTTTCCGCGTCTTACAGAGGAAAGTGCCAACACTGCAGGTGTGTTGAACTGGACTTTGTCAGGTGGAAAAGACAAATTAGGTCACGCAGAGCTGGTATTGACGGTGACAGGTAGTGTGAATTTGATGTGTCAGCGTTGCCTGACGCCGTTTGAATTTGAAATAGACTCAGAATCAGTATTGATACTCGCCAAAAACGAAGAAAATGCCGATGAAATAGACGCATTGCTTGAAGATGACGAGGTCGATGTTGTAGTAGGTAGCAAAACATTCGATGTCTTTGCATTGATAGAGGATGAAGCGCTACTCGCAATACCCCAATCGCCCAAACATGCAGTATGCCCAGATGTAACATTGGCTTCAGCAGATTCTACTGCACGGGTTGACGCAGAAAGCAGTGAAAAAGTATCTCCTTTTGCTGTGCTGAAGAAGATAAGTGGGCGTACCTAGTGGCATTATTCTGAAAAAACACTCAGGTCGAAGTATTGTTAGGGATTCTTGGTTGGTGATGTTCGCACTCTTCAGCCAGGTGTGTAAATTTTTAGAAACATTTTTTGAAGTATTAGGAGTTATCATGGCAGTTCAGCAAAATAAAAAATCCCCATCCAAACGTGGCATGCACCGTTCCCACGATTTCCTGACTGCACCACAGTTAGGTATCGAGCCAACAACTGGTGAAACACATCTGCGTCACCACATCAGCCCTAACGGCTTTTACCGTGGTCGTAAAGTATTGAAAACTAAAAACGACGAGTAATCTCGTTTTTTAGTAAAAAAGCGGCGTAACGAGTCTTAGACTTGGCGCCGCTTTTTTTACGTCTTTAAGTTTCGCTGGGAGATGTCTTTAAGCGGTTTTTATTTGTAAATCGCGGTTCGTAGAGGGGAAATTTTCCGTTCTAAACCTAAAGAATTTCAGTTTTTTTCTTATTTCATTACTAAATGGCAATGAAAATAACTGAAATACTCCTCTAATTTGGTACACTAGCTGTTTCGCATAGAAGTTTCGTAACACCACATGACAATAAAAATTTCCATAGACTGCATGGGCGGCGATCACGGACCTGCAGTTACCGTGGCGGCGGCGGTTGCCTTCGCAAAGCGTGAGCCCGACGTCGAATTTCTATTGGTTGGGCTTGAGGAAAATATTCACGCTGAACTAAAAAAGAATCACGCTAGCCAGCATCCAAGAATTAAAGTTATTCACGCATCTGAAACCGTGGAAATGGATGACCCTATCGAAGTGGCGTTGCGGCGCAAAAAGGATTCTTCCATGCGCGTTGCCGTCACCCAGGTAAAAGAAGGAAACGCACAAGCTTGCGTATCGGCTGGCAATACCGGCGCGCTGATGGCAGTTTCGCGCTACGTATTAAAAACAATGCAGGGCGTCGATAGACCGGCCATCTTCGGGATGTTGCCAAATCAAAAAAATAAGCCAACATACATGCTCGATCTTGGCGCAAACGTCGATTGCGAACCTTTGCATTTACATCAATTTGCAATTATGGGATCGGTTCTGGTCTCGGCGCTCGAGGGTAGAGAAAAACCAAGCATAGGTTTACTTAATGTCGGTGAAGAAGATATCAAAGGTAACGACGTCGTTAAAAAAACGGCGCAATTATTGCGCGCTGATCATGAGCGCGGCCTATTGAACTTTTATGGCAACGTAGAAGGTAATGATATTTTCAAAGGCACGACAGATATCGTTGTGTGCGATGGTTTTGTTGGGAATGTCACTTTAAAAGCTGCAGAAGGTATGGGGCGCTTTGTAAAAACGACCTTGACCGAGGCATTTAAAAGTAGTCCACTCAATATTCTGGGCGCAATTATTGCCCGTGGCGCTTTGAAGTCTATCTCCCGCACCATGAATCCATCTAACTACAATGGCGGCAGCTTACTTGGTCTGCGTGGCATCGTGTTTAAGAGTCATGGTAGCGCTGATAAATACAGCTACGAATGGGCGATACAGCGCGCATTTGATGCTGCAAAAAATGATGTTTTAACGCGTATTTCAACTTCAATGGCAATACTGATGCCGGTGGCAGACCCGGCGACGCCAGATAACAATGACCAAACGGCACAGAAGATCGCATGACATTTTTTAGCAAAATTATTGGTACCGGTAGCTACTTGCCATCCAGAAAAGTTAGTAATCAAGATTTGACAGATCAGCTTGCTGCGAAGGGAATTGAGACCTCTGATGAGTGGATTGTTTCTCGCAGCGGGATTTCTTTTCGTCATTATGCTGAAGAGGGCGTCAATTCAAGTGACCTCGCGGTCGCTGCAGCAAAGCAAGCGCTGGACGCAGCCAAGATGCAGCCAAATGATATTGATATGATTATCTTGGCGACCTCGACGCCGGATTTTATTGGTGGCTTTCCAAGCACTGCTTGCATCGTACAAAATAAGCTAGGCATTAAAAATGGTGCTGCAGCAATGGATGTGCAGGCGGTATGTAGCGGCTTTATGTATGCGATGTCGATTGCAGATAGCATGATCAAGTCGGGCTCACATAAAAATGTTCTGGTTATCGGTGCTGAAGTTTTCTCGCGTATTTTGAATTTTGAAGATCGCACAACTTGCGTCTTATTCGGTGATGGTGCAGGAGCAGTCGTCATGTCTCGCTCAGAAGTGCCGGGCGTTTTGGCAACCAAACTTCATGCTGATGGTAGTTATGCCGACATATTGTGCGTGCCAGGGCAGGTACAGAATGATGCGATCGCTGGTAGCGGCTATTTGCATATGGACGGTCAGGCGGTTTTTAAGTTGGCAGTATCAGTGCTGGACAAAGTAGCAAACGAAGCTTTAGACGCTGCTGGACTGAAAGCGGCAGATATCGACTGGCTGATTCCTCATCAGGCAAATATCCGCATTATGCAAAGCACTGCAAAAAAGATGCGTTTGCCTATGGAGAAGTTGGTTGTCACGGTTGATCAACATGGTAATACATCGGCAGCATCCATTCCTCTTGCTTTAGATGCTGCTGTGCGTGACGGGCGCGTGCAGCCTGGTCACAAAATTTTGTTGGAAGGTGTCGGTGGTGGATTTACCTGGGGTGCTGCCATCGTTCAAATGTAGTTATCAAAATAACCCAAGAGAGACATATAAAACATGACCCAATTTGCATTTGTTTTTCCCGGCCAAGGTTCGCAGGCGATAGGGATGCTGAATGGTTTTGCTGATAATGCCGTCGTTCAGCAAACTGTTGCCGAAGCTTCTGATGCGTTGCAATTTGACCTTGGTAAATTAATTGCCGAAGGTCCAAAAGAAGACCTCGATTTGACCACTAACACGCAGCCAGTAATGTTAACGGCAGCGGTTGCATGCTACCGGGCCTGGATTGCTGCTGGTGGTGCTGCCCCTAAAGTTGTTGCTGGACATAGTCTGGGTGAATACTCAGCACTCGTCGCCGCTGGCGTTATCGCATTTAAAGACGCGGTTCCTTTAGTCCGCTTCCGTGCTCAGGCTATGCAAGAGGCAGTTCCTGTCGGGCAGGGTGGTATGGCAGCAATTCTAGGCTTGTCCGATGAAGATGTTGCTGCCGTCTGCCACGAGGCTTCTGTTGTGGGTGTTGTGGAGGCTGTGAATTTTAATGCGCCAGCTCAAGTTGTTATCGCCGGAACGAAAGCAGCCGTTGAGCGCGCGTGTGAATTGGCTAAGGCTAAAGGTGCAAAACGTGCATTAGTTTTGCCTGTATCCGCTCCTTTCCATTCTTCATTACTGAAGCCAGCATCAGATAAGTTGCGCGAGTATCTCGCAGGCGTGAGTTTTTCTGCACCATCAATTCCATTGATTAACAATGTCGATGTGGCAATCGTGATGGATCCTGCCTCTATCAAAGACGCCTTGGTTCGTCAGGCAGCCAGTCCGGTGCGTTGGGTTGAGACTGTAAAAGAAATGCAGGCGAGCGGTATTACGCACTTGATTGAATGCGGGCCAGGTAAAGTATTGTCCGGTTTGACGAAGCGTATTCATGGTGATCTGTTGGGTGATGCGATTTTTGATGCAGCAAGTTTGGAAAAAGTACTGGAAATCTTAAAATGACGAAACCATTAGCAAATCAGGTAGCGCTGGTCACTGGAGCATCGCGCGGTATCGGCAAGGCAATTGCTGTTGCTCTGGCAAATGCAGGTGCAAAAGTAATTGGCACAGCAACAACAGAATCAGGCGCAGAGGCGATTTCGGCTTATTTATCCGAAGTTGGTGCCGATGCTGGTAAAGGCGTTGCATTTAACGTCAACGATGTTGAGCGTTGCAGTGCTCTGGTTGAAGAAATTCAAAAGGAATTTGGAAGCCTGTCTATTCTTGTCAATAATGCCGGGATTACGCAAGATCAATTGGCGATGCGCATGAAAGAAGATGAGTGGGATAATGTCATTTCTACCAATCTGAATTCAGTAGCACGCTTATCACGCGCAGTATTGCGTGGCATGATGAAAGCAAAGCATGGCCGCATCATCAATATTACGTCCGTGGTTGGATCGTCGGGCAATCCGGGGCAGATGAACTATGCAGCAGCTAAAGCGGGTGTCGCTGGTATGAGTCGTGCGCTGGCACGTGAAATCGGTAGCCGCAATATCACTGTCAACTGTATTGCACCTGGCTTTATTGATACTGATATGACCAAAGCATTAACTGATGAACAAAAAGCGGTAATTTTGGCGCAAATTCCTATGGCTAAACTAGGTCGTCCGGAAGATATTGCTGCCGCTACCGTGTTTTTAGCTTCGCCAGATGCAGGTTATATTACTGGTACTACATTGCATGTCAATGGCGGGATGTATTTGGCATAATTTATTTTGTTGTTAATTGTCAGTGATTTCGCCGAAATTAGCCGGAGTTATCGCTGAAAATTTAGAGCTTGCTTTTTTTAGGTACAAACCTGCTAAAATGCGCGCACTTTCTGTAGGCCCTTATTTTTGATTTTTTCACTGGAGATACAAATGTCCGATATCGAACAACGCGTTAAGAAAATTGTTGCTGAACAACTGGGTGTTGCTGAAGCAGACATCAAAATTGAATCCTCTTTCGTTGATGATTTAGGTGCAGATTCTTTAGATACCGTTGAATTAGTGATGGCTCTCGAAGACGAATTCGAAATGGAAATCCCTGACGATCAAGCTGAAAAAATCACCACTGTGCAACAAGCGATTGACTACGCTACTGCGCACGTTAAGGCATAATTCAGTTACCTTGTTTTCAAATCCAGGAGAAACGCTTGAGTCGTTCGCTTAAACGTCGTGTTGTCGTAACCGGATTAGGTTGCATTTCACCAGTTGGCAATACAGTTGCTGCTGCATGGGAAGCAATTAAGGCCGGGCAGTCTGGTATTGCAACGATCACCAAATTTGACGCAACTTCTTTTTCCACGCATTTTGCTGGGGAAGTGAAGGGCTTTAATGTCGAAGAATACTTGCCGGCAAAAGAAGCTCGTAACATGGATACCTTCATCCACTATGGCATCGCTGCCGGGATGCAGGCGTTTCACGATAGTGGTTTGACTGTTACCGAAGAAAATTCCGAACGTATCGGTGTTATCGTCGGTTCTGGTATTGGTGGCTTGCCACTGATCGAGGAAACGAAAGAGACGCTGATGGAGCGCGGTCCGCGTCGCATCAGCCCTTTCTTTGTTCCGGCATCGATTATCAACATGATTTCTGGTCACTTATCGATTAAATTTGGTCTGAAAGGGCCGAATCTGGCGATCGTGACTGCCTGTACTACAGGCTTACATTGTTTGGGCTCTGCCGCCCGGATGATTGAGTACGGTGATGCTGATGTCATGATTGCTGGTGGTGCTGAGTCGACGATTTCTCCTTTGGGTCTGGGTGGTTTTGCTTCAGCTCGTGCCTTATCTTCTCGTAACGATGATCCGGCTACCGCTTCTCGCCCTTGGGATAAAGACCGTGACGGTTTTGTTCTGGGCGAAGGTGCTGGTGTGATGGTACTGGAAGAGTATGAGCATGCTAAAGCGCGCGGTGCCAGAATTTATGCTGAAGTGCTTGGTTTTGGGATGAGTGGAGACGCTTATCACATTACTTCACCAAGTATGGATGGCCCACGTCGCAGCATGGTCAATGCGTTGAAAGATGCGGGTATTAATGCTGATCAGATTCAATATTTGAATGCCCATGGTACATCAACGCCACTCGGTGATAAAAATGAAACTGATGCAATTAAAGCCGCATTTGGTGATTATGCATACAAGTTAACGGTGAATTCAACCAAATCCATGACCGGGCACTTGCTCGGTGGTGCAGGTGGTCTGGAATCACTATTTACAGTGTTGGCTGTGTATAATCAAGTTTCTCCACCGACGATGAACATCTTTAATCAAGATCCTGAATGTGATCTGGACTATTGTGCAAACACTGCCAGAGATATGAGGATTGATTATGCGATGAAAAATTCGTTCGGTTTCGGCGGAACGAACGGTACTTTGATTTTCGCCAAAGTATAAGTCATTGGCATTAAAGAGAAGGCACTTCGTTTCTTTTGAATCGAAGTGCCTTTTTTGCTATGTATGTCGATTGCCCTCAATGTTGTTATTAAACCGTCGCGCATTGTATTGGTGTTAAGTTTATGCATGTGCGCACTAGCGAGTCTTGCTCTCTACTTATTGCTATTCAACCAGCAGCTAACATTCTTTTCAAATCCCGTATTCCTTCCAGTGTTCGTTATTCTGTTTTTTAGCCTCCTTTGTGGTTACGTTTTGCGCAAGTGGCGTCTTATTGGATTTTGGCGTTTAGATATTGCCTCGGATGGCGCTATGGTGCTGCGCCAGATCACTAAAGAAAATCACTCCAAAGCTAGTATCGCAGTGAGTTTGAGTGCTAGTGCCGTCATCTGGAATGATTTGATGGTATTGCATATGCTGGAAAATGATTTATCTAGACGAACGTTGATAGTGATGAGGGATTCACTTGATGCCCTGAGCTTTCAACATTTGCGTGTTAGTCTGCTTTGGGCGCGTCAGCATCATTTGAGCGGGAGTAACCAGAAAAATCAAATAGGCGGGAACTTTTAAGTTTATACATGACTCTATGGTTTGTATGAATTGTGCTTTGAAGGCAGAATAATTTTTTATAGAATAGTTATTTGCAAAAAAACAGGATGATTGAGTGACGACAGAGCGCGAGATAGATCAAATTTTGGTCGAGCGCGTGCAGCGTGGTGATAAAAAGGCATTTGAGCTTCTGGTTTCCAAGTATCAACGGAAATTACTGCGGCTCGTGTCTAGGCTCGTCTATGATCAGGCTGAGGCCGAAGATGTGGTGCAGGAAGCATTCATTAAGGCGTACCGTGCCTTACCGAATTTTCGTGGAGATGCTGCGTTTTATACCTGGCTGTACCGAATTGGTATTAACACGGCCAAGAATTACTTGGTGACGCAAGGTCGTAGAGCGCCCACTTCGACGGAAAGTGATGTAGAAGAAGCCGAAACTTTTTCCGATGCGGATGGACTAAGAGATATCAATACGCCGGAATCTTTATTGGCAAGCAAACAAATTGCTGCAACAGTGAATGCTGCAATGTCTGCATTGCCAGAAGAATTACGAAATGCCATCACCCTCAGGGAAATTGAAGGTTTGAGCTACGATGAAATTGCAGAAGTGATGCTGTGTCCGATCGGCACTGTGCGCAGCAGAATTTTTCGAGCGCGTGAGGCAATTGCAGAACGATTGCGGCCAGTTTTAGGAACGACTTTGGATAATCGCTGGTAATCGCGTCACACCAAAAATATTGATTAGAATTCGCAGTACCATGGCAAATAAAATGAACAACGACATCTCAAAATACGAAAGCCTATCAGCAATGCAAGACGGCGAAATAAGCGACGCCGAACTGCAACACATGCTGAAACAAAGTTTATCTCAGCATGAAAAAGATGCATGGGATACCTATCATTTGATCGCGGATGTTCTGCATTCAGATGATCTGGCAGTAAAGATGAGTAGCGATTTTAGCCAACGCTTTGCAGATCGTTTTGCATCTGAACCCGTTTTACTCGTTCCGGAAGCGCACGCTAAGTATCAGGCGGAGCAGTCGACTACAGGCAAACGCCAGTTCTTCCGTTCTTATATGGCAATTGCCAGTGCGACTGCAGCAGCGGTGTTTGCATTCGCATTTGGCCCACAGTTATCCCATTTTGGTCGCGATAGTTTTTCATCGGTACAGGTAAGTAAGGCAGATAGTTCTGCGCGTCAGATTCAACTCGTCTCGGCGTCAGTTGGATCTGAATCTACTGAAGTCGCCTCGGCAGACGATATGCCACGTTTCGTAACTGTTGCTCAAGATGCGGATGCGCAGAATCAGATTGACATGGTTCGCGATCCGAGAATTGACAGTTATCTCCTGGCGCATCAACGGTTTTCTCCCGCCATTAGCAATGCAGCGCAATACGTAAATCGGCCGAATAGCAGTAAATCCGCATCGGAGAAATAATCATTATGCGGTTTAATCGTGTTCAATTTTCATTATTGCTGGTGTATCTTAGCATTGGGGTAAGTGTAGCTTGGGCAGGCACGCAAACTAGCGCAGCAGATGAGAAGCTGGAAGTGCAAGGTCTTATACGTATGATTCAATCATCGCCGCAGAAATTGAACTATTCTGGGACGTTCGTTTATCAACAAGCAAACCAGATTAGAACATCGAAGATTACCCACCATGCTGACGCGAATGGTGAATTGGAAAAGCTTGAAATTCTCGATGGCAATTCTCGTGAATATATCCGCAAAAATGATGAAGTATCCTGTTATTTGCCTGATAGTAAAACCATACAAGTAGAAAAGAACGTGACCCAGGAAGTGTTCCCTGCTTTGTTCTCGCATAACGCGCAATCATTACCGGATGTCTATAGCTTCAAGAAGGGCGAGCCAAACCGGGTTGCTGGTCTTGAGTGTCAGACCTATTCATTGACTCCTAAAGACGGGAGTCGCTACGGATACAAGCTCTGCGCAGAAAAACAATCGGGATTGTTATTGCGTGTCCAGACTGTTAATAGTCGTGATGAGGTGATTGAGCAAATTGCTTTTACTCAATTGAAATTGGGTGACGTTGATAAGAACAAGTTAAAGCCGAGTTTTCAAAATCTGAATCAATGGAATATTGAAAATCTGACGGTTCAATCCAATATTGTATCAGGCTGGGTAGTCAAGTCCTTGCCTGTGGGTTTTATCAAGATCAAAGAAATGAAGCGTGTGATTTCCTCTCCTGCGTCAAGCTTGAGTGACAAAAAGGCAGTCCCATCGCATCAAGTGATTCAAATGATCTTTTCCGACGGCATGGCGACTATCTCGGTGTTTATTGAACCTGATCTGGAGCGCCGTAATGAAGGAAGTTTGCAACAAGGAGCGATGGCGATTATGACTAAACGACAAGGAAATTACTGGCTGACTGTGATAGGTGAGGTGCCAGTAACAGCAATTCGTCAAGTGATCAATTCGATTGAACTCAAATCCAAATAAATCGATTGATGCAGCGCCGATAGTAAAAACTTGAATTTATTTTGTCCACGCAATAAAAGTGAGTAAGTCCATGAATAAAAAAAAATATTTTCCTACTGAAAAAATTTTATCTGGGTTGATTATTGGTCTTTGTGTATCGATGGCTAGTCCCGTGGCACTCAGTGCCACGTCTGCGCCGCAAGCCGCACCCGTGGTTACAGGATTGCCTGACTTTACTGATTTGGTCGATAAAGTGGGACCTGCTGTTGTGAATATTCGTACCACTGAGAAAGCGCAACAATCGCAGGGTGAACTGGGCGCTGACGATCAGCAAATGCAAGAGTTTTTTCAGCGTTTTTTTGGAATGCCCATGCCTAAACAGGCACCAGCACCTCGGGGGCGCAAACAAGTTCCACAGCAACAAGAAGAAATCCCAAGAGGCGTTGGCTCCGGCTTTATCATTTCGCAGGACGGTTTTGTGCTGACCAATGCCCACGTGGTGGATGGTGCATCGGATATTTATGTCAAGCTGACTGATAAGCGCGAATTCAAAGCCAAAGTGATTGGTATCGATAAACGTACTGATGTTGCTTTGATTAAAATCGAAGGCACCAAGTTACCAAAAGCGATAATCGGAGATTCCGATAAGATCCGCGCTGGCGAATGGGTGATCGCGATCGGCTCACCATTCGAGTTAGACAATACTGTCACTGCGGGTATTATTTCTGCGAAAGCACGTGATACCGGCGAATATCTGCCATTAATTCAGACCGACGTTGCCGTCAATCCAGGTAACTCAGGCGGTCCGCTGATTAACATGCGTGGCGAGGTGATCGGTATTAACTCGCAAATTTATAGCCGCTCTGGCGGTTACATGGGCATCTCGTTTGCAGTGCCCATCGATGAAGCTATGCGGGTAGCTGATCAGTTAAAAACTTCAGGTAAAGTCACGCGTGGACGCATTGGCGTGCAGATTGGCGAAGTGTCAAAAGATGTTGCTGAATCTATCGGTCTGAGCAAAGCAGAAGGTGCGTTGGTCGTTCATATCGAGGCAGGCTCACCCGCTGAAAAAGCCGGTATTCAGGATGGTGACGTGATTTTGAAGTTCAATGGCCAACCAATTAGCAAGTCATCAGATTTGCCACGTATTGTTGGTGCAATTAAGCCTGGATCAAAAGCCGTTGTCACAATTTGGCGCAAAGGTGCTCTGCGTGAGCTGGGAGTGAGCATCGCTGAGATCGAAGCGGAGAAAACTGCGCAAAAGGCCGATAAGAAGAGCAAGAAAGACCAGGCCAATGTGTTAGGTGTCTACGCTTCCGAGTTGAGCGATGCCCAGAAAAAGGACTTTCCTGGTGGGGGTGTCGTCATTGAGACAGTAGATGGCGCAGCGGCTGCTGCTGGCTTACTCCCGGGCGATGTCATTTTGACGCTGAACAATGTTGATGTAAAAGACGTCAAACAATTTAGTGCAATGGTTGCTAAATTGGATGGAAAAAAAGCCGTTGCATTGCTTGTTCGTCGTGGCAATCTGTCTCAATTTATTTTGGTCAAACCTCAGGCGCAATAAACTTGTAGGTATTTGCATACCGTTCAGGAATAGGTTGCAAAACGAACCGTATCAGTAATGTTTTTACTGATACGGTTTTTTATCGTCTACAAATTTTGTTGTAGCGCGGCACAGGACTTATAATGAACACATCCGCTGCGATTCGTTCACGCTATGCTGAAAAGCCAATGTGAAACAGGCAGTATTTAAGTTGTTGATCTAGCCGTGCCGCTACTCAAACATCTTCGTGCGAGCCCTGCAAATTTTATTGGTGTTAATCATGATATCTTTTACCCTATATTCTCGTAGTTACTGCCACCTTTGCGACGATATGTTGGAGCAATTGCAAGCGCATACTCCGGATTTTCAATTTACGGTAGAAGTCATTGACATTGATTCTGATGCCGAACTGGTGAGTCTTTATGATGAATTGGTTCCGGTTTTGGTTGGAAACAAGCCGGGGCAACCAAGCCGAAAAATTTGCCATTACTATTTAGATACCACTGCCTTGAAGGCATTTTTTCAGGGTTGATATGCAAGAAAGCTTAAATTTGTTTGATTATGAAGGTGAAGTCATTTGTGGCGTAGATGAGGCTGGTCGTGGGCCATTGGCTGGGCCCGTGATGGCCGCCGCTGTAATACTTGATCCAAAACACCCGATAGCGGGTCTGCGAGATTCAAAAAAATTATCCGAAGCAAAACGTGATGCCTTAGCCATAGAAATTAAGCGGCATGCGCTGGCTTGGGCTGTTGCTGAGTGTTCTGAACAAGAGATTGATGAACTCAATATTTTGCAAGCGACTATGCTGGCCATGCGCCGTGCTGTTGAGGCGTTGTCGGTAACCCCAAGCCTGGCTTTGATTGACGGAAATCGTTGTCCAGTCATGGCGATACGCTCAGAAGCGATAGTTAAAGGCGACGATAAGGTGGCTGCGATTTCCGCTGCATCGATTTTAGCCAAAACCGCACGTGATCATGCGCTCTACGAGCTGCACAAACAATATCCGCAATACGCGTTGGATCAGCATAAGGGCTATCCGACTGCTTTACATCTTGAACGATTACGTGAACATGGTGTTGCGCCATTTCACCGTAAGTCCTATGCGCCTGTGAAGGCTTTGTTGAAATGAAATCAATTACTTCCCGCGATAACCCGCAGTACAAAGAACTTAAATTAATTGCCACTAGCGCGCAGGCGCGCCGCAAAGCGGGCCGGACTTTACTTGATGGCGTCCATTTGTGTGAGGCGTATTTGCAGCATCTTGGACAACCAGAGTTATGCATTGTGTCTGAAGTCGCGACCGATGATCATGAGGTGAGCCCACTCCTTGCCCAATGCGAACAAAAGAATGTGCGCTGCATTAGTTTGCCTGAGGCGTTGTATCAAGCCATTAGTCAGGTTGAGAACGGTGTGGGCATCATGTTTTTAATCGCTACACCAGAACCTGTATTACCAAACGCGATTAGCGAAACATCGGTTGCTCTGGATAATTTGCAAGATCCTGGTAATCTGGGTTCAATTTTGCGCAGTGCTGCAGCTGCGGGTGTCAAAAACGTGTTTTGTAGCCCCGGGACTGCATTTGCATGGTCACCAAAAGTTATGCGTGCGGGAATGGGAGCACATTTCCTGTTGAACATTTTTGAAAATATTGACCTCGAAGAAGTGCTTTCGAAATCGAATATCCCTGTTTTAGCGACTAGTTCGCACACAACTAAAACGATCTATCAGGCAGATTTGAGCCAAGCAGTAGTCTGGCTATTTGGACATGAAGGGCAGGGCGTGTCTGATAATTTGATGGCAAAGGCAACACACACAGTGACAATTCCCCAGCAAGCTGCTATCGAGTCTTTAAATGTGGCGGCCAGTGCCGCGATTTGTTTTTTTGAGCAAGTGCGTCAACAACTTAAATAAACATCTCCTGATTTCAAGCCAGTGACGATATTTCGTAGGGCAGGTGCAATCCACTATTCGTTTTACTCAAAAGGATAGCGCTGGTTGCACCTGCCCTACAACAATGCTTTGAATGGCGAGTCGTTTAATACACTTTTATGTCCGCTTTAATTTCTTGCAAAATCGTGGTTGAGATTTCCTCAATAGATTTAGCGGTTGACGATAACCAGCGAATTCCTTCGCGTTTCATCATCGCTTCAGCCTCATTAATTTCATAACGGCAATTTTCTATTGATGCATATTTACTACCTGGACGGCGTTCATTCCGAATTTCCGATAAGCGTTCAGGCGCGATACTCAAGCCGAACATCTTGCTTTTAAACTCTGGTAGTACAGATGGCAGCTTGCCACGTTCAAAATCGTCTGGAATCAACGGATAATTTGCCGCCTTAATCCCATATTGCATCGCCAGATACAGGCTGGTTGGTGTTTTACCAGAGCGCGAGACACCAACCAAAATCACATCGGCGGTCGACAAGTTTTTGTTTGATTGACCATCGTCATGTGCCAGTGAGAAATTAATCGCCTCAATACGATTCTTGTATTCTTCCGAATCTGCAATATTATGGCTACGACCTATCGTGTGCGTTGATTTGACGCCTAACTCTTGTTCAAGTGGTGAGACAAATGTTTGAATTAAATCCATATGCAATCCTTTGGATTTAAAAACAACGCCCGCCAGATCGGCTTTGACCAGCGTAGAAAAAACAATAGGCCGCACTCCGTCTTGCGTGAAGGCGTCATTTATTCGTCTGACCGCATCATGTGCCTTATCCAGAGTATCAATAAATGGTAATCGGATTTGTCGAAATTTCAGATCAAACTGGGTCAGCACCGAATGTCCGAAGGTTTCAGCGGTAATACCTGTGCCGTCGGAGACAAAAAACACGGTACGATTAGCTTTTGGCAGTGCATGTGATTGGGATTCTGGCATTTTTTATTTTGCTTTGTGGTAATTAGTAAAGTCGGAAATAAAATAGGAAATAAAAAGGGAAATCAAATAATTCGAGAGCCATTTCCTTTGTTTTACTTCAATTCCTGCTTGTTTGTAGCCCGCATGTCGTTTTCTTAACACAGCACAAACATACAAGTGAAAAATTTTTGTATAACGAACAAATAAAAAAGAAGGGAAATTCTTCTTTGGCATAGATAAATTCTGCAGGACACAATGTAAAATGCTGCAAGAGCACGACGCACGTCATTCGTACCAAGAATAACAAAAAAATAGCGATAGACGAAGCAGTACCGCAGTCAATAGCAAAGATTTCTTACCATCAAAAAGAGGTTGTTATGTCCAACGCAGCAAATACTGAAGCAACTTACGTTGCCTCATTTGAGCATCTACGAATGACGGATGTTGAATCCGTCGGCGGAAAAAATGCATCTTTAGGCGAAATGATTAGTCAGCTCGCCACTGCAGGTGTTCGTGTTCCAGGTGGCTTTGCCACAACAGCACAAGCATTCCGTGATTTTTTATCGTATAGCGAAAATGGCGGCTTGCCTTTGGCGCAGCGTATCGCAGATCGTCTTGCCGATTTAAATATTGACGACGTCAAAGAATTGGCAAAAGCCGGTGCCGAAATCCGTCAATGGATTATCGACACACCGTTCCAGCCACGTTTGCAAAAAGAAATCGAAGAGTTCTACAACAAGCTGGTTGCAGACTCCAGCGCTGAAATGTCGTTCGCAGTGCGTTCCTCTGCAACGGCGGAAGATTTGCCAGATGCATCTTTTGCTGGTCAACAAGAAACCTTTTTGAACGTGGTTGGTATTGATAACGTTCTCGAAGCAATGAAGCACGTGTTTGCTTCTTTGTACAATGATCGCGCGATTTCCTACCGTGTTCACAAAGGCTTTACTCACGCCGAAGTTGCTTTGTCTGCTGGTGTACAGCGCATGGTGCGCTCAGATCTGGGCGCAGCTGGTGTGATGTTCACGATTGATACGGAGTCTGGCTTTAAAGACGTCGTATTTATTACCTCCAGCTACGGTTTGGGCGAAACAGTGGTGCAGGGTGCGGTAAATCCTGACGAATTTTACGTCCACAAACCGATGCTGGAACTGGGTAAATTGCCAGTTATTCGCCGTAACATTGGCTCAAAGCTGATCAAGATGGAATTTACTGGTGAAGCCAAAGCAGGGCGCTCAGTTAAAACGGTTGATGTGCCAGTAGAAATGCGTAACCGTTATTCTTTGACCGATACTGAAGTCGTGGAATTGGCTAAATACGCCGTTATTATCGAGAAGCATTATGGCCGCCCTATGGACATTGAATGGGGCAAAGACGGTCGCGACGGTAAACTCTACATCTTGCAAGCACGTCCAGAAACGGTTAAGTCTCAACAAAAGTCCACTGATGCGCAACAGCGTTTCAAACTCAAAGGTAGCGGCACAGTGTTGGCGTCTGGCCGCGCCATCGGTCAAAAAATCGGTGCTGGTCGTGTTCGTGTAATTCACGATCCGTCCGAAATGGAACGCGTACAACCGGGTGACGTATTGGTTGCTGATATGACCGATCCCAACTGGGAACCAGTCATGAAACGTGCTGCAGCGATTGTGACTAACCGAGGTGGTCGTACTTGCCACGCTGCGATTATTGCGCGTGAACTGGGCGTGCCTGCCGTCGTTGGCTGCGGTGATGCCACTGATATGCTGAAGGACGGTACATTGGTGACTGTGTCCTGTGCCGAAGGCGACGAAGGTAAGATCTATGACGGCTTGCTGGAAACAGAAGTCACCGAAGAACTGCGCGGTGAATTGCCTAAGTTGCCATTGAAAGTCATGCTCAATGTCGGTAACCCGCAATTGGCATTTGATTTCCAATCGGTACCAAATGATGGCGTTGGTCTGGCACGTCTGGAATTCATCATCAATAACAACATTGGCGTGCATCCAAAAGCAATTCTGGAATACCCAAATATTGATCCTGATTTGAAGAAGGCAGTTGAATCCGTAGCTCGCGGGCATGCTTCACCACGTGCTTTCTACGTCGACAAATTGGCTGAAGGCATCGCAACGATTGCGGCTGCTTTCTGGCCGAAGAAAGTGATCGTTCGTTTATCTGATTTCAAATCGAATGAATACAAAAAACTGATTGGCGGGTCTCGCTACGAACCTGACGAAGAAAACCCAATGCTGGGCTTCCGCGGTGCGGCGCGTTATCTTGCAGCCGACTTTGCTGAATCGTTCGAAATGGAATGCCAGGCAATGAAGCGTGTTCGTAACGACATGGGGCTGACTAACGTCGAAATCATGGTTCCTTTCGTTCGTACACTTGGTCAGGCAGAAAAAGTCGTCAATTTACTTGCGAAAAATGGTTTGAAACGTGGCGAAAATGGCCTGCGTCTGATTATGATGTGCGAAGTGCCATCCAATGCGATTCTGGCAGAAGAGTTCTTGCAATTCTTTGATGGTTTCTCAATTGGCTCTAATGATCTGACTCAATTGACGCTGGGTCTGGATCGTGATTCCGGCATGGAATTACTGGCAGCTGACTTTGATGAGCGCGATCCTGCTGTGCGTGCTTTGTTGTCTAAGGTTATAGCGGCATGTACTAAGTTGAATAAATACGTTGGTATTTGTGGGCAAGGTCCTTCTGATCATCCTGACTTTGCAGAATGGTTGATGAAAGAGGGCATTGAGTCAATTTCGTTAAATCCTGACTCTGTTGTTGATACATGGCAAAAACTGGCGGCAGTTAGTAAATAATTAGGCTGCGGGCCAGTTAATTTTTGTCGAGCTTCATCGTACTGAGGTTGTACTGAGTTGTACTGAATTTTCACAAAAATTATATGTTTAAAATGAAAAGCGAGATGGTTCAAACTATCTCGCTTTTTTTTATCAATGGTACAAAAAATCACGCATAGCACTCTTGTGTTTCTGAACCCACCAAGCTCTTAGCCACATCACGAATCGTGTCAAGCATATACTCGATCGAAGCCTCTGATTTGCGGTGATTAATAATGCACGCGCGCAAGACAAATTCATCGTTCAGCCTGGTACCAGTGATAAAAATCCTTCCGTCCGACTCGAGCGCGATGATAAGTTTTTGATTAATTTCCGTTATCTCAGCCGATGTCAGCCGTGAACCGATGTAGCGGAAGCATACAATGCCTAAATCGCTCTTAGATTTCAGTTCAAAGTCATCGGACGTGTTAATCAGGTTTTCAAGATAGCGGGCGAGGTTAATGTCTTTTTGCATCATTGCCTGTATCTTTGAGAAGCCGTAGGCTTTGAGTGACATCCAGACTTTAAAAGCTTTCGCGTTTCTGGAAAGTTGAAAATAATGCTCGTTAAATTCAACTCTTTGTTCTTCTTTTTCAAAGGAAGTGTCTAGATAATCTGCCTGTTTAAAATACGCCTCCCGTAACAAACCCCAGTTTCTCACCAACGTACAACCAACCTCGAACGGCTGATACAGCCATTTGTGATAATCCACGCCAATAGAGTCTGCGAGTTGCATTCCGTTATATTTATGTTTCAAACCCGGAAGGGAAGCAACCAACCCGCCATACGCACCATCGACGTGAAACCAAAGTCCATATTTTTTTGCAATGGCGGAAAGTCCAACCAGATCATCAACCGCCCCCGTATTCACTGTTCCCGCATTTCCGATGACGCAAAAGGGGGTATATCCTGCAGCAATATCCGCAAGAATCTTCGACTCTAATGCGGAGAGATCAATAGTGAAATCATCTTTGACGGGAATGCGCTGCAAATGATCGGTACCCAAGCCTAACAAGGCGACACTTTTGTCGGTACAATTGTGGGTTTCGGTTGAGCAATAGACGGTGAAGGGCTTGATACCAAAGAGTCCGTGTTTATTGATATTTTTCTGTCTGAAAAAAATATTCCGCGCCACTGTAAGACCTGTGAGCGTAGCCGCTGAGCCACCGCTAACCATGACTCCACCGGCCTCAGGGACGAAACCTACCATTTCTGCTGTCCATGCAACGACCCGCTTTTCAATCTCAGTCATGACAGGAGACATGTGCCATTTAGCGACATTTTGATTGATGGTCGACGCTAAAAAATCTGCAATCGTCGATATTTGATTGCCTCCGGAAATCACGTAGCCATACATATTTGGACCGAAATTTCCGTTCGCATTCTCCAGAACCTTTTCTTTGACCTTCTCAAGAAGTTTTATCGGATCCATTCCCAGTTTGGGTAATGGTTCATCAAACCACGCTTCTACTTCTTTTTGTTTAGCACAGCGAAAACCAGGCTGCTCTTTAATTTGTTTATACTGATTCAAAATAATTTCGTTTGTTTTCTGAAGGATGGATTCTAATTCTTTCATACTGTAATCCAGACTAATTTGCATAATAATGTCTCCTCAAATAAGCACTACCATCGTGTGGAAGGCCGACGTTGAAGGCCGGCATCGGGGTGTCGTATGCAGGCGTGGGCGTCGGTAATCTAGTTCGTTTAACTCTGCGGAAAAGTAAAAGCGAGAATAGTCTTCGTCACCATCTTTTGCAACGTTAAGTGACTTACCGTAACGCAATGTATTGGCGGTGGCAAGAATTTCTCGCCAGACCAAAAAAAACGCTGTTGTAAAAAAACATGCGAAATACGAAGGTGTGGTTAATAAATACCAGCGAAATGTTTAGTTGCACATCAAAGCGAGGAGGGGAGTTCGAATATCTTTTTTGTCCTGCTTTAGATCGGCGCCTGTTTGCCTTACGGTTGCCAATCAACATATGAATGATGCACCTTGTCATGGGCTTTTTGTAATTCAACGCTGAGTGCAGCAGCTTTTATTGCATTACTGATAGCTTGATTGACAAAATCACCTCGTTTACTGCAGGGCATAAAGAACATATCGGGATAATCATTAAAATAGGCTCGTTGTATATTATTAAGATGAAGCTTTTTAATTTCGTAATCCGCTTCCTCTTGCGCCCATAAAACCGCGTCTATACGACCCGCATTGAGCTTTTTCATTGACAACTCAAGATCGACCACAGTTTGGACCGGAAAGTCCCAATCGACCCGCGGCGCTTCAATGTTCAACGTATTGACTGAACGCGCGGACATATCCAATTTACTAACGGGTCTCTTTTTATTGCTGTAGAGGACAAAAGTCACCTTTCCCAACGATTCATGGGAAAATTGCGTGGGCAGCGTCGCTTCTTGTGCATCATTTAATTTCATTGTCGGCATACCAAAATCCGCGCGCCGGTTATTGATATCCGAATAAATTCTTTTTACTGGCTCAATGGTGATGCTGATCTTGCCCTCAGGGTAATACTTATTAATTACCTTGATCAAATCAACAAACGGCCCTTGATCATCCCGTTCTAGCAATGAGGGCAAGAAGACGGCAACACCCCGAAGATTCGGATCAGTGTTCAGAGGCACATTATCCGCCGGAGCGTTGACATCACAAGCGCGTGATGGGCTCAATATAAGTAGTAAAACTGGATTTATTATATGAGGGCTCACGCGGAAGAATTGCATCTTGCCAGAACCGCCCCTGAATACTTGACTTACATGCAATCAATGCCTTAACGTCTCATTCCCAAGGTTTACTAATTGATATTTATGCGTTGGCTTTTTTTGTTGTATTTATTATTTTCAATATCTGCCCGCGCTGAAATTCATTTATGCGTTGATGTTGATGGTAAGAAGACTTATAGCGATCTTCCTTGTAATCCTGGTTCGCAGAACATTGACCGTCAGCGTGTGCAGTCTCCGCTTCAAAATTTCTCATCAAGTTCGTCGTCTATACCTCAACAGCTCGTCGTTAATCCTCCAAGTCATCCTATGGATTTAAAACCTGTTCCACAACCGAAAAAGCTTTTTTCTTTGGTTACTTACAAGCATGGAGATTTTGTAAATATATGGGGTGTTAAAGTTGGTGGTGGTGTTATTTATTCTTTTTTAGCTGGTAGCGTTTGTATTGGTTTATTCTTGTTTTTATCGTTTATATATTTGTATTTTAAAAATCGTCATTCACGTAGATATCAGATTTCTTCTGTTTCTGAGTTACAAATGGCTATGCAACGTAAGAATTTATCAAAAGCAATTCTTATGAGGCCACAAGTTAAACTTAAGCGTTTTGGGATTTTTAAGTTTAAGAAGCGTATAAGCGGTGACTCGTAGAGCCGTAAGATATCGCACACTGTTTAATCAGTGTAAAAACCCCCACGGAATGTCTGCAACATGCGCGCTATTTTTGACGCTTATTTTTCCTTCAATTTAACATAATATAAATTATGCGAAGGACTGGTACTTTGTGGAGTGTTGCGACCCGAGCGCTCAGCACCTGGCAGTAATTTTCCGAACATTTGAGTTTTGCAGACATGTTCGGAAATTACTTCCCATATGAAAATCAGCCAAATTTAAGAAATTATATTTGTCGCGCATAAAAATGTTTCTCATATAAAATGTCAGTGAATATTTATTTTCATTGATGTTTTATTATCAATGTACGCAAACGTGCCCACCTACCTTTGGATAAACGCGTATGGAAAAAA
Source organism: Undibacterium sp. Dicai25W (assembly GCF_049340505.1). NCBI lineage: Bacteria > Pseudomonadati > Pseudomonadota > Betaproteobacteria > Burkholderiales > Oxalobacteraceae > Undibacterium > Undibacterium sp. Dicai25W. The sequence goes on along the minus strand of NZ_JBMPOQ010000004.1, from coordinate 26,261 downwards.
GCATTTCCTTGCAAGGTAGTCAGACTGCCGTTGAATTACCCGTCTCCGGTTCTGTTTGCCTGTCTTCTTTATCGTGCTTTGTGCTGATACTGCAAACGGCAGAAAAAGTGTTTGGCAATTGCCGCGTGCTGATTGTTTTTCGTCCCGACCTCGCTATTGATGTGAGTGAATGTCTAGGCTTGCGGGCGCAACATCAGACAAGAGAGATTATTGAACTTTGTCACTCTCTATGGCGCACTCGTCCGTCTGTGATTCCTGCAAAATTAACGCAAAAAGAAAAAGGAACGGGGTCATTTTCTGGCGTTCCAATTAAATGGGTAGATGGTGAAATTCTTGGCGCCCTTATTATCCATTGCCCTGGGCAATTGACTCAAAATGAAACAGATAATCAACAGTTACTTGCTTTTGCAAGTTGGACTGAAGCGGAAATTCTGAAACACGTTAGCCAAACTAGAGGCTGTATTTCTCTTACTGCCAGTTTGCTCCAGACACTGCGACTGTCTTCGCCAATCGTTACTCAATACCAGCAACCAAAATCGATCGTACCTGAAATTCAAAATCAGGCGCACGATAGTCGTTATGCGATAGAAAATAATAGTTTACTTAAAACCGTCATTGACTGTACCGCTTCTTACGTTCATGTCCGCGACTTAAACGGCCGTTATCTGTATGTCAATAAAGAGTATGAAACTGTTTTTAAGTGTAGAAACGATGAGATTTTCGGCACGCATTATCGCGAGGTTTTGCCGCCAGAATTAGCGGATGATGTCTATCAAGTTGAAAGCGAGATGATTGCCTCAGGTGCCCCGCGACGCACTGAAAACATTGTTCAAAGAGACGATGGTCCACACATTTATCTGGTGATTCGCTCTCCCCTGTTTGATGCTAATGGAGAAATTATAGGCACTTGTGGTGTCGGCATGGATATAACTCAAAAAATTCGTCTGGAACAGGAAATGGCAAAAGCCCTGGCCTCGCTGAAAATTAGCGAAGAACGTTGGGAGTTTGCCTTAGAAGGAAGTGGTGACGGGGTCTGGGATTGGGACATTCCAGCAGAGAAATGTATCTATTCAACGCAATGGAAAAAGATGCTAGGCCACGATGATAGCGAGATTAGCGATAGCATCAAGGAATGGTCTGACCGTATTCATCCAGAAGATGAAGCAGAGTTAATGGCTGCAGTGGAAGCAAATTTTCAAGGAATGACGAACACTTTTTCGCACGAATACCGGTTCAGATGCAAGGATGGTAGCTATATCTGGATCCATGATCGCGCGATGGTCGTTAAACGTGATGACAACGGTAGGCCTGTGCGTATGGTTGGCACGCACACGGATATTTCAGACCGCAAAAACATCGAACAACTCAAAGCGGAATTTGTGTCTACGGTTAGCCACGAATTACGAACGCCAGTCACTTCGATCCGTGGGGCACTCGGTTTACTTGAAAGTGAGTTGCTTGGCAAACTACCAGATCAAGCCTTGAATTTAATTAAAGTGGCGCATAGAAATAGCCAACGCTTGATTGTCTTGCTCAATGATATTCTGGACATGGAAAAGCTTATGTCCGGCAAGATGTTGATGGATATTCAGACCGTAAACGTAAGTAATATTATTGAACAAGCGGTCGATGAGAATAAAGATTTTGCATCGACCTTTAACGTTAGTTTTGAATACGCAGGGTCGTCGGCCGTAGCTTTAGTTAAAGGCGATCCTGAACGTATCAAACAAGTGTTGGCAAATCTTTTATCGAATGCGGCAAAATTTTCTCATAACGATGATGTCGTGAAAATTCGCCTGATTAAGGAAGAAAGCTGCTTTAAAGTGGCGGTGATTGATATGGGTGAAGGGATACCAGAACATTTTCACAGCCGTATCTTCGAAGCTTTTGCTCAGGCGAATAATTCCAATACCCGCCAACAAGGTGGTACGGGTCTGGGATTGAATATCAGTAAAAAATTAATACAGCAAATGCAAGGGAATATTGGATTTGAGTCAGCCTTTGGAAAAGGCAGTACCTTCTGGTTCACCTTGCCGGTAGCGTAAATCTGTATTGTGGATTGTACCCGCACTACAGATTGTCATACGTTAAACAACGTCAGTTGGCGCTAAGTCGCATGGGATGCCCGAATCATTTAGTTCTATTTGTAGAGTCGCATGGCCGATTTTGAAACGCTTTAATAATTCATCGGTGACCATTTTTCTGAATGCATCGCCAGGATACGTGCCAGAAACAACTAGGTGCGCAGTCAACGCGACTTCGGTCGTGCTCATGCCCCAGATATGCAAGTCATGTACTTCTGTCACATCAGGCAGTTTAGTCAAAAACGCATGAACTTCGACCGAATTAATACTGGCAGGAACCGCATGCAATGCCAAATTGATGGAATCTCTTAATAAACCCCATGTACCTACAACGACAAATATAGAAATCACCAGACTCACCGCAGGATCTAACCAATCCCAGCCGCTATAAATCATCACAAAACCAGCAATCACCACGCCCAGAGAAATCGCAGCATCACCCGCCATATGCAAAAATGCAGCACGTAAGTTCAGATCATCATGTCTGCCAGAGACAAACAGCAATGCGGTACTCAAATTAACGACGACACCAATAGCGGCAACGATAATGACGGTCATGCCAGTTACATGTTCAGGATGTTGTAGACGTAAAATCGCTTCCCAGGCGATACCACCAGTCACTACTAGCAAGACTACGGCATTTGCAAGCGCCGCCAAGATTGAAGTACTGCGCAGGCCATAAGTAAAACGTCCTGAAGGCTGCTTTTTGACCAAAATACTGGCGCCCCAAGCAAGCAAGAGACCTAGCACATCACTCAGGTTATGGCCGGCATCTGCCAGCAAAGCGGCTGAATTACTGAGAATACCGAAGAAGAATTCAGCCAATACAAAGCCAGAATTGAGGATAACGCCGAAGAAAAAGATCTTGCCGAAGTCTTTGGGTGCGTGCGAGTGACCATGGTTTCCATGCTCATGACCGTGACCTTCGCTATGATCGTGTTCGTGGTCATGCGAATGATCATGCGTTTTGTGATCGTGATGGTCGCCCAAGATATTTCCTTTTGAAAAGTGATATTTTGCCAAAACGACTATCAATCAAAAAACAGCACAAACATTGCGGTTTTTCTTGTACTGAATAGCTCGCCGACAAGCAAGACGCCATCGTAAAATCAGACGTGACCGTATTTTAAGCTACTGGCGCTTAAAAACGCCTGCTATGTCGTCTTTTTGGCATTCAATTATTCATGCGATTTACCTCTAGCCACATGACATTGATCATGCCAAAAGCCGCTGCTACTCCAATACTTTAATAAGCATGTAAACATTCATATGGACATCATCGGCACACATGCGTTTTGAACACGACTTACACCTGGGGCGATTTTTAAGAGGTCGCTGAAAACATAGCATAGTCGCGTGGCTGACCACGCACAATGCGGTAGTTTTTCAGCTTCCCTTCAAATACAAATCCGATTTTTTTCAATACGTTGGCCGATGCAAGATTGGTATCGAGCACTGTCGCCTGTACACGTACGAACTTTCCTTCGGTTAATGCCCAATGTACTAGAGCTTTTGCGCATAAGCTGGCAATCCCTTTACCCCAATAGTTGGGGTGCAAGTCATAAGCCAGTTCCGCGGTACGATTGACCGATGAAATAAGAGGAAAGCCGATTGTCCCGACAAAATTATTCGTTGCCGTTTCAACGATAGCAAGACGTAGCGGTGAATAGGCATCATCTGTGTTCGATGATGTAATGATCGCCTTCAGGTCATCTACAGAACTCAGATTCCAACTCGTATGTTCAATGACGTGTGGCATCGACAAATAGCAATACCACGCTTGAACATCCGTCAATTCTATCGGCCTGAGTAGGAATCCCGAATTGCCAAGAGATGGCATTGTAAGTAAGCGCATCATTAATCGTTCAGATTTGATTTTTTGAGTTAGACAAAACCGTCACGAAATCATGAAGCGATCACCTTGCATCCGTGTCGGGCACCTTCAATGATCTCGTTTTACTTTTTAAATTGATTTAAGCGCCAAATATCAAACGCCAATCTTTGCCAACATAGACGCCAGTTCACGCAACACTGGTTCGAGCTTAGGGTGTTCCGCTGCGAATTTGGCTGACAGAGACACAGAGCGCTCACTCAATGCCGCGTAGACTGGATCATCGTGCTGCTGATCGCCATTCAATACCTGGTGAATGTCTTTGTTTAAATTTTGTAGCAAAGACTTCAATTCACCATCAACTTCTTCGGTACCTGCTAATTCAGTATGCAATTGTGTCAGCAATTGTTTGACGTGTTCTTGGTTCATTTATTTCTCCGTTTTTTGTAGATGTCAAAATTGACGTAAAGTGACGCACACCAACTTACGCTGTTTGATGTCGCTATCTTTGCTTATTGATTGTCTAGCTTATACACCAGCACCACTGCTTCGGCAGCAATACCCTCTTCCCTGCCCAGGTAACCAAGTTTTTCGTTGGTTTTTGCCTTGATGTTGACTTGCGATACATCGACTTGCAAATCGGCAGCCACATGTTGCACCATGCTTGGAATATGCGGCGCCATCTTTGGCGCTTGCGCAATGATGGTTGCATCCAAATTCCCGATTGCGTAGCCTGCATCATTGAGGCGCTTCACTGATTCACGTAATAACACACGTGAATCAGCTCCTGAAAATTTAGCGTCCGTATCTGGAAAGTGGCGTCCGATATCCCCCAAACCAGCCGATCCAAAAATCGCATCTGTGATCGCATGCAATAAGACATCAGCGTCCGAATGCCCTAGCAAGCCCGTTTTATGCGGAATGTCAACACCGCCAATAATCAATTTTCGGCCTGGCACCAAAGCGTGACAGTCGTAACCTTGCCCGATTCTGAAAGGAGGAACATTATTTTTCATCAAATTTTCTTTCTTTTATATACTTTTATTATGTAATTTTAAATTACTTCAAATACTGGCTGACCTGTTCCAAATCGGCTGGTAAGGTCACTTTTAAATTGCAGACGTGTCCTTCAATGAGCAATGGAATATTCCCGGCCGCTTCAACCGCACTGGCCTCATCGGTCACCTGATCAGCCGCGTCCAAGGCGTCGCACAAGAGTTGGAAGCGAAACATCTGCGGCGTCTGTGCCAGCCACATTCCATCACGGGATATCGTTTGCACTTTACCGTCAACGACGCGCTTAACCGTGTCAACAACTGGCAAGGCGAGCAATCCACCAACCGTGCTCGTTCCAACTTCGCTTAATAATTTGCTCAATAATCCGGCATTCAGGCCAGGTCTGGCGGCGTCGTGCACCATGACCCAATCATCGCCTTGGGCTTCCTTTGCGATGGCGGCCAGACCATTACGCACGGAATCGCGTCGGGTATCTCCCCCGCAACGCAATACGCTTAAGCGCGGCGACGGCTGTAAAAAATCATCCACATAAGCATCCTCAGGACTCACCACCACATAGGTATGTGAAACCCCATCAAAATTCAAGAAGGCGTTGACGGTATGCTGCAAAATCGACTGTCCTGCAATCGTTAAATATTGCTTGGGTGTATTCTTACCCATACGGCTACCGACACCGGCAGCGGGGATTAAAGCGACGTATTTTGGCGCACCCTTTTGCGCGTTCTTTTGGGGTTCCAATTGTTGTTTAATTTCTTCTTGCATACATCTTTCATGCATCTTTATTAGGCTGCCTGATGCCAAACTGCCCATTCGTTTATAATAAGGCTTCATTTTAACCGCGTATTTCATTCTGTACGCGGTTCCTTAAGCTGCTTTTACGGTATCTTCAATTTTCAGCCGCAATGTCATTCGATTTCAACAAATCTTTAGCAAAACCCGGCCATAGACTGGCACTTCCTTCTCTGCACGGCTCTGCCGATGCGTTTGCACTAGCGCAAGCGGCGACGGCACTGAAATCTGAAAAACGTATGTTAACGGTGTTTGTCGCCAATCCCGGCGATGCCCAAAGATTACGTGACGAAATTCCCTGGTTTAACCCAGAGTTACGCTGCCATTTGCTGCCGGATTGGGAAACATTGCCTTACGATGCTTTTTCTCCGCATCAGGATCTGGTCTCAGAACGTCTGGCGAGTTTGCATGAGATTCAAAACGGTAATTGTGATGTGCTGCTGGCGCCAGCAACCACTGCCTTGCTCCGCATGGCACCGCCGTCATTTCTGGCCGCCTATACCTTTTTCTTCAAAAAAGGCGATACACTGGATGAAGCCAAGCTCAAATCGCAACTGACTTTGGCGGGCTACAGCCATGTCAATCAAGTCATGTCACCAGGTGAATATTCGGTGCGTGGCGGTCTGATCGATTTGTTCCCGATGGGGTCGGCATTACCGTATCGTCTTGATTTATTCGGCGACACGATAGAAACCATACGTACGTTTGATGCCGATACGCAGCGCTCTTTGTATCCGGTGCCAGAGGTTCGTTTGTTGCCGGGGCGCGAATTTCCTATGGACGAGCCAGCGCGTGCAGCTTTTCGTAGCCGTTGGCGCGAGACCTTTGAAGGCGATCCGTCCCGTTCTTCTATTTACAAAGACATAGGTAATGGGATTGCTTCGGCTGGTATTGAGTATTACTTGCCACTGTTTTTTGAACAATCTGCGACTCTGTTTGATTACCTACCGCCAGCTGCGCATTTCGCGTTAGTCGGCAATATTGATGAAGCGATACAACGCTTCTGGACGGATACGCGCTCACGTTACCAGTTCTTAAAATCTGACAGAGAACGTCCGGTTTTAGCGCCTGAAACCGTATTTTTGCGCGATGAAGACTTTTTCGGCGCTTTAAAAACTCAGGCACGTTGGGTGATTGCGAATGCAGATAAAGCCGCTAGCGCGTCCGAAGTCTCCAGCTTTCTGCCGGATATCGCGGTTAACCGCAGAGCCGATGACCCACTGACCAATTTGCGCTCGTTTTTGTTGCAAACCGATAAGCGGGTGATGATCTGTGCTGAAACTTTAGGTCGTCGTGAAACGCTGCAACAATACTTCAATGAATATGCAATTTCGCTGAATTTATGCGATGGCTACACCGATTTTGTAACTGCGAATGCCAAATTGATGCTGGGTGTCGCACCGCTGCACGCTGGTTTTATTCTGGCTGATGGTATCGCGTTTGTGACGGAAGCGGAATTATATGCAGGCAGCGGCAAACGTATAGGTCGGAAGAAACAAGAAGCAGTCACACAAGTCGAACACATGGTACGCGACTTGTCGGAACTCAAAATTGGTGACCCTGTCGTGCATAGTAATCATGGTATCGGCCGCTATATGGGCTTGATCAGCATGGATTTGGGCGAAGGCGATACCGAATTTTTGCATCTGGAATATGCAAAAGAAACCAAGCTCTATGTGCCGGTGGCGCAATTGCATGTTATCTCACGCTATTCCGGCGCGTCTCCGGACGATGCACCTTTGCATAGCCTGGGTTCAGGTCAGTGGGAAAAAGCCAAGAAAAAAGCTGCTCAACAAATCCGCGACACCGCGGCTGAGTTGCTGAATTTGTATGCGCGACGCGCCTTGCGCCAAGGGCATGCCTTTGAATATTCCAGCAAAGACTATGAAGCCTTTGCGGAAAGTTTTGGCTTTGACGAAACTCCCGATCAGGCGGCTGCGATTACTGCCGTCATTGGCGATATGACATCTGGCAAGCCTATGGATCGTTTGATCTGCGGTGACGTTGGCTTTGGTAAGACTGAAGTCGCATTACGTGCCGCGTTTGTGGCGGTCATGGGCGGCAAACAAGTCGCCATCCTTGCTCCGACGACGCTGCTGGCGGAGCAACACGCGCAAACTTTTGCCGATCGCTTTGCCAATTGGCCAGTCAAAATCGCTGAATTATCCCGCTTCCGCTCCGGCAAAGAGATCAATCAGGCCATCAAAGGCATGGGCGATGGCACAGTGGATATCGTTATCGGCACGCATAAGCTTTTATCTGACGATGTGAAATTCTCCCGATTAGGTCTCGTTATTATCGACGAAGAACATCGTTTTGGAGTGCGTCAAAAAGAGGCACTCAAGTCACTTCGTGCGGAAGTTGATGTCCTGACCCTCACTGCAACGCCGATTCCACGTACTTTGGGCATGGCGCTGGAAGGCCTGCGCGATTTTTCCATTATCGCGACCGCCCCACAAAAACGTCTGGCGATCAAGACGTTTGTGCGCAGCGAAGATAATTCAGTGATTCGCGAGGCTTGTTTGCGCGAACTCAAGCGCGGTGGTCAAGTCTATTTCTTACACAACGAAGTAGAAACCATTGAAAACCGCAAAGCCATGCTGGAAGCCCTGCTCCCAGAGGCACGTGTGGTGGTGGCGCATGGTCAGATGCACGAACGTGATCTGGAAAAAGTCATGCGTGACTTCGTCGCCCAGCGCCATAATATTCTGTTGTGCACGACGATCATCGAAACCGGTATTGACGTCCCGACTGCCAATACGATTATCATGCATAGAGCGGATAAATTTGGCCTGGCACAGTTGCACCAATTGCGTGGTCGTGTGGGTCGCTCTCATCATCAGGCGTATGCTTATCTGTTGGTACATGACGTGCAAGGCTTGACGAAACAAGCGAATCGTCGTCTGGAAGCGATTCAACAGATGGAAGAGCTGGGTAGCGGCTTTTATCTGGCAATGCATGACCTTGAAATCCGCGGTGCTGGTGAGGTTCTGGGTGATAACCAGTCTGGCGAAATGCACGAAATCGGATTTCAGATGTATTCCGACATGCTCAGCGAGGCTGTACGTGCATTGAAAAACGGTAAAGAACCTGATCTGGCAGCACCTTTGTCGACAACGACGGAAATTAATTTGCATATCCCTGCCCTGTTGCCGAATGACTTTTGCGGCGACGTGCATGAACGTCTTTCTATCTACAAGCGTCTGGCGAATTGCAGCAAAGCCAGTGCCATTGATGATATGCAAGAAGAAATGATAGACCGTTTTGGCAAGTTACCTGAACAAGTACAGTCTTTGCTTGAGACACATCGCTTACGCGTGGCAGCTAAACCTTTGGGCATCATCAAAATTGATGTGCATAGCGAAGCAGCAAATCTGCAATTTGAACCGCAACCACCTATCGATGCCATGCGGATTATTGAGTTGATCCAAAAAAATAAGCACATCAAACTCAATGGTCAGGACAAATTGCGCATCACTGCAAACATGCCAGATCTTGCGAGCCGCGTGGCCCAAATTAAGAGTACTTTAAAAGCCTTACAATAATTCGCTTGCCTTTACCCATGACAACTACCAGCCTCATTATTCAGTCTTTGCAAGAGATTAATCTCCAGCATCCGCAACTGCAAACCATCGTCGCACTGACACAAGCAGCCGCTATTACATCCATTAACAGTCATGCTGTACGATTGGAAGGAGTCGGCACTGCGCCGCAAACTTTCAACGAAATTCAGCAACAGTGCTTTTCTAATGCATGGGATGTTACGGCAATTGAGACGCCACGTTCCTTAAGCGACTTTAAACTGGTCGCAATGGACATGGATTCGACGCTGATCACCATCGAATGCATAGATGAGATCGCTGATATGCATGGCTTGAAGCCGCAAGTTGCTGAGATTACAGAAGCCGCCATGCGTGGTGAACTTGAGTTTCAGGAGAGCCTGATCCGCCGCGTCGCTTTGTTAAAAGGCTTGGATGCCTCCGCCTTGCAACGTGTTTTTGACGAACGCCTGCAATTGTCGCTCGGCGCAGCACCGATGCTCAAGGCAATTCAGGAGGCGGGGTTAAAGACTTTATTGGTTTCTGGCGGATTTACGTTCTTTACTGATCGGATGAAAGACATGCTCAATCTCGATTACAGTCATTCGAATGTCTTAGAAATTGATAATGGTAAACTGACTGGTAAAGTCATAGGAACGATCGTCGATGCCGACGAAAAACAAAGAACGGTACAACGTATTTGCCAGGAATTGCAAATCACACCTCAGCAAGCCATTGTCATGGGCGACGGGGCAAATGATTTAAAAATGATGAGCGTTGCCGGTATGTCTGTGGCGTTTCGCGCCAAACCTGTGGTCAGAGCACAGGCGAACGTGGCGCTGAATTTTGTCGGATTAGACGGCATCTTAAATATTTTGCAGTAGACTCTATAAATCAATGTTTAAAAAACGGCATCTTGACTTAGCTCTGATGCCGTTTTTTTACGCATCGTCAGGAATGATGAGTAATGTTAAGCAGAAAAAGCACGAAAAAATAAAATAGTACGGACGTTCGATTTATTGAGTTAAAATACTTTTGAAGCCTTCTTGATTCGGCAGGTCAAGGCCACGTTAAGATTACTCAACATAACACTACTCAAAATCCGCAAAAGCGAGGAGACATCGATGTTTGAAGAATTCATGGGCACCATGCCAGTTGCCGATCGCCAGAAATTTGATATCGGCGCACTCGCTGACTATATGCGTCAACACGTCGCTGGTTTTGATGCAGCAATGGCTGGCAAATTGGTGGTCACACAGTTTAAAGGCGGACAATCTAACCCGACGTTCAAACTCAGTGCAGGCGACCAACATTACGTCATGCGTGCCAAACCTGGTCCGGTTGCTAAATTACTGCCCTCAGCACACGCGATCGAGCGTGAATTTAAAGTCATGGACGCTTTGAGTAAATCAGGTTTCCCCGCCGCCAAACAATATGCACTCTGTAGCGATGAAGATGTGATTGGACGCGCTTTCTACATCATGGAATTTGTCGACGGCCGCGTATTGTGGGATCAGTCGCTGCCCGAGATGACGTCGACGCAACGCGCCGAAATCTACGATGAAATGAACCGCGTTATCGCGCAATTGCATACAATAGACTACGCGGCCATAGGCCTCTCAGATTACGGCAAACCAGGTAATTACTTTGCGCGCCAAATTGATCGTTGGACAAAGCAGTACCGTGCTTCGGAGACAGAAAAAATTGAAGCAATGGACAACTTGATCGCCTGGTTGCCGCATCATATCCCAGCTGGAGACGATACCAGCATCGTGCATGGTGACTATCGCCTTGATAACATGATGTTCCACAAAACCGAGCCACGGATTCTGGCGATTTTAGATTGGGAATTATCGACATTGGGCCATCCATTGGCAGATTTTTCTTATCACTGTATGAGCTGGCACGTCACGCCGGGACAGTTCCGCGGCATCAAAGGTCTGGATCACAAGGCGCTAGGCATTCCAAGTGAAGCAGAATACATCGCCAAGTATTGTGAGCGCACTGGCAAAGCCATACGTCCAGAAGATTTTGATTTTTACCTTGCCTATAACCTGTTCCGTATGGCCGGTATTTTGCAAGGCATTATGAAGCGCTACGTCGATGGTACAGCGTCGAGCGCACAAGCGAAGAAATCCGGCGAAGCGGCAAGACCGATGGCCGAATTAGGTTGGAGTTATGTAAACAAAACCCTGCGTTAAAGAAACTTACACAGCATTAAATCGATTTTCACCGCAATAAAAACACACCGGAGACAACATGGAATTCGACTACTCAGAACGCTGCCAGACCTTGCAAGCAAAGTTATTACGCTTTATGGATGAACACATTTATCCAAACGAAAAAGCATACAAAGAAGAAATCGACCACAATGGTACTGACAAGGGCAATCGTTGGTTAGCCACACAAATCATCGAAGACCTCAAACCCAAAGCGCGCGAACAAGGCTTATGGAATTTGTTTTTGCCTAAATCGGCACGTGCCCCGGAAGGTTTATCTAATCTGGATTACGCTCCTTTATGCGAAATTATGGGACGTGTCAGTTGGGCACCCGAAGTCTTTAACTGTTCGGCACCAGATACCGGCAATATGGAAACGATTGAACGTTACGGTACCGAAGAGCACAAAAAGCAATGGTTAGAACCCTTGTTGCGCGGTGAAATTCGCTCCGCTTTTGCGATGACAGAACCTGGCGTCGCCTCGTCCGATGCCACCAACATCGAAACCAGAATCGATCGTGATGGTGCGCATTACGTGATCAACGGTCATAAATGGTGGATTTCAGGCGCTGGTGATCCGCGTTGCGCCGTTTATATTTTGATGGGAAAAACAGACTTCAACGCCGCACGCCATTCGCAACAGTCAATGATTTTGGTCGATGCCAAAACACCCGGCATCACGGTCAAACGTCCTCTGCCAGTTTTTGGCTATGACGATGCCCCACACGGTCACTGTGAAATTTTGTTTGAGAATGTGCGCGTGCCAGCGAGCAATATACTGCTAGGCGAAGGTCGCGGCTTTGAAATTGCGCAAGGCCGTTTAGGGCCTGGTCGCATCCACCATTGTATGCGCGCGATTGGCGTCGCTGAACGCGCTTTAGAGCTAATGTGCAAACGCCTCAATAGCCGCACTGCTTTCGGTAAAAAAATCTCTGAACAAAGCATCTGGCGCGAACGTATTGCCGAGTCCCGCATACAAATCGATACCGCTCGCCTATTGACGCTTAAAGCGGCGTATATGATGGACACGGTCGGTAACAAGCATGCGCAAGCCGAAATCGCGATGATCAAGGTGCTGGCACCTAACGTCACGCAACAAGTACTGGACTGGGCCATTCAGGCACACGGTGCTGGTGGTGTCTCCGGTGATTTTCCTCTCGCTGCACAATGGGCAGGCAATCGCACCTTACGCCTCGCCGATGGACCGGACGAGGTACATCGCAACGCCATTGCTAAACTGGAGCTGGCAAAACATATCAGCCTTAATGAAGATCTGGGTCTTCCGATTACCCGTTCTTGAGTTGACCTTTGCTTTGAAATGCTGAGATATAAAAAACGGTGATGAAGAAATCACCGTTTTTTATTTTTACTTGATCTTGAATATCACATCGACGGTCTTTTGGTAACGCAATGCGCCAGGGATAGCCAAATCTGTACGCTCGCCCCGCTCCGTATTTTCCTGGTCAGTATTGCTCACATAAGTCATCGCCGATGATGCCAAACCTATGACACTTCCTAGCTTGGCAAGCGGGCTTTCCGAAATAGCGGTTGCTGACCCCAGTTTGACTGTAAGCCCATTCGCCATTGTTTTGGCATTATCTTTGGCATTGTTGATTGCCCCCAGCACCAATTGACGATGAATATTATCGAGGTCAGATCTGCCAAAGGTGGCCGATAAATTGCCGATATAAGATTTATTCAACAAAAAATCAGTAATGGTCACCCATTGATTTAAATCCTTAACAAAAAAATGAAAGCTACGCAGCAACCTGTATCGTACTGGTGTTTTTTCATTGGCTGACGTCTCATCTTCACTAACTATTTTTTTCGTGTCATAGGCGTCGATGGCTGATCTGTCGATATGATTAGATGCCAAAAACGCGACGATCTCTTGCGAGGCCTCCTCCAATTGCTGTTTCGACTCTTGTGGTGTTGCCGCAAGACTGCGGATATCGAAATCTAATTCCGCTATGTCCGGTGCAATTGACAACGTAGAAACACCATTAGCATGAATGAATGGGTACGTCGGTAAAGAACTGGCGTTCACAAAGTGGGGCACCGCCAATAAAAATAAAATATGGATTAATTTAATCATTATCAGGTATTTTTTATTAGAAAATTGGGGAAACTTCCATTCGTCCCCCCTCCGCTTCGACGTCTATTCTAATTTCCAGACATATTGGACCTTGGTCCAACTTGCAATCGCCTTACCATTTTTAGTTGCTGGTGTTGCCATTTTTCCGCAACTTAAAAGTTTATCGATAACCGCATTATCGAGTGCAGGATATCCACTTGAGCGATCTATTTTTCCTTTCTTCGCGGATCCATCGGCACCGATCAGAACGGATAACATGACCGTGCCAGCTTCTTGATTTTGCAATGAACTTTGTGGATATTCAGGGGTACATTTCAGAAAATCAACTTTACTCTGCGTCCATTTATTCCCGGAGGCTGACACACCCGCCAACTGTTTAGCGGAATCAGAATCAGACATCGCTGAGACGCCGCTATTTAAACCAAGGAAAGTCAACGCCAGCAATAACATCGCCAGAGCAGACTTCCACTCATGCTTTTTTAATTCCGGACGTACGAGGCGTTGAATGCGAGACATCAGATTTCCTCCATGAGCTGCTTGGGCAAAATGGTTGTGTGAAAATTGAATTTGATCTAACTCAGCAAGTGCGAGGGCCAGACGGCGTGGTTCTTCAAGGCTTTTTGAAGCTAGGTCATCCGCGATTTCTTCACGTGCGATGCGAATTTGACGTGACATCATCCAGACGACGGGGTGATAAAACAGTAGCATTTCAATTACGCTTTGACATAAATTGACTGCATAATCGCAGCGTTTGACGTGAGCTAATTCATGCATCAATAAGGCTTCAACGAGCTCAACGGGCATTCCCGACACCAAACTAGTCGGAAGCAAAATCAGCGGTCTGAAAATACCTATGGTGATGGGTGAAGATATGCTCGGGCAGACACGCATCTCGATCGCATAGCTGATCTTTACGTGTCGCAACAAGTCATCCAGGCGACGTTGCCACGGCATATCAACATAGCTCATGGATGGCGACCGGATAGAGTCAATCCATAATAACCCAGCACATCGCCTGATCGCTAACAAGCAAATACCGATAGTCCACACCATCACGATAGTCGATAGATGTTCATGTAACAGTTTCTGAAAGAAGGCGAAGATATCTCCGGCATTGTTGGTGCCTGCCGACAACATGCCGCCCTCGATGGCATTCATATTGCCGGATTGAACCACTGACCTATTTGCTTGAATAATGCCGCAAACGAAAGGAATAATTAAACTGGAGCACAATCCAATACAATGAACGAGGTAACGTGCAGTTGGTTTTTGCAAAAAAGCTTGCAAAGCCACACAAAAAAGACCAATGACAGCAATTTGCCACAGAGAACAAATCAGTGTGCGGCCAATAATGTCAATAATTGGAATGGAGTACATAATCATGTTTTTTCCTCATTCAGCAGACGTTGAATTTCAGCGCGTTCTTCCTTACTCACATGTCCCTGCAGTGCTGCCATAACCAGGTCTTTTGCTGACCCCGAAAAAGCTTTATGAATTAAATCCTTCAAGAGATTTGTTTGTAAGGATTTTTGTGCTTGAGCTGCGCTGTAGACGTGTGATCGTTGGCTTTCATCCCTTAATAGCAACCCCTTTGCATGCATCACCTGCAGCAACCTCAAGACAGTTGCTGAGGTTAATTCCGGTCTATCTTTTAATGCTGCCTGGTGAGCTTCTTTTGCTGTTGATGGGCCCAACTTCCATAGCAGACGTAACATGTTCAATTCAGCAGTCGTTGGTTTTGGTGCGGCATTTTTTTTCATCTCATCCCCATCGAAAAATCAAAAGATGGATATAGACTATTTTATCTAGATCAACTTGTCTAGATTAATTTATCTAGATGGAACTCATGTTGTATTTCAAGCACAAACACAAATAAGACAAAGTTCAGAGCGACTATTCCTTAGTGTGAGTCGCATGGAGATAGGTTGCGATTGACGTAGTCGAGAGCACAATCGCCGCGCCGCATATTGCCCGGAATGGAACAACTTCATCCAAGAAAATATAAGCCAACCCCATTCCATAGACTGGCTCTAAAGAAGCAGTCAGGCTGGCAAGAGTTGCAGGTAGCCGCTGTAAACTATAAGCGAACAGACTATGTGACAAAGCGGTAAAGACACTCCCTAATAGTGCCAGCAGGAACCAGGTTTTGATGTTGATCGAATACAGTTCACCTTGATATAGCACCAATGGCAGCAACAAGAGACACGCGACGCTATTTTGTATCAACGCGACTTGCGTCGAAGCTCGGCTTTTGCCTTGATCACGCGTATTCAAGGTAAGTAACGCAAAGGACAGGCCAGATATTATGCCCATCCCTACCGCCTTCACCGAGCCGTCTTTCCAATGCGCGTCACTGAGCATCACTAGCAGCCCAACAACCACCATCACGGCCATCCAAGCGTCTCTGCGATGGCGAGGCAATTTGAAGATCCACGGTTCTAGCAAGGCCACAAAAATGGGATACGTCGCAAATCCCATCAAACCAAAGGCAACCGCTGCATATTGTAACGAGGCAAAGAAGCTAAGCCAATGCACGGCCAATAAGGCGCCATTTCCTAACGTACTGGCAAGATTTTTAGTTGCTTTGACACAGCGCCAATTGACTAAAGGCGCCAGGGACACCGCTGCAAATAAAGTGCGACCAAAAACCAGACTTAAGGCTCCCACGGCAATATATTTGCCAATGACTCCAGCCGCGCCGAATAACATGACGGCGAGATGCAAGGATAACAAAGAGCGAAATAGAGAGGTTTGCATACGTCTTTTAAGAGTTCCCGGAAATGAAATAAGCGTTGAGTCCGGTCGAGTAATTGATAAAAATCCAGAAATAATTTTTTGTATTGACTAAAACCTGCAAAATCTCCGAAATCTCTGCATAATGGGATCCTGCATTTTTATTCACCTTTTGAAGAGGATCGCGATGATAGATGTCTATTCCTGGCCTACCCCAAACGGTCATAAAGTACACATTATGCTCGAAGAATGTGGTTTGGATTATCGGGCAATTCCGATTGATATTGGTGCTGGCGACCAATTTTCTGCTGAATTTCTGGCGATTTCTCCGAATAACAAGATCCCCGCTATCGTAGATTCTGATGGACCGGATGGCAAACCGATCTCTTTGTTTGAGTCTGGCGCCATCCTTGTGTATCTAGCAGGTAAAACGGGTTTATTCCTCGGCAAAACAGATCGTGAAAAATACACTACTTTGCAGTGGCTGATGTTTCAAATGGGCGGCGTTGGTCCTATGTTGGGTCAGGCGCATCATTTCCGCATTTATGCACCAGACAAAATAGATTACGCAATTGATCGTTACACCAATGAAGCCAAACGTTTATACGGCGTCATCGACAAACAATTGTCTTATACACCTTATCTGGCCGGTGACGAATACACGATCGCAGATATCGCCACCTTCCCATGGACACGCTCGTTTGCCAATCAGGGTATCGATTGGGCTGATTTTCCCCATGCGAAACGCTGGTTTGATGAAATCAGCGCGCGATCCGCTGTGCAACGTGGGGTGACCGTGTTGGCCGACCTACGCAAACCATTGACTGATGATAAAGCGAAAGAGGTATTGTTTGGTAAAACGCAATATGCCAAAAAATAAGTGAATCAGACAAATTAGCTAGTCGAATGGATAAATGAATAGTGAGATAGCTCGCCCTGGTTGGTGTTTTACGACAAGCTTCTCACTATTTCAACACTATTTGCTGGATGCAATTTTCTGCTCAACATTTGATCAATCTCTGACAAATACAATTATGCGCCGTCCTATAAAACGAAATAGACTGAAACTGGCAGCAGAAAGTCAACGACTGGTCAATCTCTCGCTGGCCGTCGCCCAGTCCGCCAGCCGTCTTGAAGACCTTGCCTGGCAAGAAAAGTTGGATTTATATGTAGCTAAAAACCTGAAGCAACATCATCAGGAGATTTTAGATGCCGCCGCAGAAAATTTATTCTCTGCTCAGGCAAATGCTTACGAGGTGTTGGTTGAAACACTGGAAACCATCAGTACCAGCGCTATTTTTGAGGTTCATGGGCAGAAATATTGTGCCCTATTTATTGCCGCACCCATTCTCGCGTGGACACGTTTTGAAATCGCCTCCGGCGCAATACCAGCCGATGTACTCGCATCACTTTCAAAGCATCTTTATCAGCATTTGTTGGTCGATCAAGCCAAATTGCGCTTATTACCGAACCTGTACTCCATCGATCAATTGCCACGCAATCATAGTGAAACCTATGCCTTGATGGAGCGTCACGCGATGGCGTTACTCAAAAACAGCACCTATCCAGTAGAGGCAGAACGTGCGCAAACCGTACCGTTTCTTGCAGATATTCGTTATTTGCTAGGTGTTGTTACTGTACCTGTGAACACGCCTATGTTTCAGTGGCAAACCTTAGATGCGCCGTATGATTGCGTCAAAGCCAAAAGCGCCGCTTTAGAAGAATGGCAGCAACAGGTAGAGCCTTTGGTGAAGAATCTGTTACCAGGTTGTGGTGTAGAACTGCTGTTACCAGAGGCGTATTACACAGCTTGTCGTGAGGCGGATATCAAAATCCGGCCTGCATCGATACGTTCGGCAGCATTTTACTTAACGCAAACCTTAGGTAAAGAGCCAACTGAGTTGAGTGTTGTCATTGCCGCTTGCGGTGTACAAGAAACGCCAGGGCAAATCGACGAGTTCAGGATTAGTTTCTGCCTGCGTCAGGCGCCAGAGGTGATATATGGCGTGGTCTGGCCCTTGTATCAGGCTGAGGACCAGGACGCTGCAATGGGCACGGATGAAAATGGAAGCCTGAGTGGTGATATCCCGGATATTTTGGTCGAATGCGGGATCACCGACATCATCCAACTGGAAGAAATTTTTGCGATGGAATTCTGCGACGATTGTGGAACGCCTTTATTTGCCGACAGAGAAGCAGAATTGGTCCATCCTGAAATGCCAGAGGATACCCCTACCCCGGGTACAGCGCATTTTCACTGATTTATCGAAGCGTGAAGAACGGCTTGAGATGCCCGGATTTGGCTCTTCCCAGAAGCCAAATCCGGGCATTTTTTCAAATTGCCACATAACTGAGATGAATACTCTGCCTAAAATTTAAATCCGTTGTACAATTGATTTGAACGGTCGTGCTTTTTTAGTTTTACTCCCTTAGAGATACAAAAATATAGCAAGGCATCATGCATGACCTTGCATGAATCTCTCAGGTTGCCAATCAATGGGCATTTATCTCAGGAGACAACATGGATTTGAACTACACCACCGAAGACCTGGCTTTTCGTGATGAGGTCCGCAGCTACTTAGAAGCGCACCTTCCGGCTGATTTGCAGCACAAGGTTCGCAACCACAAGCGCATGAACAGAGAAGACTTTGTTCGCTGGCATAAAATTCTTGCCAAACAAGGCTGGGTTGGTACAGGCTGGCCGGTGGAATACGGCGGTACGGGTTGGACGCCAACGCAAAGACATATTTTTGAAGAAGAATGCGCCCGCGCTGGCACACCTGCGATCCTGCCATTTGGCGTGAACATGGTAGCCCCTGTGATTATGGCCTTCGGCAATCAGGCACAAAAAGATTACTACCTGCCACGCATCTTGAATTGTGACGACTGGTGGTGTCAGGGCTATTCTGAACCTGGCTCCGGCTCCGATCTTGCCTCACTCAAAACCCGTGCCGAACGCGAAGGTGATTTTTATATCGTCAATGGTCAAAAAACCTGGACGACGCTAGCACAGCACGCTGATATGATTTTCTGCCTGGTGCGCACCGATCCAGCGGCACGGAAGCAGGAAGGCATTTCATTTTTACTGATCGACATGAAAACGCCAGGCATTACCGTGCGCCCTATTATCATGCTCGATGAAGACCACGAAGTGAATGAAGTATTCTTCGACAACGTCAAGGTACCTGTACAAAATCTGATCGGCGAAGAAAACAAAGGTTGGACTTATGCCAAGTACCTGTTAGGCCATGAACGCACCAACATCGCCGCAGTGGGACGCGCCAAGCGCGAATTATTGTTCTTAAAACGCATCGCTGGCGAGCATCAAAAGAACGGGAAACCCTTGATCGATGATCCTGTTTTTGCCCATAAAGTCGCCAGCCTGGAAATCGAATTGATGGCATTGGAAATCACCGTCTTACGCGTGATCTCACAAGATAGCGGCCGCCCTGGTCCTGAAGCGTCTTTACTTAAAATCAAAGGCACAGAGATTCAACAAAGACTGACTGAATTGATGCTGGAAACCGTCGGTCCTTACGGTCTTCCGTTTGATCCACAATTTCTCGAAGGTGAAACTGAACATAGTCTCGTCAGTGACGACGACGCTGCTGCCCTCGCCTCGTATTACTTCAACTACCGCAAGACTTCCATCTACGGTGGCTCGAACGAGATTCAGAAAAACATCATTACACAAATGATTTTGGGACTGTGAGGAAAACGCAATGGACTTCAATTTAACGCAAGAACAACAACAATTTGCTGAAGCAATCCGTCGCTGGGCAGAAAAAGATTACGGCTTTGAGCAGCGCAAGCACATTATTGGCTCTGCCGAAGGTACATCCTCAAAGGCATGGTCTGAATTAACTGAACTCGGTGCAACTGCACTACCAATCCCTGAAGAATTAGGCGGTTTTAATGGCTCCGCCGTTGATATGATGGTGGTCATGCAAGAGCTGGGGCGAGGATTGGTGGTCGAGCCATATTTTGCGACGGTGTTGGGGGCGGAGTTTTTAAAAAAAGCGAAAGCACATTTTGATGTGCTCGAACAAATTGCCACTGGCGAGAAAAAACTCGCCGTTGCGCTCGCCGAGAAGCAATCCCGTTACGACTTGTTTGATATCGCAACAACTGCCACTCCCAATAATGATGGCTTTGTACTCAATGGGACCAAGATCGTCGTTTTGCATGGTGCACAAGCCGATATGCTGATCGTATCGGCACGTTCAAATGAAAACCAGCGCGACAAATCCGGCATCCATGTGTTCCTGGTTGACGCTAACAGCATCGGCATTCATAGAACGGATTACCGCACCATTGATGGCTATCGTGCCGCGGATATCCGTTTTGATCAGGTCCAAGTTGCACCGATCAATATGCTAGGTAAAGAAAACGATGGCTGGGAACTCATCGATGAAACTGCGGATTATGGCGTTTCTTTATTGTGTTCCGAGGCCATAGGCATCATGGAAGCAATCACCGCAGCCACGCTGGACTATCTAAAAACCCGGCAACAGTTTGGCGTACCTATCGGCAAGTTCCAGGTCTTGCAGCATCGCATGGCTGAAATGTTTATGGAAATGGAACAAGCCCGATCGATGGCAACCTTAGCTGCGGTGAAGGTGTCATCAGCCAATGTCGAAGAACGTCGCCGTACTCTGTCAGCTGCTAAAGCACGGATCGGGCAAGCAGCACGTTATATCGGCCAGCAAGCGGTGCAATTGCATGGTGGGATGGGTGTCACGAATGAGTTACCGGTGGCACATATGTTCAAACGTTTGACGACAATAGAATTGTCGCTGGGTGATACGGATCATCATCTGGCTCGTTTTGTCACACAACCTGGTTTTAAAGTCAGCGCATAACAACTAAGCTTTTTGAATTATCCCGGCTAATACCGGGATTTTTTTGGTCATAAATTTGGGGTCTTAAGGTAGCTATGTAGCTTCAATCAGAAGGACGAACCGAAAGGAAATTGATGATGACAAATAAAAGATTTAAATGGTACTTCGAAGACTTTATCCCAGGCGAATCGATACAGCTAGGCCAGCGTACCGTGACAGAAGAAGAAATTATCGCCTTCGCACAGCAATTTGATCCGCAAACCTTTCACATCGACAAAGTCGCGGCCAAAGAATCTATCTTCGGCGACGTCATTGCCAGCGGCTGGCATACCTGCAGCATGATGATGCGTATGGTGGTTGATGGTTTTATTGGCGATTCCTCTAGTATGGGATCCCCCGGTATTGATAACATCCGTTGGACAGCACCGGTACGCCCCGGCGACACACTTACAGTCACAGCGGAAACGACCGGCGCCAAAGCATCCACCTCCAAACCTGACCGTGGCGTCGTTAATACCGTCTGGAAAGCAGTCAATCAGCACGGACAAGTCGTTTGCACGATTGACGGCATGGGTATGTTTGGTCGTCGTCCACAAGACTAAGGAGAGATGATGCGTGAAATTCATAGCTTACAAGAGCTCAAAGACATGGTTGGGCAACAAGTTGCCACTTCCGATTGGGTAGAGGTTGCTCAAGAACGGGTCAATATGTTTGCCGAAGCAACGGGCGACCACCAATGGATACATATAGACGTAGAGCGGGCAAAGCGTGAGTCACCTTTTGGCGCACCTATCGCACATGGTTTTCTGACTTTGTCCTTGCTTCCAGCTTTAATGCAAAATGCTATACATCTCAGCTATGTCAAGATGGGTGTCAATTATGGTCTGAACAAAGTTCGCTTCCCCGCGCCGGTTCCGGTCGGCAGCCAATTGCGCGCCCATTTGAAATTGCTTTCGATTGAAGACATCAAGGATGGAGCCCAAATGACCTGGGAAGTCAGCATAGAACGAGCTGGTTCAGATAAACCAGTATGTGTTGCAGAATCTATTGCTCGTTGTTATTAACGACTACCCTACTCGCCAGATAAACTTGGGTGGCTGAAAGCAACAAGTTTCAGTTACCCATGGGCGCACGAAATTAAAACAAAAACTTTCGTTACTTCCTGCGTATTGTTGAATCGAGCTAAGAGCTGCTAAACTCATTCACTTGGGACAATAAATCTCGGCAGAGAAAATAAAAAATCTGCTATACAAGTATTTCAAGCAGAAGTGATCAAGACAGCGATTTTTAAAAGCGTTCTTTTTGACATCGCCCTGATGAACAATGTTGCGCAAGTAATGATCGCAGCCTTCATTTTTTCAGCGTAGTTTTCATTATTATTATAAATTTAAATATGACAAACTCTCCAACCAAACCCAGCTCTAAACTTGGGACTGTACTGCGCGTCACCAGTGGCAACTTCATGGAAATGTTTGATTTTTTCCTGTTCGGTTTTTACGCCACCTACATTTCTAAAGCTTTTTTCCCAGCCGGTGATGAATTTGCATCACTAATGCTGACCTTCATGACCTTTGGCGCTGGCTTTTTAATGCGTCCATTGGGCGCAATTTTTCTGGGTGCTTATGTCGATAGAGTTGGGCGTCGTCAAGGCTTGATTGTCACGTTGGCCTTAATGGCACTGGGTACGATTCTGATTGCCTGTGTTCCAAGTTACGCCACCATCGGATATCTTGCACCTTTTCTGGTGTTAGTTGGACGCTTATTGCAAGGTTTTTCTGCTGGCGTGGAGTTGGGTGGCGTATCGGTCTATCTGGCTGAGATGGCGACGCCAGGGCGAAAAGGTTTTTACGTCAGTTGGCAATCCGCGAGCCAGCAAGTGGCTATTATCGTTGCCGCAGCCCTGGGATATGCACTTAATAAATTCCTTTCACCAGACGAAATATCTGCTTGGGGCTGGCGTATTCCGTTTTTTATTGGTTGCATGATCGTTCCAGTACTCTTTTTCATTCGCCGTTCTTTGCAGGAAACTGAAGAGTTTATGCAGCGCAAACATAGACCAGATGCGCGCGAAATCTTCCAGTCTATGATTAAAAATTGGGGACTGGTAATTTGCGGGATGTTGTTGGTGTCGATGACGACGGTGTCGTTTTATCTCATTACCGTCTACACACCAACATTTGGTAAAAGCGTCCTTAAATTAACTACAACAGACAGTCTGATCGTGACTTTATGCATTGGTATTTCCAACTTTTTTTGGTTACCAGTCATGGGGAATTTGTCAGATAAAATTGGTCGTAAGCCTTTATTGCTGACCTTCACCATTTTAACGATACTGACAGCCTACCCTGTCATGGTCTGGCTGACTAACGACCCGAGTTTTCAAAAGATGTTGATCGCAGAATTGTGGTTGTCGTTCTTATATGCGAGCTACAACGGTGCGATGGTCGTGGCGCTGACGGAGGTGATGCCGGTAGAAGTTCGCACCGCTGGCTTTTCTCTAGCCTATAGTTTGGCGACGGCGATTTTTGGCGGTTTTACACCTGCGATTGCTACGTGGTTGATTGAAGTAACGCACGACAAAGCAGCGCCAGGAATGTGGATGTCGTTTGCTGCTGCGTGTGGTTTGACTGCGACTTTAATTTTGTACCGCAAGGCAGCCAATCGTGGTGTAAAAGCCGTGTAACCTTTTTTTGGGTCTGTGTTTTATTGAAGCTCAGACCCAATTTTCACCATTCCCTACCAAGATTTGTACGGATGTTTGAGCAAATTAGCGTTTGCATAACGTCGGTCATGGCTGACTTCTTCACCCAGCCATTCCGGACGATGGAATTCGAAACCCTCCGAAGGCAATTCAATTTCCGCTACGACCAGCCCTGCATTCGCTCCTAAGAACTCATCAATTTCCCACGTCAAACCATCCATAGGAAGCCGGTAACGGTATTTTTCTATCAGTGGTTTCTGACACACGGTATCGAGCAACATTTGCGCATCATTTAAAGGAATTGGGTATTCCCATTCCCCACAGGATATGCCAGAGTTCAGACCTTTGATTGTCAGCATTGCAGCTTGCCCTTCGATACGCACGCGCACGATACGACCTGGCTCAGAACTAATATATCCCTGCTTGAGGTAGCTGCTAACAGCGAACTCCTTCCAGGCATCATTCGTTACCAAAAATTTGCGCTCTATTTCTATACCCATCTTTATTCCTTCTTTTGCCAATATCAGACGCACATGATACTTCGCATAAACATGCGATCAAACTACATGCTTAAAAAATGACGAAAAAAAGAGGATGTCATTTCTGACACCCTCTTACCTTCAATCAGTCAAACCGCAATTGCAATTGCAATTACTTAGCGTTCAATGAAGCCAGAATTGGTTGCAACATAGCCTCGCCCAGCTTTACACTACGCGCACCATCCCAGCCCACTTCTGCATCAGGCAGGTTGTCATTATCTTTAAATGGCAATTCTAGTGTCAAAGACACGCATTTAAAGGTATGACCAATGTACTTAGATGCCAGTTTCAATACGTCTTCATTGTACTTGGACGCTGCATAGCCAACTTTAGTCTGGAAATCTGGGCTGGCGAGACAGAAACTATCAACAAAAACCTGCTGATCGCGAGCTTGCTCTTCGGTAAACCCTGCCAGCATTTCGCTACCTGCTACAAATACATAAGGCAAGGCTTCATCGCCATGAATATCGAGGAACAAATCGCAACCAGTTTCATGAATTTTATTCTTTACATGAAACACTTCAGGGCTGGTTTCTAATGACGGCGTCATCCATTCCCGATTCAAATTAGCACCGGCAGCATTGGTTCGCAAATTACCGCGATAAGCGCCATCTGGATTCATATTCGGCACAATGTACAACACCGCTTTATCCAGAATGCTGCGAGCGATCGGATTTGCAGGGTCAAGCAATGCATCCAACACACCTTCGACCAACCACTCAGCCATGGTTTCACCCGGATGTTGACGCGCGATGATCCAGACTTTCTTTTCAGCAGCCGGGTCACCCACGACGACCATATTCAGATCACGACCGTCAACGGTATTACCCAGATCAACCACACGCGCCAATGGCGAATGCTCCACACTGCCCAGCAACGCCAGATGACGTTCCCAGCTATATGGTTCAAAGTAAGCGTAATAGACACTATCAGATTCAGGCGTATGGCGGATGGTCATCACTTCGCCATCGAATTCGGTCTCAACCCTAAACCACGTTTCGCGGTCATAACTCGCCACTGCACGATAGTTTTCCCAGCCTTTAGCATAAGTCGCCTTACCCGCATTCAAAACACGCATGACAGTTTCCTGGTCACGTGCACCTTGCAAACGGAAATAGAACCATTGCCAAATATCTGCGAGAGAGTCTTTGCGCAAATTCAATTCGATCGCATCGGCCTGCTCTGCTTTAACGACCTCAATAGAACCTGCATCGAAATTTTGACTGATTTTAATTGTCATAGTATCCAAAGGTATTTTATTTTGTACGTACCGCAGCGCTTTTTAACGCTACATAGCATTGAATTTGCGCTGCGACCTTGAACCACTATTCTCACTGTTTTTGAGAGAATATGAAAATATTTTAGTCATATTTTGCAAAATAAATTAATTTATATTTTCAACGCAGAAAAGTCTTGTAAGCTTAATACCCAACCATAGCAAAAATGGCTTTAATACACTATAATATTTGGCTCGTCGGGGCGTAGCGCAGCCTGGTAGCGTACGTGCATGGGGTGCACGGGGTCGCAAGTTCGAATCTTGCCGTCCCGACCAATAAAATCAAGGACTTAGGCCAATCAGCAGATTGGCCTTTTTGCTTCTTGGGAGATTTACCCCAACATTTACCCCTACAGTTTTGTTGACTAAAAATTTACCCCTCAGCGTTATTTCGATAGATTTTAGTCGTTCAACGTAATAACAAGCGGGAATTTTGCACCAAACTCGTCTGGGAAAATTTCTCCTACAGATCACGATAGACTTTTGCGCCAATCAAGCAGTTTAGAAGCTTGTATCGCCTTACAAAATGTCATTATTCTTGCTAATTATCAGGTCGCCAAAAAGAAAATCCCCCTCATTTGAGGGGGATTTAATAGC
>NZ_JBMPOQ010000003.1:184972-310177 GCF_049340505.1 Undibacterium sp. Dicai25W | reverse complement strand
GAATAAAAAAACGCCCGACCTATCGAGGAGCGGGCGTTCATCCAATTCTAAGCATTTAAGCGCGATGAATCAGCACCTTGTCAATCAAACCGTATTCAACTGCTGCATCCGCTGACATGAAATTATCACGATCAGTATCTTTTGCTATCTGGTCAAGACTACGACCAGTTTTTTCAGCCAGAATACCATTCAGACGTTCACGCAAATACAAAATTTCGCGTGCCTGAATTTCAATATCAGATGCCTGACCTTGCGCTCCACCAAGTGGCTGATGGATCATGATACGAGAGTTAGGCAACGAAAAACGCTTGCCTTTCGCACCAGCTGCCAGCAAAAACGCTCCCATAGAAGCTGCCATTCCGGTACACAGAGTTGATACATCCGGCTTAATAAATTGCATCGTATCGTAAATCGCCATGCCAGCAGAAACTGAGCCGCCTGGCGAGTTAATATAAAAAGCAATATCTTTATCCGGATTTTCACTCTCCAGAAACAACAACTGCGCTACGACCAAGTTTGCGGTTTGATCATTCACAGGTCCAACCAGGAAAACTACACGCTCTTTCAAAAGACGGGAGTAGATGTCGTAAGCACGTTCACCACGCCCACTCTGCTCTATTACCGTAGGCACCATGCCCAGCATATTTGTATCTAACGCCGAATTACGGATGATGCCTGTCATGTGTTTTCCTTTTTTTACTTAAGCTTGTGCGTTATTACCCATTAACTCATCAAATGGCAGAACTTTTTCTGTCACTTTTGATTTGCCTAACACATAGTTAACGACGTTTTCTTCTAAAACAAGTGCTTCAACCTCAGCCAGACGATTACGATCACTATAGTAGTATTTTACAACTTGTTGTGGATCTTCGTAGCTTTGAGCAAAATCTTCAACTTGCGCCTTGATTTGATCAGCCGTTGCTTGCAGATTGTTTGCCTTCACCAATTCAGCCAGGATCAGACCCAGACGAACGCGGCGCTCAGCTTGTGCCGCAAACAGTTCAGTCGGGAATGGTACGTCTTTAACGTTCATGCCACGTTGCGCCATATCTTGACGAGTCATTTCAGCCAAGCGTTCACCGTCTTGCGCAACCAAAGTTTTTGGCACGTCAAAAGCAACTGCCTTTACCAACGCGTCCATGACGCTTTCTTTAGTCTTAGCTTTAACACGGCCTTTTACTTCGCGCTCAAGGTTTTCCTTGATATCAGCGCGCATTTTAACCAAATCGCCATCTTCAACGCCGAGCATTTTTGCAAATTCAACGTCAACTTCTGGCAAATGTGCCCACTCTAATTTTGTCAGAGTAATTGTAAATTCAGCAGTTTTACCAGCTACGTCTTTACCGTGATAGTCTTCTGGGAACGACAATGGGAATGTTTTCGATTCGCCAGCTTTTAAACCGATGGTTGCCACTTCAAATTCTGGCAACATACGGCCTTCGCCTAATACGAAAGCAAAACCTTCAGCTTTACCACCAGGGAACTCAACACCGTCGATTTTACCGACGAAATCAACTGTAGCGCGATCGCCATTTTGAGCAGATTGATCTGCACCGCCGTTACCGTGCGCACCCTCTTCGCCTTTAACGTGGAAATGTACACGTTGCTTACGCAGAATGTCGATCGTTTTGTCGATTTCGGCATCAGTCACTTCTGATTTAACTTGCTCAACTTCAGCAGCCGACAAATCGCCAACAACGATTTCTGGATACACTTCAAAAGTTGCATTGAAAGCCAAAGTACCTTCAGCTACACCTTCGTTTGCGCTTGGCTCGATACTAGGATAACCCGCTACACGCAGGTTGTTTTCGTTAGCCGCAGCAGCAAATGCCTGACCAACTTTATCATTCAACACTTCGTTTTCGACTTGATAGCCGTATTGCGCAGCGACCATTTTCATTGGCACTTTGCCTGGGCGGAAGCCTGGTGCTTTTGCTGTACGTGCACGTACCTTCAAACGCTTTTCAACTTCTGATTTCACATCAGCGATTGGAAAAGAAATCGTGAGGCGGCGCTCCAATTTATCTAAAGTTTCGACTGCAGTTGCCATGAAAATCGTCCAAATAGTAAAAATTCTGTGGTGCGAGGAGGGGGACTCGAACCCCCACACCATTGCTGGCGTCAGGACCTAAACCTGGTGCGTCTACCAATTTCGCCATCCTCGCGGGATGAGTATGTTACATACCGGCATACATACGACAAGGCCGGTACAAAAGCAAAGGGCGACCCGAACATCTATCGTCGCCCGAAACTTATGCATGTGGCATTACAACTCCAGCCCGATATTCTACTGGATTTTGAATCAATATGTCTTATTTTTTTAACGCTTTTTAAGAAATACTCCAAAATTTTCATAAATGACTGATTTTGAAGTATTCGATCTGCGCTTAACACGAAAGCAACACATTAGGATTCAAGCCAACTAGATTGAATGCCCACCCTTTTTCACTTTAAACCAAGCTGCATACAAAGCTGGCAAAAATAATAAAGTTAAACCAGTCGCAATGATTAAGCCCCCCATAATCGCCACCGCCATCGGCCCCCAAAACACAGAGCGCGACAACGGTATCATCGCCAATACGGCTGCTGCTGCCGTCAGAATAATTGGACGGAAACGTCTTACCGCAGACTCAACTACCGCATTCCAAGGATCAACACCAGCACCAATATCATGCTCAATTTGATCAATCAAAATGACGGAATTGCGAATAATCATACCGAATAACGCAATAACACCTAATTGCGCAACGAAACCAAATGGCCGCTGCAAAATCAATAATGCCATTGCTGCACCAGCAACACCCAGGGGTCCAGTCAAAAAGACCAGCAAAGATCTTGAGAAGCTATGCAATTGCAGCATCAGCAAAGTGAAAATAATGAAGATCACCAAAGGCACATTTGCAGCGATAGAATCTTGCGCCTTGCCACTATCGGCAGCAGCGCCAGCCAATTCGACTTTATATCCGGGTGGCAAACTCGCAATAATTTTACTTAGATGAGGCATAATCTGAGCGGAAACCGTCGGACCCTGAATACCATCAACCACGTCCGACTGCACAGTCACCGCCCACTCCCTGCGCTCGCGCCAGACCACACCCGGCTCCCACACCATTTTAATGGTCGCCAATTGCGACAAGGGCACCGATTTACCATTAGCTGTTGGCATGTTCGCGTTGCTAAGCGCCTCAATCGTTGAACGCTCATCAATTGGCTGACGCACAACCATATCAATCAATTTATTACCATCGCGGTATTGACCAACTGTGGTACCAGTCAAAATGGTATTTGCCGCCCGCATCACAGTTTGCGACGTAACACCAAGTGCGCGCAACTTATCCTGATCGAGATCGATACGCACGACCTTGACCGATTCATTCCAGTTGTCGTTAACACCCACCGTATTTGGATTGGTACGCATTACCTCTTTGACCTGATCAGCAATGGCACGCACACCTGCGACATCCAATCCAGTAACGCGGAACTGCACCGGATACGGAACTGGGGGGCCGTTTGGCAACAACTTAACGCGACCACGCACTTCAGGAAAATCAACTTTGAATATATGCGTGATTTTCAATCGCAATTGTTCTCGAGCCTTCAAATCTTTCGCCAACACCACGACTTGCGTGACATTGGTTTGCGGTAAAATTTGATCGAGTGGCAAATAGAAACGAGGACTACCATTACCAACATAACTAGTAACGCTTTCCACCCCGTCCTGCTTTTGAATGAAGGCTTCAAATTTCCTCGTTTGCGTCTCGGTCGCCTTAAATGACGAACCTTCAGGAAGCCACATCTCCACCATCAATTCTGGCCGACTGGAATCCGGGAAAAATTGTTGTTCGATAAATTTAAAACCAAATACACCCAGACCAAAAATACCCAGCGTAATCACTATCGTTGTTTTGCGCCACTCAACACACCACGACACCACGGTGCGGAAGCGACTGTAAAATGGCGTATCAAACAATTCATGGGGCTCACCACCTTCGGCATGCGGCTTCACCTTCAATAACAAATAACCAAGGTAAGGCGTAAATAAAACCGCTGCAAACCAGGAGATCAACAATGCCAGCGCATTGACCGAGAACATCGAAAAGGTATATTCACCAGCTGCGGATTTTGCCAGACCAATTGGCAGAAATCCGGCCGCAGTAATCAACGTGCCAGTCAACATCGGCATTGCCGTCGATGTATAAGCAAAAGTTGCCGCGTCAAAACGAGAAAAGCCCTCTTCCATTTTGCGCACCATCATTTCAACCGCAATAATGGCATCATCCACCAACAAACCAAGCGCAATAATCAAAGCACCCAGAGAGATCTTATGTAAATCAATCTCTAAAATATGCATAAACAAAAACGTAATCGCCAATACCAAAGGGATGGTTAAACCGACCACGAGGCCAGGCCAGACATCCAGACGGAATGGCTTGGTATGCAAACCTAAAGCCAAAAAACTCACAGCCAAAACAATGACAACAGCCTCAATTAAAGTATGAATGAATTCACCCACTGAAGCCTTGACCGCATCAGGCTGATTAGTAACCTGTTCCAGCTGTATGCCGACTGGCAATTTCGCTTTAACGAGCGCCACGGTAGCCTGTAAATTCTTACCCAACTCAACGATATTTCCCCCTTTTTCCATGGAGATACCAAGGCCAACAACATCCTTTCCGTTGAAACGCATTTTGTCATGCGGTGGATTTTGATATTCACGCTTTACGGTTGCAAAATCACCCAATCGGAAGGTCGTCCCGTTGGCACGCAGTTGCAGATTTTCCAGATCTTTCACCGCCATCAAGGCGCCAGAAACCCTGACCTGCAAATCACTGGACGAGGTAGTCAATACCCCAGTACCTTCAATACCATTTTGCGAACTGATTTGAGAAACGATGGCATCAAATGAAATACCCAATTGCGAGAATTTCTTTTGTGAGAATTCGATATTGATTTTTTCATCCTGAACACCGACTAACTCTACCTTCGACACCATGGGGATGCGCAAGAATTGCTGACGCACAAAATCGGCATACTCCTTCACTTGCTCATACGTAAATCCATCGCCTGATAAGGCAAAGATTGAACCGTAGGTATCACCAAATTCATCATTAAAAATCGGCCCAATAACGCCCGGCGGTAGTGTGCTACGAATATCGCCAATTTTTTTGCGCACCTGATACCAGGCCTGCTGCACTTCCTTGGGTGGGGTCGACTCTCGCAATTCCAGCGTAATTAAGGTTTCGCCTGGCTTTGAGTAGCTACGAATGCGGTCTATGTAGGGCGTCTCCTGAAGCTTTTTTTCCAGCTTATCAGTCACCTGATCTGCCATTTGCAATGCGGTCGCACCCGGCCATATTGCTTTTACCACCATCGCGCGAAACGTGAATGGTGGATCTTCATCCTGCCCTAGATGACCATAACTAAATATTCCACCCAATAACAGCGCCACCATCAAATAGCGCGTGAGTGGTATATGCTCTAAAGCCCATTTAGATAAATTAAAACCACCAGATTTTTCACTCATTTGGACGCTCCAGCTACAGGAGCACCGACGTCATTTACTGACGCGAGATCAGCACCGAGAATCGTCACACGTTGACCTGGCTTAAGGAAATTAACACCAGCAGTAACCACAGTTTGACCACCGGAAACACCGGCTGCAATCAAGACATCGTCGCCCGATGCACCCGCAATCTGCACTGGCACCAACTTCACTGCGCCCCGCTCCACGATCCACACCGAGGAATTTCCTTTATTTTGCAATAAGGCCGTCATCGGTATTTTGATGACTTGATTAGGGTTACGAGCAATAAAGCTGACCGTGGCAGTCATCCCCAGGCGTACATCCGCAGCATCAGCTGGCAAAGTCACCTTAGCGGTATAGGTGCGCGTGACTGGATCGGCGATCGGTGACAGCTCGCTCAATTTAGCCGACATGAGCTTATTTGGATGCGCCCACAAGCTGACATTGATATCGGTCATTTGGCCGATAACATTGATTTTATTTTCTGGAATACCGACCACCACTTCCATGTCGCCCGCCTGTGCTACGCGAACTACCGGCGCACCAGCAGCCACTACCTGCCCAACTTCAGCATCTACGCTGGTCACAACCCCATCAACATCTGACGCCAAACTAGCATAGCCGGTTTGATTGCTTTGATTTTTATACGCAGCAAGCGCCTGCTCATAACTTGATTGCGCCGCTTTAAACACCACCTCTTTACTATCCAACACAGTCGCAGCAACAAAGTTTTTAGTACGCAATTCCTGATAGCGCTTCAGTTCAGCCTGCGCCAGGTCGCGGTTACTTTCCGCAGCAACCAAACCAGCTTTGGCCTGCACCTGCGCCAGAGCCAAGTCTTGCGGATCCAATTGCATCAGGAGCTGCCCGCGTTTTACAACTGTACCCAAATCCACTTTGCGACTGATGATTTTGCCACCGACTCTAAAACCCAAGTGCGATTCGACTTTTGGGCGCACTTCCCCGGACAATTCCATTGCAGCTTCCGCGGTGGCACTTTTGACCACAATCGCGCGGACCGGACGAATATCTTCTGTCTTTTCTGTCGGTTTTGAGCAAGCTGCCAGCGTGGCAATCATTGCCAGCACCAGCCCTGCGCGCGACCATTTGGTGGGAAAGGATTTTTGCGCAAAAAAAATCTCACTGACGCGCGAGGGGAATTGTAGTCTTGACACGGGAATTTCCTTTACTATGCAGGCTGTTGATGTCGAAGCACTTTCGAGCAACATGACAGAAAACCAAAATAACTGACTCAATAGTTAGTTATTATAGATAAGCACCTCTTTTTTGCCAATGACTTTTCAGTCATTAATAATTAAACTCTGATTTAAACGCTGAATATGACAGTAGAACACTACGAAAATTTTCCAGTCGCATCCTTATTATTACCCGCCAATCTGAGGTCGGCAGTAAGAAATATATACGCATTTGCACGCACCGCAGATGATTTTGCCGACGAAGGAAATGCGACACCAGAAGAGCGCATTGAGGCATTAGAAGGATACGAGCGGGAGATTAACGCCATAGAAGCAAATCTACCGAGCAAGACGCAGCTCTTTCAACGTTTAGCAGAAACTATCAAAGAACATCAATTGCCGCTACAACCATTCAGAGATTTACTGTCAGCATTCAAGCAAGATGTAACAACAACGCGCTACGCGACTTACGAAGATTTGCTCGACTATTGCCGTCGCTCAGCCAATCCTGTTGGCAATCTCATGTTGCATTTATATGGTGCTGCAAATGCAAAAAATCTGCGGGACTCAGACGCAATTTGTAGCGCACTTCAACTGATTAACTTTTGGCAAGATGTCGGCATCGATTGGGATAAACAACGCATATACATACCCCAAGAAGATTTGAAGCGCTTTAGCATCCCACCAGAGTCGATCGGACATAAACCTGATAGCACTCAATGGCAACAGCTTATGCAATTCCAGACGCAACGTGCAAGGGAGCTAATGCTATCCGGTAGCAGCCTGTGCAAGCGCCTGCCAACGAGGCTTGGTTGGGAATTAAGGCTGGTCGTGCAGGGAGGCTTAAGAATTGCCGAAAAAACCGACCAGGTAAATGCGGACGTTTTCCGACACCGCCCCAAATTAGACAAGCGTGACTGGTTTATTTTGTGCTGGCGCGCCATTGTCATGTAGTAAAAATAACCTCTTATTGCTTTGAGACAGGCACATAACATCAGTCCATTTAAAACTAAGCAAAATCTAAGCAAAGGAAAGAAAAAAGTTGGCATTACTTAGACCAGGAATTCATTAATGGAGAATCATATTGCGTGGCAACACAATCAAAAGAACAAGAATCATGCTCTTGATCCCAATTTAAAGCATAATAGCAACCATAAATTGTTCAACCTATTTCTGTGAGTTTTCACCCCAAGAAAACAGCGCTAACACCATATCGCTAACACTATATTTTTATAGCAAGATTTCAACTTTTTAATTTAACAAAACAAGGCTATTGCCATGCGCCCTAGTGCAAAACTTTTCTCCCTCTTGGCATGCGTCCTATCCCTCAATGCTTGTACCGTGTTAGCGATCGCTGATGCCGCAGTCTCAACCACTGTGCACGTAGGAAGCGCCGTTGTTGGTACTGCCGTCGACGTAACCAAAGCAGGCGTTGGCGCAGTCGCAGGAAGCGGCAAATAATTGCCACTGCACAAGCAAAGGTTAAACACAAAAAACATCATGCCAACTGAACTCGAGATTTCTCAGCACCGCCAGGTGCAAACTGCTGCAAAATCGACTCTTGCACGACTAGAGAATCTCATTACGGCTGACGATACCGAAAAAAGTATCGCCAGGAAAGCACACGAACTCCTGGCAGAACAGGGCTACCCAGATACCTGGTACTACAACTGCCCTGCATTGGTACTGCTAGGCTCTCGCAGTTGCGTATCCATCTCAGGTCGAGAATACGAACCGCGAGACGAACCCGTTGGCATTTCAAATCTGATCACCATTGATTTAAGTCCAGTTCACAATAAGGCTTGGGGTGATTGCGCACGCTCCTTTGCCATCGAGAATGGTAAAGTTACCAAAACTCCCCAGTTGCTTGAATTCAAGAACGGTTTAGGATTCCTGGAACAAATGCACGCGCAAATGCTGAAATTGGTGCGACCACAAACCACTTTTGGCCAGTTGTTTGACTGGGCAAATATGCGGATCCGACAAAATGGATTTGTCAATCTCGACTATAGAAACAATGTTGGCCACAGCATTGCCACCGACAGGGATCAACGACAATTTATTGAAACCAATAACACGACATTGTTGGCTGATGTTCCTTTTTTCAGCTTTGAGCCTTTCATCAGACTCAAAGGTGGTAAATGGGGATTCAAAAACGAAGGCATTTTCTACTTTAACGACCAAGGTGTTTTAGAGGAGCTCTAAGAGTCTCTGCTAACGTTCAACCAACGCGGTCTGAAAAATAGATAAATAAAAACCGGACTAGCGGCAATGTGCTGATAGTCCGGTTTTTTATTATAAATACTAGTCCCGTAAAACGACGGAACCATACACACTAAGAATTCTGGCAAGTCACCGCAATATTTGCAGATGCACCAGGATTCGCTAAGTTTGCAACACCATTGCCATTTTGCACCGTGCAAGTCTGACCATTAGGCTGAGTTGTGACTGCCACCGAGTAGTTCATCCCAGTCAACAAACTCCAGGAAAAATTATAAGTACCAATCGTAGAAACAGTTAATGGATCGCCCTCCTTACGTGCGATTGAAGTATTCGTCAAAGTGACAGAATTACCCGCTGTCAAACCAGTTACCGTGAAAGTTACCGGAACAGCAGTAACACAGTTAACGCCGATCAAGGGGGGGGAGAGTTTTGGATTGTTGTCAGCAACGCCCGTTCCGTTTGCCACGGTACAATACTGCCCAGGCGGCGGCAGTGCCACCGTGACATTGTAGTTGTACCCACTAACAACCCAGGTTGGCAAAACAAAGGTTCCGTTTGCAGAAATCGCACCAGCTGGGGTATTGTCAGCACTTGTACTCACATTTGTCGCCGGATTGGTAATGTTATTAATCAAATACAGTTTACCACCATCTGCCAGACCACTTAAATTGCCGCTAATTTGAACATTAGGAACGCAAGTGACAGCGACATTCGCAACACCAGTAGAACTGTTCATGGTACCAGTACCGTTAGCGACAGAACAGTTCACGTAACGAGGTTGCTGATACACAGAAATAGTATATTGAGCATTACTCGCTTCTGTGAATGAAAAAGAACCATCCGCACTCAGGACTTGCGTATAGTTACCTTCATTTTTCAAGCCCACGGTATTTGTACCGCTTGTGCCTAGACCAGTTACAGTACCACCAACAGTCGTATAGACGAAGCCACCACAGCCAGCGAGGACAATGGCCACACCGCTTAAAATTCCAGCAATTTTCGATTTATTCAAGATATTTGTCCAAATTTAGAGTTTTGTACCAAAAGCAAGCTCATTT
This sequence comes from Undibacterium sp. Dicai25W, assembly GCF_049340505.1. Taxonomy (NCBI): domain Bacteria; kingdom Pseudomonadati; phylum Pseudomonadota; class Betaproteobacteria; order Burkholderiales; family Oxalobacteraceae; genus Undibacterium; species Undibacterium sp. Dicai25W. The sequence continues at coordinate 300,176 of NZ_JBMPOQ010000003.1, read as the reverse complement.
TTATCTGAGCAATAATATAATGCGCCCACTATTATACGAGCTAGCGCATTTTGGATTCAGAATTCTGCGATCCGATTACATTAAGATACTTATTTTAGCCGCGTCATGGCAAGTACTTCATGTTTGCACAAAGTTTGTTAGCATATCGACTTTACTCGGCTTTGTGCCGATTACTTACATAAAAAAGCATGTCTCCAGACGAATATTGCCAACAAAAAGCAGCCCAGAGCGGCTCCAGTTTTTATTACAGCTTTCTGTTTCTGCCAGCAGAAAGAAGAAAAGCCATCACGGCACTCTACGCATTTTGCCGCGAGGTTGACGATGCCGTCGACGAAAGCAGCGATGATATGCTCGCTCGCACAAAATTGGCCTGGTGGCGAAAAGAGCTTCAAGCTATGCTGGAAAATGCGCCAACTCACCCGGTAACCAAAGCCCTGCTTCCGCATATGGCAACCTACCAGCTACAGTCAGAACATTTATTTGCCATCATAGACGGCATGGAAATGGATCTCAACCAGACGCGATACCTGGATTTCACCGGATTACAAAAATATTGCTGGCATGCCGCTGGCGTTGTTGGTATTTTGTCCGCAAGCATTTTTGGTATAACCAACCCCAAAACCCGCGAATTTGCGGAAAAATTGGGGCTGGCTTTCCAGATGACCAACATCATCCGCGATGTTGGAGAAGATGCGCGTAAAGGCCGGATATATCTACCGGTCAACGAGTTACAAGAATTCAAAGTCACCGCCGCTGATATTTTGAATGCAAAACACAGTCCGCAATTTGAAGCCTTGATGCAATTTCAATACGAACGTGCGCAAAAATTATATGACGAAGCGCTCGCTTTACTACCAGCAGAAGATCGCCGCGCACAGCGCACGAGTCTGATTATGTCATCCATCTATCGCACTCTTTTAGTAGAAATTCAGCGCGATCATTTTCAGGTGTTGAATCAACGTATTTCCTTAACGCCGATCCGGAAACTGTGGCTCGCCTGGAAAACCTACGTCCGTGGCTAAATCCTCACGTAAGCACATTGCAGTCATTGGCGGCGGCTGGGCAGGTTGTGCGGCCGCGGTCCAATTAACCAAGCAAGGACACCAGGTTAGTTTATTTGAAGCGTCGCGCACGCTCGGCGGACGTGCACGCGCCGTTGAAGTGAATGGGCTCAAAGTCGACAACGGTCAGCACATTCTACTTGGCGCTTATCAGCAAAGTCTGCAAATGATGCGCGAAGTCGGTATCGATATGGAGCAATCCTTCTTACGCCTGCCTTTGCAAATGATTTACCCATCTCATGAAGATGGTATGCAGTTCATTGCGCCAAAATCCGGATTCATCCCTGCCCCGCTGCACTTATTGATCGCTTTGTGGCAATCAAAAGGATTAGAGAAAGCCGACAAACTGGCACTCGCTCGCTTCTCTTCGACAGCGCGCTGGATGGGCTGGAAGTTATACCAAGACTGCAGCGTCAGCGAGTTGCTGCAACGTTTTGATCAGACCGAACGCTTATGCCGGTTGATGTGGAACCCCTTATGCGTTGCTGCTCTCAATACACCACCTGAACGCGCATCAGCGCAGGTATTTTTGAACGTTTTGCGAGATAGTCTTGGCGCCAAGCGTGCAGCATCCGACATGTTGATTCCACAGTTGAATTTATCCGCACTGTTTCCGGAGCAAGCCGCGGTTTTTATCCAAAGCAAAGGTAATAAGCTGAATTTAGGACAAGCCGTCACAGGGGTAAGTCAACATACGGGTATGCCGGGTAAATGGCAACTCAATTTAAGCAAACAAGAAACATCAGACGAGCATGCGTATTACGATGGCATTATCATTGCCACCGACTGCAGCAACGCAAAACGTTTATTGAAGTCAGCGAACAGCGATACTGTCTTGCCAGAATTTGCATTTGAAGCGATTACTACCTGCTACCTGAATTACGCAGCCGATATACGGCTACCAGGTGCGATGCATGCCTTATGCGATGCGCCTCAACAGGAAAAATGGGGGCAATATGTATTTGATCGCGGCTACTTGCACATTGAACATGCTGGCCTCTTGGCAGTAGTAATCAGCGCGCCACAAAATCCCAATTCTATCGAACACGATAAGATTGCCAGCGCGATTGCAAGCCAGTTGGCTGAGAGTTTTCAGTTACCTGCATTAAAACTACCGCTCTGGCATCAGATCATCACAGAAAAAAGGGCAACGTTTAGTTGTACACCTGGGCTTGCTCGCCCGCCAAACACGACCGACCAGACAGGTCTGTTGTTAGCGGGCGATTATACCGCTGGCGATTATCCCGCCACTATCGAGGCAGCAGTAAGAAGCGGCATTTCTGCCGCCAAACGACTGCAATAATAACCGGCATACCACCAATCAAAAGACGCTAACTCGCATCATCAACGTCACGTATCTTGCTCATTGCTTCATCAATACGATCAACCGCAATGATGGTCAGGCCTTCTATTTTTTGCTTAGGGGCGTTCGCCTTGGGAATCATGGCAATGGTGAAGCCAAGTTTTGCAGCCTCTTTGAGCCGCTCCTGACCGCGCGGCGCTGGTCGTATCTCACCCGCCAAACCAACTTCACCAAACACCACCAGACTGCGCGGCAAGGGCTTATTGCGCATGGACGAGTTAATTGCCAACAAAACTGCCAGATCAGCCGCAGGCTCAGCAATTTTGACTCCGCCAACCGCATTGATGAACACATCCTGATCAAATGCCGCAACTCCCGCATGTCTGTGCAAGACTGCCAACAGCATTGCCAGCCGGTTTTGTTCTAAGCCGACTGATAAGCGACGTGCATTTGGCGCGTGGGAACTATCCACCAATGCCTGAATCTCTACAAGCAACGGACGGGTTCCCTCTTGCGTCACCATCACGCATGAGCCTGCGACTTGCGCATCATGCTGCGATAAAAATAAGGCGGAGGGGTTTGATACACCTCTCAAACCCCGCTCACTCATGGCAAATACACCCAACTCATTGACCGCGCCAAAACGATTTTTAATGGCGCGTACCAGACGGAAACTGGAATGCGTATCTCCCTCAAAATACAACACCGTATCAACAATATGCTCAAGTACGCGCGGCCCAGCTAGCGCGCCTTCCTTGGTCACATGACCAACCAGAATCATCGTGATATCCATAGTCTTGGCGACACGCGTCAATTGCGCCGCACATTCGCGCACCTGTGCCACCGAGCCGGGCGCCGAGCTTAATGCATCCGAATATAAGGTTTGTATCGAATCTATCACCACAACTTGCGGCTTATGATCCGACAGGGTGTTAAGAATTTTTTCAAGCTGAATTTCCGCCTGCAAAGCCAAACCCTTGGTATCAAGACCAAGCCGATTCGCACGCAAAGCAATTTGCGCCCCAGATTCTTCACCACTCACATACAAAACTTTTTTGATCTTGGCCAGATTGGAGAGCGCCTGCAACAACAAGGTTGACTTACCGATACCAGGATCACCACCAATGAGCACCACACCGCCAGGCACCAGGCCACCACCCAACACCCGATCGAATTCTTCAATACCGGTGCCAAAGCGCGGTACGTCCGACGCTTCGATATCAGATAAATTCAGCACAGGCGCCGTTTGCGCCAGGCTTTGATGTTTTCCAGAAAAACGATTACCTGCAGCCTCAACCACCGTTTCGACCAAGGTATTCCACTGCCCGCAAGATGGGCACTGTCCCGCCCATTTATTAACGATGCCACCGCATTCAGTGCAGGTGTAATTTGTTTTTGCTTTCGCCATATTTTTCCAAAAACCGAGTAAACACTGGTATTTTACTCAGTATTCAAACATAAGCTTGTGCTAATTCACATGGTTTTTGAGTTTTTCATGGTATAAAGCTGACCGATAACACTTTGTAACAGGCAAATCATAAGCATGAAACGCGGTTTCTATACGATTATGGCGGCACAGTTTTTTTCATCGCTGGCCGACAACGCATTGCTCATCACTTCGATGGCCTTACTTGCAAGCATGAACTCGCCGAGTTGGATGACCCCACTCCTCAAGTTATTCTTTGTATTGTCATACGTTTTGCTGGCTGCCTTTGTTGGCGCTTTTGCCGACGCACTTCCCAAAGGGAAAGTGATGTTCATCACGAACATGATCAAGGTTACCGGTTGCGCGCTCATGTTTGTTCATGTGCACCCGCTGATTGCATATGGCGTGGTCGGCTTTGGTGCCGCAGCGTATTCACCGGCCAAATACGGAATCCTGACAGAGCTACTCCCACCCGAACACTTGGTAGCAGCCAATGGCTGGATTGAAGGCTTAACTGTCAGCTCTATCATTCTGGGAACCGTGCTCGGTGGCGCGTTAGTAACGCCACATGTGACAGATATCCTACTCAGTATGAAATCGCCCCTGATTCACTTACCCATCAATACCGCTATGGAAGCCGCATTGACGGTCATTACCGGGTTTTATGGTCTGGCTGCGATTTTTAATTTGAGAATTCCCGACACCGGCGCACGTTATGCGCATCAAAAACATCAACCCCTGCAATTGATTGCTGATTTCTCGAATTGCTTCATGAAGCTTTGGCAAGACAAGCTGGGTCAAATTTCTCTCGCTGTCACGACTCTGTTTTGGGGTGCAGGTGCAACCTTGCAATTCATCGTTTTAAAATGGGCCGAAGCCTCATTGCACATGCCACTAAACCAGGCAGCCATCTTGCAGGGCATCGTCGCCGTTGGAGTTGCCATCGGCGCATGTGCTGCCGCCAAATTTGTACCGCTCAAAAAATCATTATCAGTCATGCCTATGGGTATCGCGATGGGCGCGGTAGTAATGACCATGATTTTTGTTCATAGCAAAGAAGTTGCTTACCCATTGCTCATTTTAGTTGGTGCGTTATCAGGTTTCTTTGTGGTTCCGATGAACGCTCTTTTACAGCATCGTGGTCATGTTTTGATGAGCGCTGGTCATTCCATCGCTGTACAAAATTTTAATGAAAATTTATCCGTACTAACGATGTTGACGGTGTACGCAATCATGATCTCACTAAACCTGAATATTCAAGTTGTGATCGTGTTGTTCGGTGGATTTGTGATGAGCACCATGTTTATGGTAATGAAAAAGCACCAGGCCAACCAGCGTGAATTTGATTCCATTGCCTTAATTGGTGAACACAAGCATTAACGTTTCAAAGCGTAGTCAAGCAAGAGGCGCTAAGCGCTTCCTTGCGTCAACCGCCTGCCGCCACCAATTATCAGGCACAACCATGCCGCGGCAAACTTCTCTCGCATAGCCATTTTGCATTTCGGTGATCGCCAGCACGACTGGTGTTTTAACGAGCGTAAATTGCACTCCAACTTGTTCAATTAACTGTTCTTTACTGAAAACTTTGTGGGCAGAGAGCTGAACCGGCGCCAGCCACATCAGGCGATCAAGTATGACACCAGAAAAATCCTCCATATCGTAAAAATCGCTCATTTGCCAGATGTAGCCACGACAATGATCCGCTGCGACGCCATCCACCAGATTTGCCACATCAAGTGCTAAGGGTTTACGGTAAAACAACCAGCCCTTGATCAAAGCTTGAGCGGTAGTAACAGGAAATGGCAATTGAACGCGTGCTTGCGGATGCTCACTCAGACGCAATTGTTGATTCACAATCTTGTGCATCTTAGCACCTAGCGTATCGGCTAGATTTGGGCCTAGATAATCGAATAAATCCGCATGTTTGCTATCGGACTCGAAAATGTCGTTTTGAAAGAAGAGATAAAATTTAGTCGCAAGCTCCCAGTGACTGAGACTTTGACCGTTCTGCACCAAAAAATCAAACTCGCCGATCGTCCGCGATTTGTCATCATGAATTTGCAAGCCGTGCGCATATAAATTGCTCAACTGCGACAGATAGAAAGCTAACAGTGCTTCAGCATATAAGCCCAAACGTCTGGTTGGATGTAAAGCTAAGGCAGCATACAAAGCGGCAGGATCTCGATCAAGTGCATGCAAAAAATCACTTAAACCAGATGCACCCGGCAAAGCCGGCGCAATATTCGCGCCATTCCAGATCGGCGTATCGTTATTAAGCAGATGCGGTGAGCTCAACAACCATGCCAAGGCGCGCACATGCGGATCGCGTAACCCACCCCACTCAATATGAAATTGCTGTTGCACGGTGAAAGTCACGCGGCTTTTCCATCAAGTGCTTGCTGAGCCAGACATAAATCCTGCCACGCTTTGCTCTTCTCCCTTGGTTTGCGTAACAGATACGCTGGATGATAAGTTGCTACCATAGGAATCCCGGCTACGATATGTACTTTATTGCGCAATTGTGTAACTGGCGTATCAGGATCAGATCCCGTTAAAGCAATCGCTGCAGTTTTACCCAAAGCCACAATCACTTGTGGTTGAATCAAAGCGATTTGCCGCTGCAAATACGGTAAGCAAGAAGCAATTTCATCGGCGACTGGAGGCCTATCGTTACCATTCTGATCGTTTGGCCTACACTTGACCACATTCGCTATATAAGTGCGATCACCACGGCGCACACCGAGTGAAAGCAACATATTGTCGAGCAATTGTCCGGCAGCGCCGACAAACGGTACACCCTGAATATTCTCTTCCGATCCCGGACCTTCACCTACAAACAACCAAGCTGCCGAACGTGCGCCGACACCGAATACAGTTTTTTGTCGTCCCGCGCATAAGCCACAAGCACGACATGATGTGACTGCTTGCTCTAAATCATCCCAGCCCATCTCCGACACTGATTGCACCACGGACAATGGCAATGCAGACGCATCAGGAACTAGAAGCTCATCAAGCCATGCGACTCCATTTACTTTTGTCTCGCCAGTTGCATCAATACTCGGCTCTACTACAGTCGCAAAAGACGACTTCTCAATATGCACAGGGCCAGCATCAACTAATACAGAAACCCCGCCCACCTCGTGGCTCGCTTCCGCATAGCGCGGCAACCAAACAGGTCCGATTCCCATCTCGGTCAACATTTTGATCCGAGCCGTCGCTTGGTTCGAGTGCATTAACATAATCTCCGCATCACTATGGCGTCTTCTCGCGCATCACCTTCCAACGGGTAATAGCCCTTGCGACGGCCAATTTCTTCAAAACCATCACTCAAATAGACTTCGATGGCGCGATAATTGCTGCGCCTTACTTCCAGCAAGATAGACCCATATCCATGCTCTATCGCATATTCACGCATGTATTTCAGCATCGCACTTGCGTAACCTTGTTTTTGATTTTGCGTTCTGACCGCAAAATTAAGCAGATGCAACTCGTCTACCACTGGCATCACCAAAAAATAGGCGATGATCTGACTGGACTCATCACGCAAACCAAACGCGTCATGGCCATTCATCAAGGAATCTGAAAAATTACCGCGCGTCCAAGGGTGCGAATAAACCGCCTCCTCAATAGAGAGAATCTGATCAATATCTGCAAATCCCAGCCTTACAAATTCATGCATATATATTCCACCGGAAAATCATCACTTTCGATCTTTTCACGTCAGTTCTGGCCTATAAATAATTCGATTACTGCGCTTCTTTTGCAATTGCCCGTTCGGCGGTCGTCAATGCAATTTTATTACGCAAATACAAAGGCTGCGCGTCTTCAGGCGAGACGCACGAACCCGCCTTAAAACCCCGCAAGCCTAATTGCGCTACTTGTCTTGCATGCGGCATTAATTGCACAGGAGTGTGTGATTGTAATTGCGATGGCAACACCAAGCCATTACCCAACACCACGAGGGCGTGTGCATGCTGCTCAGAGACTTGAATATCGTCGAGCTTCGATAAAGTGGGTGGACTCATTTCTGTCCAGGCATCGCCATTCAATTGGTAATGCGCCCAATATACCTCGCTCATACGGGCGTCAAGCACGCACACGAAATCGTTCACGCTGCTGTTTTCAGCCGCCGCCAAAGCCATTGCATGCAGACTCACCACCGGAATCACGCCAATATCTGCGCCAAATGCCAGACCCTGCACAACCCCGCAGGCGGTTCGTATACCAGTGAAGGCACCAGGCCCACAGCCAAAGGCGATCGCATCGCAATCGCTTAAAGCAACACCCGCCTCTGTGAGCAAGCTTTGCAGTGCTGGTAAAATTCCCTGAGAATGTGTCTGAACGCCGGATAATTCGCGTACGAACATCTGATCTTCAACAAACAAAGCTGCTGAAGCGAGTTCTGTCGTAGTTTCTATTGCTAAAATCGTAGTCATGGACGTATTTTACCGTGTTCACCGCTCAACAAGGCTGAATTCTCAAGCGCTTGGATAGGTTAAAATTGAAAAATGACTGCTTATACCCACTCCGATGACCTGAAACAGGTGCAAACCCAACTCGCCAACAAAAATTGGCTGGTCGCCTGCCTATGCGCTGCCTGGTGCGACACCTGCACCGCTTATCGCTCCGCATTCAACCAATTAGCAGCACAACATCCGGATAAATGTTTTACCTGGATAGATATAGAAGACTGTGCGCATCTGGTAGAAGAGATAGAAATTGAAAACTTCCCTACCATTTTGATACAACATCTCGATCAAGTTGCTTTTCTGGGCACGATGCTCCCAGATACGATGCAATTGCACCGACTGATTAACTCACTCGATGACAGTATCAAAATTGGTCCAATCAAGCGCAGCGCACTCAATCAGGAAGCGCCAGAGGATTGGAGTCTCAGGCAACTGATCTTGACTGAATGAACACTACCTCCGACTTAAAAACAAAAGCCGCCAATGACACTTTGGCGATTTTTTATTACCCCGTTTAATTCTGAACTAAAAAAGAAAAAAGGGACTAGATTTGCATCTAGTCCCTTGAATCTGGTGCGGCTGGCAGGAATCGAACCCACGACCCCTTGGTTCGTAGCCAAGTACTCTATCCAGCTGAGCTACAGCCGCGAAGAACAAAATTATAGCAAACCCAAGCACTCGTGAGAAGCCCCTTGGCGCAAAAACTTTGGAAAAGCTTACTGAAACCTCAAAAGCATTGGAAACACTTAAGTAAATAGCACCAAATATTTATACAAAAGCACCAGCAAGAAGCAACCGACTCGCAAATACTCTCAGCAAAGGATCGCAAATACGGAAATCAAAAACACAAAAAGAAAAAAGGGACTAGATTTTCATCTAGTCCCTTGAATCTGGTGCGGCTGGCAGGAATCGAACCCACGACCCCTTGGTTCGTAGCCAAGTACTCTATCCAGCTGAGCTACAGCCGCGAAAAACAAAATTATAGCACAGGGGTTTTGATTTGATAAGCCCCCATGCCAAAGTTTTAGATTTCGACCTGCGAACCCACTTCAATCACGCGATTAGTTGGAATGCGATAGTAGTCCGCGGCATCACGCGAATTGCGTGACATGGTCACAAACAACCACTCGCGCCACAAGGCCATGCCACGCTCTGGCTTGGAAACGATAGTCTGTCTGGAAATGAAATAAGAAGTTTCAAGCGGCTCGAATGTTAAGCCTTTGGATGCACAAAGATCCAATGCTTTTGGAATATCAGGCTCATTCTTGAAGCCATATTTCACATCCACCTGGAAACAATTATGTCCAAGATCAGTCACCTGCACACGATCAGCCACTGGAACCCAAGGGATTTCTTGGTTATGCAAAGTTAAGAAAATCACTCGTTCGTGCAAAATTTTGTTATGCGATAAATTATGCAGTAAAGCATGTGGCACACCATCAGCTTCACCGCGCAAGAAAATAGCGGTACCCGCGACACGCTGCGGTGGCGAAACAAACAAGGATTCCAAAAAGTCATTCAAAGGAATCGCATGTTTTTTGAGATTGTTAAACACCAATTCACGACCACGCTTCCAAGTCATCATCACAACAAACATGACCACACCCAACACTAGCGGGAACCAACCACCGTGGAAGATTTTCAAAGCATTGGCTGAAAACAGCGCCAAATCAATCATCACAAAAAAGCCCGTCGCCAGGAAACACAGCAATGGGTTGTATTTCCAACCGTAGCGAATCACAAAAAAAGTAAGCAACGAGGTTACTAACATTGTGCCAGTCACTGCGATACCGTAAGCAGATGCCAGATTTGAGGAAGAACCAAATCCAATAACCGCCGCAACAACAACGACCAACTGCGCCCAGTTAACTGCAGGAATGTAAATTTGGCCAATTTCTTTCGCCGATGTATGAATGATTTGCATACGCGGCATAATTCCAAGAGAAATCGCCTGCTTTGTCATTGAGAATGTCCCGGAAATCGTCGCCTGAGAAGCAATCACCGTCGCTACCGCAGAGATGACGACTAAGGGGTAAATACTCCAAGCCCCCAACTGCTGGTAGAACGGGTTACTCACTGCAGCAGGATTAACAATCAACAAAGCCCCCTGCCCCAGATAATTCAAACCCAGCGCCGGAAATACCACGAAAAACCATGCGGTACGAATGGGTTGACTACCGAAATGACCCATGTCCGCGTACAGCGCCTCAGCGCCAGTAAACGCCAGTACGACAGCACCCAAAGCCAAAAACGCAACCCAACCATGCACCTGCATGAAGCGTATCGAATGCATAGGGTTTAAAGCGCCGATGATCGCAGGATCTTTCGCTATGTTATAAACACCCATCACCGCCAGCGCAATAAACCAAATCAACATAATCGGGCCAAACCAATTTCCAATCCCGGCAGTACCTTTGTACTGAACTGCGTACAACGCAACAATGACCACTACTGTGATTGGTACCACATAAGGGCCAAAAGCCGGGGTCGCCACCTCCAACCCCTCAATCGCAGAGAGCACAGAGACGGCCGGCGTGATCACGCCATCGCCATAAAACAAGGCTGCGCCAAACAAACCCAGTACAAATAGGGTTAAATGGAGTTTTGAAGATTTTCCAACCGACTCCAGCGCCAACGCTGTCAGCGCCATGATACCGCCTTCGCCTCGATTATCGGCTCGCAGAATCAGAGTAACGTACTTCAATGCCACGATGATTATTAGACCCCAACAAATCAATGAAATAACACCGAAGATGTTGAATTCATTGAGCTCGAGACCGTGTTCCGGGGAGAATACTTCTTTTATTGTATAGAGAGGACTAGTGCCAATATCGCCATAAACGATCCCGATAGCGGCAAGTGATAAAGCAGCGAGACTGCTTTTAGTGTGATCCTGATGATTTTCCAATTGCATACCTTATTGTTTTTTGTTGCATTGCACAGTAGGCGAATCTGACATCAATTTCAATAGTACTTAACAAAAAATCTCTTTATAGAATTTTTACACAACACTTCAATACTTTTACAAGCACTTTTGTGATAATAAAAATATCGACAAAAAATTGATTCTGCCAGCAAACACAAAGCAATCGCAATCGCTAAACAATCAACGCACCCCCCTCCCCTCCAAAAAAACAACAAGCGCGCTACCCATCCGCATTAATCCTATGGACCAGTGCCGACAAAACATCTTCCATCAAATCATTCTCGATCTGACAAGTACCCGCATTTTCATGTCCACCACCACCATACTCCAACATCAACGCGCCAATATTGGTTTTTGAACTGCGATTCAGTATTGATTTACCAGTTGCAAAGACGGTATTTTGGTTTTTCAATCCCCACAGGACATGAATGGAGATGTTAATGTGAGGGAAAAGCGCATAGATTAAAAATCTGTTACCAGCATAAATAATCGGCTCGTTCCGTAAATCCAAAACGACCAGATTGTGATGGATCTTCGAGCAACGCAAAATCTGCTCTTTGCATTTTTCCTGGTGCTCTGCATACAAATCCACCCGCTCTTTCACATCGGGATGTTGCATAATTTCAGCGATGGATTGCGACTTACATAGGTCGATTAATTCCATCATCAAGGCATAATTTGAAATTCTGAATTCACGAAAACGCCCCAACCCCGTGCGGGCGTCCATTAAAAAGTTCAACAAATCCCAGTCTTTTGGATGCAGGACTTCTTCGCGATTAAACTGGGCTGAGTCACCTTTATCGACCGCAGCCATCATTTCATCCCAAGATTTTGGGAAAGCCTTTAAACCGCCGTAATAGTTATAAACGACCCGCGCAGCAGAAGGTGCGTCAGGGTCAATGACATGGTCAGTGCGCTCACCGCTATTGCGGATGGTTTCAGATGAGTGGTGATCAAAGGCGATATGAACGCCTGCAACGTAAGGTAAGTTGGTGCTAATGTCGTTACTGGTGACAGTGACCTTGCCATCCTGCATATCCTTAGGATGAACAAACAAGATCTCGTCAATCATATTGAGGTGCTTTAACAGCACGGCGCAAACCAATCCGTCAAAGTCACTGCGAGTAATGAGTCGGAACTTCTTAACTTCAGTAGACATAATATTCCCCTGGCAGTTAGTGGCACGCAAAAACAATAAGAATTTCGCAGATTTTTTGAGTAAGGTTCAGGCAAGACTTGGAGCAAAACACGTGCAGCCCATAGATTGGCGCATCCATCCATTTAAGCCCAATTCAGGCTGTCTTGCATAAGTCCTAATGTAGTGCCTTTTAATGCTGATGTCCATCTATCCCCGTGCGCATCTCACAAAATCTTGCTTTTTACGACACTGCTTCGCGTGGATCCTTGCCCCCTCAAATGACACTTCCGGAGGAAATTTCTAAAATGAAATTATTTACTTGAGCTCCACATGCTCAACCGTTTCCTCAGCTGCTGCATTAAACTTCTCCAGCGTCGCAACCAATTCGCTCATTGCTTCCAGACCAAAGGTGTGCTCTATGTGCTTGTATTGCAAATCGATCAGTGGCGCCATTTCAGTCATCAATACATCTCCCGAAGCAGACAATCCTATGGAAACGCGGCGCTGATCGCCACTGACTGGGCTGCGCTGTATCATGTCCAACTCCTCCATGCGCTTTAACACGCCAGCCATGCTTGGACTAGAAATCTGGCACAAATCACATAATTCTCGTGGCTCCAGTTGCCCGTACTCATCCAACACCCGCAAGATGCGCCACTGCTGATCTGTGAGACCAAAATGACCAAGGATGGGCTTGAAATGCGCCATCAAATTTCCACGCGCTTTTAAAAACAATTGTGGCAAATTGCGGTATGCAATTTTGTGACTCATTACGACTCCTGGCTTTCTCAACAACTCAATCTGATGACATTAACATCAATCTTAATATCAGCTTCAACACCGCTATTGTACATACTGAACCAGCGTACGATTTGACTTACTAACATATTAGTGATTTAATTCACTAATATGTTAGTAATAGTCGGGGCGAATTTGAACCACATCAAACAAATGGGCGCAGCATGATCGTCCGGGACAGGCCCTCAGGCTTTCGCCTGTTTTTACTATTGCGCGGATCAGTATTGCCACGCATCCTTCCTGCGCTCATCATCAATATCTTCATTGCGACCCTCGTTACCCTTTCTCATGGTGACCTGTTCGAATTAAAAATCACGCTCACCACGATTCCATTCACCCTCATCGGCTTACCAATTTCTATTTTCCTGGGCTTTCGGAACAACGCTGCTTACGACAGATTTTGGGAAGCACGTAAGTTATGGGGGGAACTACTCCTGCGCAGTCGCAACTTATCGCGCCAATGCCAGAGTTTGATTGATTATCCCGACCCAGCGTTCGCCAGCAACGGATTCAATGACATCCGCGTGCGGATGGTGTTCCGCTCGATTGCTTACTGCCATGCATTGAGAGATCTTTTGCGCAATCAAGAAACCAAAAGCGAAATGCAGCAATGGCTCAAGCCCGATGAAATGCATCAGCTAACAAAGGCCAGAAACAAACCTGATTTACTCATGTTAAATATGGGACAAGATTTGCGCCAGAGCTTAAAAGAAAATCGTATCGATGGATGTCTTGCTGCAAATTTGGATGCTACCTTATCAGCCATTACCGCTGCTGGCGCAGCCTGCGAACGAATTCGTAATACACCAATCCCGTTTTCTTACACACTACTTCTTCATCGCACTGCCTACATTTATTGTTTCTTACTACCGTTCGGTCTGGTCGACTCCATCGGCTTTATGACGCCATTTGTGGTGGCAATTGTGGCGTACACTTTTTTTGGCCTCGATGCTTTAGGTGATGAAATCGAAGAACCATTTGGACTCGAAACAAACGATCTTCCATTAGATGCCATTTGTCGCACTATAGAAATTGAACTACGTGAATCTCTGCAAGACAGCGAAATTCCTGAAGCTTTAATACCGATTAATTACTGTCTGACGTAAACACATCAAACAGATGCAAACAACAAACAATAGATCAACAATCAGCCGTGAAGAAACTATCGATTTCCAGATACAAAGGAAGCAAAATGCCTGAAGCTACGCAATCGCAACACACCGGATTAACACAAACAGCACGGGAAATTCAAGAGCAAAGAATACGCCTGCCGGAATTAAGAAACCGTATATGTAGCGCTGAACATGCAGCCTTATGGATAGAAGATGGCATGACGATAGGTATGAGCGGATTTACGCGCGCAGGCGATGCAAAGGTCGTGCCATTAGCGATCGCTGAACGTGCGAAGACAGAGCATTTAAAAATTAGCTTGATGACTGGTGCCTCGTTGGGCAACGACGTGGACAAGACCTTAACTGAAGCAGGAGCAATGAGTCGCCGCATGCCATTTCAGTCCGATCCGACACTACGTACCGCAATTAACCGTGGCGAAGTGATGTACGTCGACCAGCATCTTTCTGAAACTGTAGAGCAGTTACGGACGCGGCAAATCAATGCCATTGATGTGGCCATTATCGAAGCCATTGCTATCACCGAAACGGGCGCCATCATCCCTACTACATCAGTGGGCAATAGCGCCAGTTTCGCGATTCTCGCAGATCAGGTCATCGTCGAAATCAATCTGACACAATCACTGGAACTCGAAGGACTGCACGATATTTTTATCCCAAAACATCGTCCACGACGCGAACCAGTTCCCATCATGTCGGTCAGTGATCGCATAGGCAGCACTGCGATTTCCATCCCGCCAGAAAAAATCGTCGCCATCGTTATCACACAAAAATCGGATAGCGCATCCACAATACTTCCTCCCGATCATGACACCGCCAAAATCGCGAGCCATCTGGTCAATTTTTTCAAAGATGAAGTACGAGATGGTCGCCTGTACAACAGCTTGATGCCATTGCAGGCTGGGATAGGCACCATCGCCAATGCTGTCATGAGTGGCTTTATAGATAGCCCGTTTGAACATCTGACGATGTATTCTGAAGTATTGCAAGATTCAACGTTTGATTTATTTGATGCTGGTAAACTTGATTTTGCATCTGGTTCATCGATTACACTTTCTTCGCAAAAAAGTCGCGAAGTTTTCGACAACATCGGCAAATACAAAGATCGCTTAATTCTCAGGCCACAAGAAATCAGCAATCATCCAGAAGTAATACGCCGCCTGGGTCTGATCACGATCAATACTGCGCTCGAGGCGGACATCTATGGCAACATCAACTCCACACACGTGCTTGGTACGCATATGATGAATGGCATTGGTGGCTCTGGTGATTTTGCTCGCAATGCCTATTTATCTGTGTTTGCAACAAAGTCGACTGCCAAAGATGGGAAAATATCCAGCATCGTCCCTATGGTCACACATGTGGATCATACCGAACATGACGTCGACATCATCGTCACAGAAATTGGCCTAGCAGATCTGCGCGGCTTAGCACCACGTGAACGCGCACAAAAAATTATCCAGCATTGTGTCGCCGAACCTTACAAACAAATGCTATTCGACTATCTTGCTGAAGCGGAATTACGAGGCGGACACACGCCTCATGTGCTGGAAAAAGCCTATGCGTGGCACACCCGCTATCGCGAAACGGGTACGATGTCAGAGGCTGCGGGCACACGCAAAGCAGTCGCTTAAATACTCAGTAAATAACTCAGTATATCCATCAATGCAAAAACGGAGTGAATATCACCCCGTTTTGCATTGAATCCAGCATGATCAAATCACCGAAATTTACTTCACGTTAGCACAATCAGCATTGTAATCATCCCAAACTTGTCTCTGGATTTTCTTGATCGTGCCGTCTCGTGCCATCTCTTTTAAAATTTGCTCCAATTTAGGTATTAAATTCTGATGTGTGGCACTAAGCCAATGATATCCCAGAACACTTGCAAGCGACGGCTCCAACATAACGACATTGTTAAGCCCTAATTTCTTTGCAGTGCAAAGGCTGGCTCGCGACTCAACCACAAGATCGGTGCGACCTGCTGAAAGCTTTCTTAACAAAGATTCTTCACTAGGGGCAGTTTCAGTGCGCATCTCTTTGAGGTTATCATCAAAAATACGGGCACCGTTCAGATATCCGATCGAATACGGACGCAAACTCTGGTATCCATTCACAACAAACTTTTTGTCGACCGTATAAACGCAAAGGTCTTCGCTAGTTATCGGAACCGATAGCTTGACTAAATTCTGGATCGGGGCATCAGAAAAACGATAACTCATCCCATCCACCTCGTGATTCTCGAGCAAAGTCTTAGTGCGCAGGTTTGGAACCAGAAGAAAAGTAATGCCTATCCCCATACGCTGATAAGCAGCACGCAAAACTCGTTGGGCAACAATTGAACTGGGAAGCTGATCAACAATGTCAGTAAATATCAGTTGCGTTTTTTCCCCGCTAAAACTTGGCGGGCAGAAAATCAACGCCAATATGCAAAACAAAACCCTGATATTTTTATTATTTACACACAACTTCATTCTCTGAATCCATCTGACCATCACCGAAATCTCATGCCATTTGCACAAAATAACGAAATGAGCGCATTTTGTGCACTCATCAAATTCAATCTTTAACCGGTGACATTTGTATTTGGTCAACAGCTTCGCATACGGCGCTATCTTCCCAAACTTGCCTTTTGTGACAAGATAAGGCTTTTACCATTGCAAATACTAAAGCATTGCAGTGTTACAAAACGCCAAAGAACAAGGCATACATTCAAAAATACTGCATGCCTTAATAACCCGATCATACCACTGACGAATACAACTTGGCTAACGCTGCCGCTAACACCATGACAATCTGACGGAGTTTTTACTGATGCGTAGGTAGTTTTAAAAAGATGCGAAAACTGGATTCACAATTTTTTTCATCAGTATTTTTTTATTTATATAAAATAAGTGACTAAACTTGCTTGAAATTTTAATAAAGCATCCAATCCATACTCGCTATTTCTCACAGGAAATTAATTTCCAAAAGTATTTTAGCAATATCTTCTTGCGACCTTTATCTTTCATGAAGATTTGATCATCTGAAATGAAACCTCATTTATAGAAGTGTAAAGATCAGATATGGGACTTCTCTCTCGCTTCATGCCTCCAGCATTCAAACATTGGATTCTTGCCGAACTTGGCGATGGTGAGGAAAAATTTACGCGCATCTTTCACACCAGTGCGGATTGGATCGTGATCACCAGAATTAGCGATAGTAAAATCGTTGAAGCCAACGCTGGCTTCGAAACAATCAGCGGTTACAGTCGCGATGAAGTCATTGGACACCCAATCAAGGACTTTAACGTCTGGGCAGTTCCGGAACAACGTGTTGAACTAGTTCAAGAACTCATGGCCAAAGGTAACGCGCGCGACTATCTGGCAAAGATGAGAACAAAAGACGGCAGCATTCGTGACTGCCTGGTGAATTGCGCCTTAATCGCCCTCAAAGGCAACGTCAACTCTCACGCAGTCTGGATCGCACGTGATATTACTGATCAATTAATCGCCTCAGAACAATCCAGCGCTGCGTTCCGCCTCACGCCTGATTGCATGACGATATCGCGCCTGAAAGACGGTACCTATATCGAGGTCAATAGTGCATTTGAAAAAGCGATGGGAATGCATCGAAAAGATATTATTGGCAAGACCGCCCAGGATTTAAATGTATGGAATTCTGCTGACGATAGAAGTAAGTTAGTTTCATTGTTACGACAAAATACTACCGTCATCGATTACCCAGCTCAGATCAAGTTAGGTGATGGCAAAACCAGGGATATCCTGATTAACAGCACCTTATTTGAATCGCGTGGCGAAGAACTCATGATCGCCCTGCTTCACGATGTAACCGAATTACGCGCTGCGGCAAAGGAAATCCTGAATCTCAACGCCAACCTCGAACATCGAGTACAAGAACGGACCGCCGAGTTGCAAGCGGCAAACCTCGACCTAAAGACAGCACTCGCGACCCTTAATATAGCGAAAGACCAAATCGTACAATCAGAAAAGTTAGCCGCATTAGGCTCATTGGTCGCAGGCGTTGCTCACGAACTTAACACGCCAATCGGCAACAGCTTAACGGTAGCAAGCACACAAGAAGAAATGCTAAACAGACTAGTCGAGCAAATCGATACGGGCCTAAAACGTTCGGACTTAAAGAAATTTGTCTCAGAAATTAGTATGGCTACCGATATTCTGACTCGCAATCTTATGCGTGCAGGTGATCTGGTCACCAGCTTCAAACATGTGGCCGTAGACCGTACCAGCTCAAAACGACGTAGATTTTCATTAGCAGAATTAACTTCAGAAATTTTGCTGACAATGAATCCAACCTTGTCAAAGAAAAAATGCACCATACAGACGGATCTCAACGACGCCATTATTCTCGATAGCTTCCCCGGCGCTCTGGGGCAAGTCCTGATCAACTTGATCAATAATGCAATTGTTCATGGCTTTGATTCAGACTACGCAGGCATGATCAGCATTTCGGCAAATTTTACCGAAGATCAACATGCCATAATTGAGGTACAGGACAACGGAAAAGGAATTCATCCCGACAATTTACGGCGAGTGTTTGAGCCTTTTTTTACAACACGCCTGGGTCAAGGTGGGTCAGGGATGGGGTTGCACATTGTACACAATCTGGTCACTGGATTACTTGGTGGAAAAATCAGCGTATTAAGCGACCAAGGGATCCATGGCACCACATTCAAATTAATTTTACCACTAGAAGCGCCGTATATTGACGCAGACAATGACACTAATCAGTTACCAAATGACACTCGTTCAAACATGTGAAAGAGGGAAATTCAGCATCCTATAAACCAACGTTGGTGATTAAAATATTATTCGTCAGAAGTTAAGCTTACCTCTGGCACCGAGAATAACGCTTTCTGAATATGAAAAATCATTTCCTCAGTGCTTTGAGATTCAAAAAAATGCCCGCCAGACAGCGTATAAAGCTGACAGTCCCTACTCGTTTCAGCTTTCCACGCGCATAGTTCCCCCTCAGAAACCAACGGATCTGCCGAACCTCTAAAAGCAACAATTGGCAGCGCCAGTAATCTATCCGACATAGGTTGATAACATTCTGATAGCCGCAAGTCAGCGCGCAATGTCGGCAGCAATACCGATATTGCCTTCTTATTTTGCATAAGAGAAGCTGGCAAACCGCCCAACATTTTTAATCGCTCAATAACCTCATCATCTGACCGCACATGGATCGGTGAACGTCGCAACGGACAACTGGGAGCACGATGTCCGGAAACCGAAAGCAGAAAAGGTATTGATAACTCGGCAGAAATAAGCTGATGAGTCAACTCAAATGCGATCAGCGCCCCCAAACTATGGCCATAAAAAGCGAAAGGTACAGGTGTAGGATCCGCCTCCTGCCGTAATGCAATTGCATGACTCAATTCAACTGCCAACGCGCGTATGCTAGCCTCCCTTTCAACATTCGCTGCGGCGTAACGATGAGGTAATTGAACGGCAACGATTTCAACCTCCGCCGAGAATAAATTGGCCCAAGATAAAAATGCTTTCCCAGTTCCCCCCGCATGGGGGAAACAATAAAGTCGAATTACCGGACAATGCGTCGCGGCATTTCGTATCAAGATAATCGGTTTTAATTGCATTGCAATTCAAAAATCCTCTGTAAGATATTTTCGCGATTTCTAGGTAATATCGAGATATCAATAAACCAAATTATAGGCAAAGTGCATGAATAAACTGATGAATGTAATTCGCACAACTTTCAGGATCTTCAAGATGCGGTATATGACCGACATGATCCAGAATATAGACAGTGCTCTCCAGGGCAGGAACTATTTCACTCAACTTGCGATAATGTTCACTCCCAATAAAAACATCATTACGTCCACCAATATAAATCTGCGGAACTAAACTTGTACGCAAGTTCTTAATTTCGTCTGGCCATATCTGCATCGGCATATGCCGGACAATCTGTTCACGGAACTGACCATCAGCATGAAATATATCTTCAAACATTAACCGGTGCACATCACTATCCCACTTGGATGCGTCAATAAATGCGCGAGTCAAGGTATTCACTTCATCAACAGTTAGTACCCGTTTTAAGGATAACTTACTTGGCGCATCTGGATTCACCTGATTGAAAAAATCTTCTTTACCAGATGAATGAATGCTAGCCATTAAAATTAAGCCCTGCAGCCCGTTAAGTGAAGGCATAGATTGTGCAAGTATGTTTGCACCAAGACTATTACCCGCAGCAATATAATTTGAAAAACCAATAGCCGCTAGCACGATTTCGATCACCTTTTTCAATCCTTCCATGCTGTAGTAATAGCAGAAAAGATCCGCATTTAAAAACTCAGACTTCCCATGTCCGGGAAAATCTAATGCGACCAAATTGAAATCGTTATCAAGAAGTCGCATCATCGGCAGAAATGAAGCCGCAGACGATGCGTTGCCATGTAAAAGAAAAAGATTGGGTCGATCATCTCGCCTTGAATTAGCGATGTAATGCAATCGACCGAATTCGCACTGTATAAAATTTGAGCGCATATCAAACACTTCTTTCGTTAAAATTTGTCTGCGGGCGGAGCATCAAAGAACCGCATAATGCGATGGCTAACATAGATAAACCCGCATTGAAAAACATTAAGGTACGGAATGCGGAAAAGAAACTGACTGAAGCTAAAGTTGACAGATTGCCAGACACAAAATTCAAATGTGTTGATGTTAGTTCGTTAATGTTATGACTACCGTTAGCGTAAGAAGCAAGTGTTAAAAATTCAGGAGTATTAATACCAATCGAATCACCCAACATTTGCGTAAGCTTAAAATGACTGAATAAATCAATAAATAAACCAGAAATGCTGACACCAAACAATGACCCGATCATAACCAATGTAAAAAAAAGTCCCATCGCGGTACCCGCCTGCCCCTTAGGTGCATTTGCATTAACACCGGCAATAGTAGAGGTCGTTAATATTCCATTGGCTACGCCAAAGCACAACAATCCCATAGAAAATAGTGCAATTGGCATCGACTCTCCTGAGAATGAAAATGCAAGGGAACAAAATGTCAACAATAGTAGCGCTACAAAAATTGGTAGTTTATAGCCCACCGTATCCACCACTTTACCGGCAAGAGGGGCAACAATAGCAACCGAGAAAGTCATGGCGAGTAACCAGATACCAGACTTTAACTTCGAATAATTGAGAACATTCTGCATCAGGGTCGGTAGCACAAATAAAAAGCTTGCCATGGTGTAGTTAAAAATCATTCGGATTAAGATGATTTTTAAATAGCTGACATTCTTCATCAAGGAGACATTTATCAACGGAAAAGATACTCGAACACTTCGTTGCACAAACAAGAATGTACCAATCAGAAAAAGTCCGAAAACAAGAGCGCTTTTAAGAACGCTGATGTGGTTCACCATATTCGATAAATAAATGAGACATCCCAATGCAAAGAGATACAGCGGAACACCTGGCAAATCCAGCTTCAATTTACTTTTTTCTGCTGGGTCATCCTTGTCGACCGTCAATATAACGAGAGTAATAGATAACAAACCCAACGGGACATTGATCAAAAATATCCATCGCCAATCGAGATATTGCAAAATGACCCCACCAAGTGGCGGCCCTAAAGCCATACCAACACCTGTCACCGTGACTGCAACACCAGTCGCAAACCCTTTTTTGTCTTGAGGAAACGCTTTAGCAATAAGCAGTAACGCGAGTCCCAAGGTGGCAGCAAAACCTGCACCCTGTACAAACCGTGCGAAAATCACTTGTTCAATCGTCGCTGCCCACACACCGATATAAAGAGAAGAAAGAGTGAATAACAAACTACCAAATATAAATACGCGTCTTTTACCAATTGAATCTGCTAATCTTCCGAATAAACAAAAAAATGCGGCTGCGGCAGTTAAGTAACTCACAACAACCATCTGAATTTGTGGCATCGTTGCCCGAAAGACTTGAGAAAACTCGGGCAAAGCCAAGTTCACGATGGTCATATCTAAATTAGCCAAAAATAAAAAAATACCTATTGAGAAAAGTACCAACCACTTTTTCATTGCGCTTCCTCATTGAGTTCTGCGTTAAGGCGCGAAAACGATTTTTTTCGCAGAATACGCTTCTGCAACAATCAAAAATCAGGCCGCATTGATCATTACGATCAATAGCGGCCCCTTGCATACTTCGTTTAAGCCAATTGTTTTTCCAAAGTTTTTAGATCAAAGTAATCTTTAAATTTAATCAGCTTGCCGCTATCGTTAAATTCAAGAATAACCAGCATTGGCAAGGAGACATTTTTATCACCAAAAGCTAATTGACTAATACGCTCAACGACGACTTTTTTTCCATCGACAATAATGTCATTTAAGTCCCATTTGTAGTATTGGATTTTTCCAAAAAGATCTGAAATTTTCCCAACAACATTAGATTTTCCCTTGTGCTTATCTGCCATTGGTACATCTTCCAAAACAATATCGTCAGCCAAAATATCAGCAACTGCGTGGATATCTTTATTTTCAAAGGCACTAATTAATTGTTTGGCCAGTTGTGTTACTGCTTGAGTCATAGAACCTCCTTGTAAATCATAAATATTCTCGCAAAATTAATAGTCCATAATGCAAGAATTCCAGGAAAGTCCGGCGCCAAAACCTGCAAATACAACTTTCTGACCCGGTACTAACTTTTTGGCTTGAATTGCTTGAGATATCGCAATAGGAATACTAGACGACCCTGTATTTCCGACATCATTCATAGCAACAAAGAATTTGTCACGTGACACGTCCATTTTTGCGCGAACGCTTTCCAGCATGTGCGAATTTGCCTGATGAAAAATAAATAGATCAATATCACTTAATTGCAAAGACATCCTTGCAATTAATTTCGAGATCAAATCGGGTAAGGTAGAAATAACAAAATTAAATACCTCGCCTCCGTTCATTTTGAAATCCTGCAAATAAGGCGAACCACTTAATAGCCCCTTCACTCCTGAAAATTCAGCCGTTATTGATTGCGCACCAGCTCCATCAGTTCCAAATTCAAAATGATGAAATCGACGGTCATTACCAGCAGCACTTATCACTGTCGCCGAAGCTGCATCGCTCATAATTGTTTTCAAACTTCGGTCATCTGGATGTAGCAGTTTGGTGTACGTATCCGCAGTAATTAAGAGAACGCGCTCGGCATGCTGACACTGGATCAGACTATTGGCGAGCATCAAACCAGTTACGTAACCGGAACATCCTTGATTTAGATCAAAAGCACCAATATGTGTAGGCAATCCCAGTGCATGCTGCAACACGCAAGCCGAGGTCGGAATTAAAAATTTTGGCGTCTGACTACAAAAAATCACGTAATCAATGGAATCTGGTCGTATGTCATGTTCAAGAAAAAGCTTCCTCCCGGCTTCAATGGCCAACTCGAGACTAAAGCAATTTTCTTTAGAAATATGACGTAAATGAATTCCCGTTTTTTCTGCAATTTTGTGAACAGGCCAATCCGGTTGCCTCGCCGTCAAAGTTTCATTATCGAGCTTTTCTTCTCCAAGATAAAAGCTAACAGCTTCAATCATTGCTCCCATACCACCCTCATTTATATTGATAGATTAAAGGCAAGCACTGAATTCGCTTTTGCTCTAAAAATGCGCCCCCCCAAGAAAAACCAACACCAAACCCAATCATTCCCATTTTTGTAAAATTTGATTCCATTCGTGCGGAAAACTGTTCACTCACCATCAACAACGGAATTGATGAAGGGCTAGTATTGCCGAATCGAGCAACGTTCATAGGAAATTGTGCTTCTGTAACTCCAAATTTTTTCGCAAAATATTCCACCATGAATTGATTAGCCTGGTGAAATAGCCATTGGCTCACATCCCCTTGCTTCCAGCCAGAGACTTGATATAGTTGGTCTACGAGCGCCGGAACATGTTTAAGCGTTAGTCCAAATACCGCGGCTCCGTCCATATAGAGATCTTCAAGTGAACGAGCGCTTCCATCTTTTTCATTTACCTCCCGTACGGAAGTATGTTCATTACTGGGTTGCCTGTAAGCACCCGCTGGAATAATGAGAGATTTACTCCCTGCCCCGTTTGTTCCAACAACAAAATGACTCTCCCCAGCATCTTCGTCAAACGTGATAGCGGTAGCCGTTCCAGCATCACCAAAGAGGATATTGGCGGGTATATCAAATGGAGAAATCATTTTGCTTGGTGTATCACCAACCAGTAGCAAAATCCGTTTCATCCCTTGTTTTGCTAACATGCTAAATGCTGTCATCAAAGCATAGACATAGCCCGAACAGCCCAAACCCATATCAAATGCGCCACATGCATGAGACAAGCCAATGCGCTCATGAAGAACACAACTTGTTGCTGGCACAATATAGTCTGGGGTCTGCGTTAAATAGATCAACAAATCAACGCTCGATTTTTCCCAACGAATTTGATCAAGCAAGGCTTCTGCCGCGGTATAGCAAAGATCAGATGCACACACATCGCTCGGGGCAATATACCTTTGCTCCACTCCGCAAATTCTGGCAGTCCTGTTCACATCCTCAACCGTACCCAAGATATCTGCATTAGATCGGCAAATGCGTGGAACGGCAGCAGATACACCTACTATTCGAGCGTGCTTGAACGTGCGATATCCCATTTAGACCTCAGCAACTTCCAATATGTCGAGTAATTGCCCGAAACGTACCACGTTCATGAGCTCAGCCGGATCGACTACCATTTGGTAATGCTTATCGATCAAAGCCATTGTGCTGAGAAAAGCTAATGAATCCCAAACAGCCCCCTCAACCAGATTAAAATCCGACGTTAGTTTCTCGCAAGGTATTTCCAACACCGCCGCAAAGTCTTTCTTAAAATCTTCATGACACATCTTGTTCTCCATTTAAAAATCTAAACATTGCCAGCCCCGGCTAACTGCTAGCTTTTTCAATTCGACTGAATTGCCTACTGCACATGGATGATCAACAAGTTCTAGCATTGCCACGTCGGATATGTGATCGCCATAGCCATAACTATCTTTCATGTTGACCTGATGTTCTTTGACAAAGCTTGCCAATGCTTCGGCTTTTCCAACACCAATCACTGGGCTTCCAAAAATACGTCCGGTATAACAACCATTTTCAATTTCCTGGTTCACACATAAGACATAATCAATACCCAGGTCATTTTTGATCGGTAAAACTGCGTCAAAAAATGAGCCGGTAACGACGACAATCAAAGTACCGTTATCTCTATGACGCTTAAGTTCTGCCACAACAGCATCGTTATAGATGGCGTACTTTTCACGCAGAAACCACGCCTCTGCCGCGCGTCTAATCCGTTGCCGCTCAAAGCCAGACATCAGATGATAGAAATAGCGATTTTGTTGTTGGCGACCCTCATTACTTTCAACAAACTTGCTGATGTGGTCCATAAAATCAGTGAAGCCAACATCTCTGGATTTTTCAATATCACTGCCAAGTTCAAAATATTGCCTCACCACAGATAGCATGCTTTTTTGTCTGATAATGGTTTCATCCAAATCAAAAACCGCAATACGATTTCTCATCTCTGCTTCACCTCATCATTCATGCTGCCAACCTGGCATCAATTCCTTTTAATGCCATCGACTCCAATGTGGAGACAAATTTTTTATCCATCACCGTGAAAGAAATGACGATCTCAGCAACGCGCTTTCCCGACTGGAAAAATTGAATTTGTGACGTCAACTTACCGTCACCAGAAGCGCGTATTTTTTTATCCAACATCAAAAAATTTATATCGACAGCAAAAGGATACGCAAATGATTCAAAGCTGATATTCATATTTTCTGCCATATAAATTTTGGAGTCATTTGAATAAAATTTTTGCGTTACGGCATTTGCCATTTGTCGGCCAGCTTCGATCAGAACCATAAATTGAAGATGCTTGCCAGTGACGTGATCAGATAACTCGGCACATTCATCGTCAATCATTAATATGCTGTGAAATATATCCTCATCAATTTTTCCTGGATCTGAGATCAGCGTATTTTCTGCTTTTAGCTTATGCGTCAACACACCATTACAGCGTTGATATTGATCGAAATACGAAGTCAAGATCGGTGCTTTAAATAGCCCCACATTGTCAATTGCCTCTTTGATCCTGATTGCCTGAGTATGAGATACACCTTGCTCGATTGAAATACCATCACTCAATAAAGCCGGATCAATGTTTTGTAATTTCAACGATGCCAAAAACTGATCAACGGTTTTGACGGAATTGCCGTTTGATACGCCAATAAATTTGTTTCCAACAATTTTCATTTTTCTTCCTAAATCATGATCACATTAAGGTAACCAGTTAATCGACGATTAAACTTGCGAAGCATGCTCAACTCAAACGCCTTTGATACTTTTCGATATTGCAGCCGTATAAGAGTCATCGATAAATTTCATTATTGATGTTCAACAAATCATCTCGGTTGTAGCACTTTCTTTTTTCTTTTAATCGATCGTATAAAATTTATATACGCTTCAATATGACGTAATGACATAAGAAAAATTGAGTGTTTCGATTCAGATATGGATGCAATGTTAGCAGCGAAAAAAATAACAACAAGTGTAAAAAAGTACAGCTGACAAACCGCTATTTGAGGGCTAGCATCTGAATCATTTTTAATTATTTTTATTGATTTTTGGGAGGCAAGAAAATATGAAAAACGGAAATACGGTATTGATCGTTGGTGCAGGACCAGTTGGTTTGGTTCTTGCAGCACAACTCACTATTTATGGAATTAAAGTTCGAATTATTGAAAAACGACAAGAAAAAATGCAAGGCTCTAAAGCATTAGGGGTGAATGCCGCATCGCTAAAAGCATTTCAGCAAATGGGCGTGGCAGACAAGTTCATCAGCGCCGGAATAAAGATCAAGCATATTTATTCTTACTGGTCAAAAAAGAAGTTAATGCACATTGATTGCGACAGACTCTCGCACTCCCCTTACCGTTACTCAATTGCATTACCTCAACCGCAGAGTGAGCAAATTCTTGAAGATCATCTCAGTAGTTTGGGTATCCAGGTAGAAAAAGGCACTGAATTAAAACATCTTGTTCAAAACAATGGTGGTGTAGAGGCCACTTTACACCAGGCACCAGGAAAAATAGAAACTGCTACTTTTGAATTTGCGATCGGATGCGATGGTAGCCGAAGTAAAGTGAGAGAATTATTAGGCGTCGCATTTGAAGGTAAAAATTACAATGCTTTCATGAGGCTTTTTGATGCCGAAATAGTATGGAAGAATAAGCAACGTGAAGATGCGCATTATTTCATTCAAGAAGAGGGCTTCCTGATTGCAATCCCCATTCCAGGTGGCTTGACGCGTATCGTCATTTCCGAAAACCATATGCCTATAGATTTAATAAATCAGAAACTCAAAAAAGACGACTACCAGCAGATATTAAATAAATACGCCGATGAAGAAGTGATGGTCCGGGAAATCACTTGGGAATCAAGTGCACCTTTATATAATCGGCTTGCATCAAGATACCGCGTTAAACGCATTTTTTTAGCAGGAGATTCGGCACATTTATTTAGTCCCATCGGTGGACTAGGAATGAATACAGGCATTCAGGATGCCCGCAACCTCGCCTGGAAACTTGCTGGCGTCATACAAGGTGATTATTCCGAAAGTATGCTCGACACCTATGAAATCGAGCGACGAAGAAAAGCGGAACAGCTCATTGCCAGCACCGATGACACAACTGAAATTATCAGTTGCGGCAATCCAGGCAAACTTTCCAATATTCAATATTGGTTACCAACGATGAGTAACCGTGGACACTTTAGAACAACCCTGCCGCATGCATTTTCTGGCTTAAGTCAGGTCTACGATTCCAATTCAATTATACGCAAGTCGAGTATCACATCTGCGGTCGGAGGGCATGTTCCTTTTGCAAATTTAATTGATGGCAATCATCAGCACGTCACGACCTACCAACTATCAGACTCACATTTACTAATCGCAATTATTTTTGATAACGATGGCCGCCATTTTGATTGCACTCGCCATTTGATGGAAGCATACAGAATCACTTTTTTTGCAGTAAGTGAGAAAGGTTTAAAGAATATCCCGTCGGCGCAACATAATTTACTTGATCGGTTCGCCACGCTACAAAAAAGTCTTGCGGCCAAAGAAGGCGACGTCGTACTAATACGGCCAGATGGATACATCGCTTATCACGCAGAAAGCAAAGATTTACATGCTTTGAATGAAATGCTCGCAGAGATCTTGAGAGGGGTAACTCAAACTGAGAAGGTAGTGTGCGCACCTGATTACGCCTGACATCTCATTGTTTCATTTGACGACCGCATGCAAGAGCAAAGCACAGCTTCAGCTCCTCTTCCACAGATGTGCCATTGCCACACAACCATACGAATAAGTATTAACCTGAAACAAGTTCAGGAGCCTGTAAATAACTTTGTTTTTTATATCAGCGTTCGAGGAATTAGGCCCAACAAGGCAGCTGTCACCACCGTTTGGGTCTTATTTGAGGTATTTAGCTTTTTCATGGCATTCTGAATATGGAACACGATATTACGCTCAGATATATTCAAAATCATTGCCACCTCGGTTACTGTTTTCCCTTCGGCAGACCAGAGCAAAATTTCTTTCTCTCGATTGCTTAACTTCGCAGCGCCGTTGGGAAGCATTTCAAAATAAATTTTATTACTTAAAGTTGCGTGCGCAGTTTGTGCTATCCAAATCATTTTTGGAGTAATCTCATTCAACTCATTCAATGTCATCTCTTTACGATGAGATGCTGCAGAAAAAATTCCAATGCAACCACGGTGATCCCTCACCGCCTGTGACCACCCTGCATGTATCTTATGAGCAGCAGCAGTTTGCCAATACTCTTTATTTTGCGGGTCAGAAACATCCCAAATAAACGGCTTAGTACAATTCAGACCATATTTAAGAATTGGATCACGGTCCATACCAAATTTATCTGATCGCTGAATTTCCCACGCATCCGGAAAATTACTAAATATTCGTGTATTTAATTTTGTTACCGGTGTCGCAACAATCAACGTATAGGAATAATAATCAAATCCTAAGTCCTGCACATGCTTCTGCAGCTTTGAAAACGCTTGATCAAATGTTTCCTCAGGTAATTCTGAAACAACTTCATCTTTCCAGCTATGCCGCATATATCACCATAATCATCGTTGATTGCCCCTGCCAAATGCATGTACGCTGAGTCCAGACTTCGTCATCACAGGTCAGCATGCATCACTTCAGTCTGAACATTTCATAAGAAGCATTGGCATATCTTCCTGTACTACGTGTATTCGATAACCCAAGTACTCAAGAAAAAATGAGAAGCAAATATTTTGTTAACTAATTGTACATTTCAAAATATTCTTCGTAAACCATCATTTCCCAGAGTAAACATTCAAATCTGACATCATTGCTTCGATTGCAGTAAAAAGGTTAACGGTTCGATCATAATCCAGCATATCCCTTCGGTATTTTCTGACTAATTGCTGTAAACAATGTCACGAACAGTTGATTCACTACATCGAATTTAAGTTGATCGTAGGTCAGAACAGAGATAGCTGGTTGCAGTGAACGAAGTGATAAGCATGACCGCAGGAAAGACCCTGGCGGGATGATAAGCGATACCGTTGCAGTACGCCTTCGAGTGATCTTCGCATTTTAGCTAAAAGCGTTGGTGATCTATCGGCCAAATATAGCGAGTC
Organism: Undibacterium sp. Dicai25W; assembly: GCF_049340505.1. Lineage (NCBI taxonomy): Bacteria > Pseudomonadati > Pseudomonadota > Betaproteobacteria > Burkholderiales > Oxalobacteraceae > Undibacterium > Undibacterium sp. Dicai25W. The sequence continues at coordinate 270,204 of NZ_JBMPOQ010000003.1, read as the reverse complement.
ATCGCTAAAAAGAAAAAGCCCCTGACGAATCAGGGGCTTAATCAGAATTACTGGCGGAGGCGGTGAGATTCGAACTCACGATACAGGTTTAAGCCCATATGCTTCCTTAGCAGGGAAGTGCCTTCGGCCACTCGGCCACGCCTCCACACTATTACAAACTTTGCCCTAGAGCTCGGTAGTAATCGAGATCAAGATAATAGCGGTTCAACTGCTTTTGGTCAACTATTGCGACCAACAAAAATAGTTTTTTTCAAACTACAACAGCATTAAACCGCCAACGATCGCTCTGATCGCGGTTACAACTTAAGGATTAAGAGTTTTCCAGACCAAATGCCTTATGCAATGCACGCACTGCAAGCTCCATGTATTTCTCGTCGATCAGAACAGAGATTTTGATTTCAGATGTAGAAATCATCTGAATATTGATCCCCTCTTCCGACAAGGTGCGGAACATCTGGGATGCAATACCTACGTGGCTACGCATACCTACGCCAACCACGGAGACTTTCGACACTTTGGAATCGCCGACGATACTGGTTGCGCCGATGTGGGCTTTAACACTACCTTCGAGCACTTCCATCGCTTTTTGGTACTCGCCGCGTGGAACAGTGAAAGTGAAGTCGGTTTTTCCTTCTACCGACTGGTTTTGTATGATCATATCGACTTCGATATTTGCATCAGCAACCGGGCCGAGAATCTGGTACGCAATACCTGGACGATCAGGCACGCCCAGAACGGTAATTTTGGCTTCATCACGGTTAAACGCGATGCCAGTGATGGTAGCTTGTTCCATGTGTGTATCTTCCTCAAACGAAATCAGTGTGCCGGATTTTGCTTCTTCTTCCAGCGGCATTAATGGGTCAGTCAAAGATGACAAAACCCGAGTAGGCATCCGGTAATTACCCGCAAATTCTACAGAGCGAATTTGCAACACCTTGGAACCTAAGGATGCCATTTCCAGCATTTCTTCAAAGGTCACCGTGTTCAGGCGACGTGCATCTGAGACCACGCGCGGATCTGTGGTATAGACACCATCAACGTCGGTGTAGATCAGGCACTCTTGCGCCTTTAAAGCTGCCGCAACGGCCACCGCCGATGTATCGGAACCACCGCGCCCCAGCGTTGTAATATTGCCTTGCTCATCTACACCCTGAAAACCAGTAATGATGACAATCTTGCCCGCATCCAGATCAGCTTTTACTTTTGCATCATCAATCGATGCAATACGTGCTTTGGTGTAAGAAGAGTCGGTCTTGATGGCAACTTGCCAGCCGGCATAAGACACAGCTTGCTTACCAATAGCCTGCAAGGCCATTGCCAGCAATCCAACGGAAACCTGTTCGCCGGTCGAGGCGATCATGTCGAGTTCACGTGGATCAGGTTGCGCCATAATTTCTTTAGCGAGACCGATGATACGATTTGTTTCGCCAGACATTGCCGAAGGCACCACAACTATCTGGTGACCGGCATCATGCCATTTGGCGACGCGCTTGGCGACGTTCTTGATGCGTTCTGTTGAACCCATCGAAGTACCGCCGTATTTGTGGACGATTAAAGCCATAGATATAGAAGACTAAGGGTGAGAAATGAGGTAAATCAACCTCTTACTGTACATGCTGCTCTGCAAAATAACAAGGAGCTTTTAGGCAAAATTTCTGAAGAATCCGCGGCATTGCTGAGAGTCAGAGCGAATTTTCCACAGAAAATGAGCCAAACAAATAAGAAAACTGAAAATCAACATGACAAAAAACATGCCTGACGGCAGCAATCCGCGCACATCAGCGTCGACAAGAAACAGATCCGGCATGCTGTAGTGAGTGTAGAAACACATAAAAATCAGGGAGTATATTTAATTTATCGCCATATCTCATTGATATATAAGGATAAAAAATTATACTCCCCCTCAGTACAAAATCCGGTTGTCGATATTCACTACTCAAAATCAATTCTGTGACAAATCGCTTATCACGATAATGCGACTACAAAAAAACAAGAATCGCCACATGACTTTTTCATATATCGATATAAATAATTAATTGCAGAAAAGCGGCAACCCTATTCTTTTTTTGCTGCAAATTCGTAAATCACTCGAGTCCAAGACCTACTTCATGAACGAATCCAAAAAAATCAAAGCGAGTTTAGAAATACCGCGGCCTGGGCACTGATAGCGGTTATTTATTCAAGTAAGAAAGATCCAATTTATCCCAGCCCTCAAAACCAAGTTTTTGCATGGTTTCGATATTCTTTTCATAAATCATGCCAGCATCAGGAAACGCTTCTACCGCCCTATCGATACTTTCTTCACGTAACAAATGCATCACTGGGTAAGGCGAACGATTAGTATAGTTTTCAATATCATCAATTTCTGTACCATCAAACTGGAAATCAGGATGAAAACTCGCCACCTGCAAAATACCATCCAGTTCCAACTCTTCCAGCAAACCATCAGCGACGTCGAGGAAGTCATTAAAATCCAAAAAATCTGTTAATACCTGAGGGTGAATCAATAACGTCGTATCAATCTTTTCCGGACTCGTTTCAGCCAACAATTCCAACTCGCTGTGCAATTGTTCCAGCAAAGCTTCTGGTGTCGTCGCTTCGCTGACCACATAGCGGATTTGCTTTTTTACTTGCACCGCTTTAGCAAACGGACAGAGGTTGAGACCGATAACCGCTTTTTCCAGCCATTCTTCAGTATGGGCAATGACGGTTTCTGGTGAAATAGGTGTGGACTGAGGCATGATCAATACGCTTTCAAAAAACTGCAGGACAAGACGTCGCAACACAGTGTAGAAAATAAAACGACAGTATGCCACCACCAATAAAAACAGCCCGTTTTTTTCGGGCTGTTTTTTTGATCCTGACTAACTTTAGTAATGAAATATTTTAGATTTCTTCGTATAAAGGCAAAGTCAAAAATTCTGCAAAGTTTTCGGAAGTCGACATTTCTTCAAAAATGACGGCAGCTCTGTCATACGTTGGGCCATCACCCGCAACTTCTTTGACCTTCGCCAATTCTTCAGGAATCATGGCGCGCACCATTGCCGCTGTCACTTTACGTCCATCTTCCAGATTACCTTTGGCAGACCGTATCCATTGCCATACTTGTGAACGACTAATTTCAGCAGTCGCTGCATCCTCCATCAGATTATGGATAGGCACACAACCGTTGCCCGCTAACCATGCGCCGAGATAATGAATACCGACGTTGATGTTGTAACGCAAACCTGCTTCTGTGATTGGCGTTTCAGGCTGGAAATTCAACAAATCTTTCGCTGTCACTTCGATGTCAGGACGCTGTTTCGAAATTTGGTTAGGTGCATCACCCAACACTTTTTTGAATTCCGTCATCGCCAACTCGACCAGACCCGGATGGGCAACCCAACCACCATCATAGCCATCTGTCGCGTCACGTGCCTTGTCATTACGTACGCCGCCCATGGCGATCTCATTTTTTTCAGGATCGTTTTTGATCGGAATCAACGCAGCCATTCCACCAATTGCTGGCGCATTACGTTTGTGGCATGTTTTCAACAACAGCAAAGCATAAGAACGCATAAATGGCGCTGTCATCGTGACTTTAGCGCGATCAGCGAGGCAAAAGTCTTTATCGTTTTTGAATTTTTTAATGCAAGAGAAAATGTAATCCCAACGACCCGCATTCAGACCCGAGCTATGTTCACGCAGTTCATACAAGATCTCATCCATCTCAAATGCAGCGACGATAGTTTCGATCAAAACAGTTGCCTTGATCGTCCCTTGTGGAATACCGATTTCATTTTGTGCCATCACAAAAATATCGTTCCACAAACGCGCTTCCAGATGTGATTCCATTTTTGGCAAATAGAAATATGGGCCAGCGCCGCGAGCCAATTGTTCTTTGGCATTGTGAAATAAGAATAAAGCAAAATCAAAAATACCGCCTGAAACTCGTTTGCCATCAACCAGCACGTGTTTTTCATCGAGATGCCAACCGCGTGGACGTACCACGAGAGTGGCGATTTTGTCGTTCAGTTTGTAGGACTTGCCATTTTGCTCCAGGCTGATCGTACGACGAACTGCATCGCGCATATTGATCTGACCGCTGATCTGATTATCCCAATTTGGTGTATTGGAATCCTCAAAGTCAGTCATATAACTATCTGCACCTGAATTAAACGCATTAATGACCATCTTGCGTTCAACCGGACCAGTGATTTCTACGCGACGGCATTCAAGTGCTTTAGGAATAGGGGCAATTTTCCAATCGCCTTCGCGGATATGCAAAGTTTCTGGCAAAAAGTCAGGCTGCTCACCAGCATCGAGGCGCTTTGCACGTTCGACACGTGCTGCCAGTAACTCTTGACGGCGCGGTTCAAATGCACGGCTCAGTTTCGCTACCAATGTCAACGCGTCAGGCGTCAAAATTTGCTCAAAACCTGGTTTGATTTCACCAGTAATTTGCATACCTGCAGGTAAGTTCAATTGCGTCATATCCATCTCCAAGCGAAAATTAAAAATAAGAATAAAAATGAAAACTAAATTCTAACTACGAAACTTTTCCACAAAATCAATCACATCAGTCAATGTGCTACCAATACCATGGGGCACCACACCCAGCTCTTCCAAAGGCGCACCTGCGCGGTTCACCCAAAAAGTGGTGTAACCAAACCAGGTGGCGCAACATACATCCCAACCATTACTCGATACGAATAAAATATCTTTAGCTGGCACACCAAACACGTCAGGTCCCAATTGATAGGCCTCAGGAGCTGTTTTATATTTGCGCACTACCTCTACCGACATCAAATGACTAAAAATACCCTGCATTCCGGCTGCATCGACCGCTGATTGCAACATCGGTGTCGTGCCATTGGACAAAATAGATAACTTAACGCCGGAAGCGCGCAACGTTTTCAAGGCTGCCAAATTCTCGGGAAACGCCTCGAGGCGTGCATATTGCCCCATCAAACTATTTTGCGCATCCAGGCTTAAATTCAGACCCAGTTTTTTACAAACATAGACCAAAGCATCCTGGGTTACTTCCCAAAATGGCTTGTACATACTGCACATGGTACGCAATTGGGTATATTCAATCTGCTTACTGCGCCACATTTGCGCTACCTCAGTGCCACGCCCCGGGAAAAATTTTTCCGCAAGTTGAGCAATCGAATACACATCGAACAAAGTACCGTACGCATCAAAAGCAATCGCGTGGATAGCCATGAATTTTTATCCCTCAATTTGGCAATGCAGACAATACAGACAATACGCTGTAGTGTATTCAATAAAAACCAACATAAATACTTAGTTTTATCACTTTATCTTTTACTTTTAGTTAAAAATAGACACACAATCAACCGTATAGACTATCAACATTAGCGACAATGAGCAGCAATTATTGATCAACTTACAAGTTCAGAGAAAAACATGGATCAATTCAAACAAATCAGCACCTTCGCTGAAGTGGCGAATCGCGGCAGCCTATCCGCTGCAGCCCGCGCAGAAGGTGTTGCGCCAGCGATGATCAGTCGTCGTCTTGACGCACTGGAAGCGAGATTAGGGGTCAAACTCATACAAAGAACGACGCGAAAAATTGCCCTCACTAATGAAGGCGCTGCATTTTTAGATGATTGCATGCGAATACTGGCCGATCTGGAAGAAGCCGAATCCTCGGTCTCTGAGCGTAGTGCGCATGCGAGCGGCACGCTGACAGTTTCAGCACCGGCAGGCTTTGGAAGACAACACGTCGCGCCCTTAATTCCTTCATTTCTGACCGAACATGCAGATCTGAAATTGACCCTGAGTTTGAATGACCGGGTGGTTGACCTCATCGGAGAGGGCATTGACGTTGCCATCCGCATCGCGTCGCTGACTGATTCGAATTTAATTGGCGTTAAATTAGCTGATAACAAGCGCGTGGTGGTCGCAGCACCGAACTACCTTAAGCGCTATGGCGCACCAAAAAGCATCGATGAATTAAGCGACCACAACTGCTTAGCCTTTAGTAGTGACGGCAGCCAACGAGGCTGGACCTTTCGCCAACATGGCAAAAACGTGACCATCAAAGTCGATGGCAATATGGTCTGCAATGACGGCGAAGTCTTACACGACTGGGCAATGGCAGGCAAAGGACTGGCGTGGCGCTCGATGTGGGAAGTTGGCTCTGAAATTGAATCGGGAAAACTCATCACCGTGCTAGACGAATATACCGCACCAGGCAATGATATTTATGCCATTTTTGCGCAACGACGACATCTTCCTTTGCGGATTCGTGCGTTCATTGACTTCTTACGTCAAGCGTATAGCAACCCTTACTATTGGAAGAAAAAATAGTCGTTTGAACTTCCTATCCATAAAAAAACGGGCCGCAGCCCGTTCTTTTGTTCGGTCTATAGCTCTGTATAGCTCTACTCAGAACTCCTCCCAATCACCATCACCGCTGGATTTCATTGGTTTTACTTCACGCGGTTTAGTCTTCGGTGCTTCTGATCTGGCAATCGCCGTTACTGGTTTCGCTACGGATTTAGACTGACTCGCCACGTGCTTGATCACTGGTGCTGGCGTCGAATTCACTTGACGCACATGAGTTTCACTCGCCTGCACTTTAAAAATTCCCACGGCGTGATTCAAATTATTTGCCTGTTCACGCATGCTACCTGCGGCAGCGGCGGCCTCTTCGACCAAAGCCGCATTCTGCTGTGTGGCTTCATCCATCTTGGTGATTGCCTGATTGACCTGTTGAATACCATCACTTTGCTCAGCGCTGGCAGCCGTAATTTCAGCCATGATATCGGCAACACTTTTAATGGATACCACGATTTCATCCATGGTTTTACCAGCATCATCCACCAGACGCGAGCCTTCTTCTACCTTATCTACCGAGTTACTGATCAGCTCTTTAATTTCCTTGGCTGCACCAGCTGATCGTTGAGCAAGATTGCGAACTTCACTTGCAACCACTGCAAAACCGCGACCTTGCTCGCCCGCGCGGGCAGCCTCGACCGCAGCGTTTAACGCCAGAATATTGGTCTGAAATGCAATGCTATCGATGACGCCGATGATATCGACAATTTTTCTGGAGCTTTCTTTAATCGAAGACATGGTATGCACAACATCACCAACCACCCGGCCACCTTTGCTTGCGACATCGGACGCTGTCAACGCCAAAGTATTCGCCTGCCGCGCATTATCTGCATTTTGCTGCACGGTTGATGTCAATTCTTCCATAGAGGATGCGGTCTCTTCGAGGCTAGCTGCCTGAGCCTCAGTACGGGAAGATAAATCCATATTACCAGCGGCGATCTCTTCTGCTGAAATAGCAATAGAACCACTACTTTGACGCACCATCGTCACAGTTTGCACCAGACTCTGGCGCATATTTTCCAAGCCAGAGACCAACTGCCCCATTTCATCATTAGACTCAGGTTTCAATTGATTTGTCAGATCGCCATCACCAATGGCAGTAAATTGAACCAATGCCTGCTGCAAAGGATGAGAAATGGCACGCAACAAGAAATGTGCGGATATAAAAACCGCCGTCAAGCCTGCGATGACGCCTAAAATATCAACCCACATAAAAATCGTGAAGTCGCTTTGGCTTTTTTTTAGTAAGTCTGCCGAACTGGCAAACTGATGCTCGGCAAGCTCGCCAATTTTTGCCGAGTAAATAGAAAATTTAACCGGAACAACCTCAGTATTAATTCGATCAGCTTCTTCTTTATTACCCGCCTTAATTGCCGCCAACATAGGTTGGTGAGCTTCTTTTAAATAGGTATCACGAAGTGAAATAAGATCCGTTGCTAATTTTTTTTCTGCCTCATCCTGCGGCAAAGCAAGATATTTTTTAAAACTTTCATCAGACTTAACAACGAACTCTTCCGACTTACTTATCGTTGTCGATACATCTGTAGCATCTGGATGGGCAATCGCCCTATCAAGTGCGGTTCTGGAACTCAATAGCCAGACCCTGGATTGCTCTAAACTATCGACCGAAGGTAACTGATTTGTGAATAGCTCCTGGATGACTGCATTACTATTACGTACACCGTAAATACCCATCAAGCCACCAATAGTCAGCATGATAGCCATAAAGGTCATGGTACCAATCAACCTCAGCCTGATCGTTAAATTCATCATCACTACCCTCTCAATCAGTTTTTCTCAAATACGCCAGCGTACAAATATCAAAAAAATTGGTATTGATCAGAAACAAGAATAAGTAAAAAATGTTTCAGCAAGGCATCATCTTCACTATTCAAGATTTCATCCATGTGCTACGCAGTATAAAGTTGTTTTATTAAAAAGTGCGAGACACATTTACAACGACCAAAAAAAATCCCCGACAAATCGGGGATTTCTTATTGCAAGGCTGTTATATCAGCCCATCAACTCTCTAATTACAGAGGAGCGATGTTGGAAGCTTGCTTACCTTTAGGGCCTGTCGTTACTTCGAAAGAAACGCGTTGGTTTTCTTTCAAAGATTTGAAGCCGGAAGATACGATTGCGGAGAAGTGAGCGAACAAATCTTCGCCGCCTTCATCAGGAGTAATGAAACCAAAACCTTTAGAATCATTGAACCACTTAACAATACCTGTTGCCATTACTATTTCCTATTTCAGTTAATTTGGGCATTTGCCCGATAGATCGTTTCAACCAAGTAAGAAATGACAGACTGATACTGCACTACCACTTTGAATCTCAACGACTAGTTGATTATACGCACAATCTGCAAGAGAAAGTAAATAAAAAATGAAGATATCTACAAATATATTCAACTTTTAGCGCAACTTGTCCAATTTCAGCCAAATTGGCGACCTCATCTGCATCAAATCGATACTAAATGTTAGCTATAAGGCATTTTCATGAGCGCATTCAAAGGTGCGCACAGCCAAGCGGCATCTTACTTAAGTACGTCCGTGCAACATAAATGCAGCAGCACCGGTTGCAATACGCTCGTTTTTTTCATTTCGCAAATCCATCAAGACATTCGCGACACGCTTACCCAATCGCGTCACTTCTGCATTGGCTGTAAAACTCGCCCCCTTCCCTGGTTGCAGATAATCAATTCTTAAATCGATCGTGCTCATCAGGCCAAATTCTCTTAGTTGAGAAAAGACATCTTCTTTAGGATGTAACGCTGCCATTTTTAACAGAATCGCGATACCAGCAACGCTATCGAGCACTGAGGCAATCACTCCGCCATGCAACATGCCTTGCGCAAAATTACCAAGTAATTCTTCACGCATATCAAACTGGAGTCGAGGACGATCCGGATCAAGACTGGCAACCTTTACGCCCAACAAGTGACAAAACGGGATTTTTTCTTCTAACACCTGCGTCAGCAAAGTTTGAAATTCTGGATTGTTCACCATCTCTTGTTTCATTCGTTGACCATTTAAAAAATTTCTATCGTGGATGAATGCCAATAAGGTCGGGGATTAGAAAGGACACGCTTGGCAAGACGATAAACTGTACCCGAAATAAACAAAAGAAAAAGACACTGCGACAACATCTGGACGAAAACCTCTAGACCGGCACTACATTTCAGGACTTACGGACAAAGCTTCAATCGCGAAAAATTAACAATATGAGTAGCAATTTCTCACAAACCCAACATATAGAAGACTGAGTTGGCGTTATGATACGGCACCCACATTTTCTCGCGTGTACGAGTATGCAAATTCCTTTATCAAAAGCAATCTTCAATTTTGCCATCAAGAATTTTCTCTTATTTGGAGCCTTGAGTGTTGCAGGCCTACAAAGTACGGCACAGGCCGCGCCACTTCTGCGCTGTTACGCCACATATGCGGGAGAGACACAGATTATCGAAGCGCACCCCTCCGACAATCCCTATCAAATTGAACCAGTTGATATCGGTGGCCGCTTTAAATTAAAGATGGAAATGAACGGCGAGCAGAATGCCATTAACTACATCAAAATTTACGCTTACTTTCAAACCTCGCACGGCGACGTCCCCATCCACGAAGCAAGTTATTACCCGCCTTTTCAACGACGCAACGAAGAATCTGTCTTAACACCATTCAATCGCCTATATGCAGGGCCACTAGAGCGCGAGCTACAATATCATTGCACTTTGCAGGACAAATAATATGAAACTTACCTCAACACTGCAACAAACCGCACGACTACTGGTCATCGTTTCAAGTTTTATTGTCACAAGCAACACAACCCTCGCCATCAGCGCCGAAACACCAAAACCTACAGTCAGCATGTTATTCGCTGGAGACATTGTTCTAGACGGAGTGCCAGCGCAGTGGATCGCAGAAAAAAAAGATCCTCTAGAGGCTTATTCTGCCATCTTAGCGAGCACTGATATCCGTATTGGCAATTTGGAGTGTGTAGTTGCAACAACGGGTGACAAAGCGGAGAAAATTTTTACTTTTCGCGGCAATCCCATCGCCCTACCAACGATTCATCAGCATTTTGATGCCGTGTCACTCGCCAACAATCATTCAGGAGACTTTGGTCGCGCCGCTTTCACAGAAATGTTAGGGCATTTAGAACAACAAAAATTCTCCTATTTTGGCGGTGGCAGAAATTTAAAAGCAGCGCATAAGCCACTGATACTTGAACGCAAAGGAATCAGGATCGCCCTATTAGGTTACGACGAATTCATGCCGCGCAGTTTTGAAGCAACAGCAACGGAAGCTGGCGTCGCCTGGAGTGAAGACGATGAACAGGTGGTCCGCGATATTAAAAATGCCCGCCTCACCTACCATGCCGACGTAGTTATTCCATTCATGCATTGGGGCTGGGAAAATGAACCATTATCCGGAGAGCGGCAACACCAGCTTGCTCATCTCATGATTGATGCGGGCGCCGACGCAGTGATAGGCGGACATCCGCATGTAACTCAGGATACCGAACAATATAAAGGCAAACCTATCATATACAGCATTGGTAACTTCATGATCGATTCGCTTGATAATGAACCACAAACCCGTGGTTGGATAGTGAGGCTAGAGGTGAGCACTTCGGGCGTTAATGCATGGGATACACGCCTGGCAAGACTCAACGATGACGGGATTCCCTACCCCGACAAAGAGGCTATGACGCCATGCTGGCATGGCAAGGGTGAGGCAATACAACAGTGTAGCAATGCGGAAACACGATTTATTCCGCATTAATCGACATTAATCCGCATCCAACTCATTAATGGCAAGCGGCGCCTGAATGACCAGGTGTCCGTTCGCTTCCGCTACACAAGGCAAAATCCAGGTTTCTGCTTTCTCTTCCGCACTTAAGCCCGGCCATTCAATACGATATTGAATCGTTCCCTCAAGCAACTTACACATACAAGCGCGGCAGACACCGTTTCGGCACGAGCTCGGTAAGCGTATGCCTGCGTTCAACGCAGCCTCTAATATAGTTTGCCCCGAAGGAATCTGGCAGGACCACCTTTGCGGCAGCACAAGTAATTCCTTAGCATTATTACTTTGTTCCATGAGTTTCAAAGCATCCCTTGTTATTCCATCCGAATTTTACTAAATTGAGGTGCGCCTCCGGATTATTCTCAAAGTCAGGGCGCAAGTAACATTTCAGGAGTTCAACATGAATCATGTTAGCAGCACTGTGATACAAGCACAGCCACACTTCTCCAGCGAACGCAGAAATCAACGCGCACCAGAATTCACCCTGCTAGAAGTAGACCCCAGAGATGTGGTCGATGGAGCCATTGTAGACGGCGGATTTTATGCTGAAGATGTGCAATCGGTAGGCAAGATGCGCGAACATTGCCCTTACTGTATCACGGTACAATTGCAATTGGTCTTACGTTACAAACACGTCAAACGTTCGCATTTATTCTGCAATTCATGCACCCGTTGCTTTGATGCACTATACCCGGATGGCACCTCTGCATTGATTGTTGGCGCGATGTCGCTGGTTTAGCATTTTCCAATAAAAAACCGCAGCATCGATAGATTTCTGCGGTTTTTTTCCGGCTTTAGAATTCAGATTTGAATTCTGGCTTGAAGTAACAAGTTCTTAGACTACTGTTTGCAAGCGCATTGCGACGCCCATATCGCCAGCGACTTTCAACTTGCCCATCATAAATCCATTCATAGGGTTCAATTCACCCTTCAACAAAGCTGCCAAGTTTTCCAAAGAAATGGTAATTGTGCAGGAAGCTTCTTTATTTTCATTGGATACCGTGTTTGGCGTCGCTGTCGCATCGACAAAAACCACGCCATCACTACCACAATCAAATTTCAGGGTGGCATTCAAACCGCTATCATCACCAACTTTAGTGCGAATTGTCTCTGTGCATGTTTGTAAATCCATGTCTACTCCTTCTATCCAAGTTTAAAAACCCAAGCAATGTAGCACGTCTCGGTTTCGAGGAACAATACTAGACGCCTAGGATTAAAAATAAATTACCAATTAAACTGAGCTCAACTTACTTCAGAATACAGGTCAATAACCAGTAATGTTCGTTCCGCACCACCCTGATATCTCTGACCAATGGACCGAATTTTTTACGCAAAGCACTATCAGTCGGGAAATTTTTGACGATCAAAACCCGTTCACCATCGGCGCGTATGCGAAACTGAAAGGTATTTCCTTCTGCATCTGTACGGGCAATAGGGGTACTGCTACCTTCAATATAATTATTATCCATCAGTACCAACAAACTCCCCTTACCCGCACCCTTACTTAACTTTGCCAACAGGGCGGCTTGTTCTTCGCGCTTCACATGTGACCAAAAAAATCCTGCAAAGCAAGCTGAATATTGCCCCTCTTTGGCATCTGGCAAATCATAAATGTTTGCCAGTGCAAATTCAGGTTTGACATCCGGATAGTTTTTAGCTTGCGCCAAGTCAAGCATAGGTTGATTGATGTCTGTCGCGTACACCGATTGCGCATGTGGCGCAAATTTCTCAGTCCAATAACCTGTGCCGCAAGCGACTTCCAGTACTTTATGATTCTTCAGCAATTCGCAGACGCGTTGCTGCATCTCTTGCAAATCTGCCTGACGTTCTGGTCGTTGATACACTTGCTCCAGGGTTTGCGCGCGTTGAGCATAATATTCGCGCATCGTTTCTTCAGTCATTTTCTTCATCTAATAAAAAGTTAATCAATTCGACAAATCCGGCACCACACGCTTGTTCGGTAACATAGAGCGGATGTGCATCAAATCTGTCTAGGTATTTTTTCACATTGGCCACGCCCACCGACCATGGATAATGGGCAAACATACTCGCATCGTTTGGCGAGTCGCCGACAAACACACAGCATTCACGCGCGTGATGATCTGCAATATCAAACACTTCCGCCAACAATTTCTGCGTCATGGTCTGCTTAGAAAAATGCATAACAGATGCATGCGCATGGATACTACTGGTCGTTGCATACAAACCGTGCTCTCGTATGAAGTCCGCAATTTCTGCCGTTCTGGCTAATGGTAAAGGCGTTATTTCTTCGCCTATATCAAACGCCAGGTCACCGATGCGCTGAGGTGCATCAGATGCAACTTTCACCTCTGGAAAACGCGCTTGCAATATCACCGCAAATTGCTCCAACTGTTGACGATGTTGCTGACGAAGCTCTGCTTCCGCATAAAACATTGCTTGCTGTTTGCCTGCTTCATCAAGCCAGAATGCGCTCGCCCCATTCTCGGCAATTACCGCATCAAAATTACACAAACGCAGTAAGGGTAAAGTCCAGAAAGTCGGTCTGCCGGTCACGGCAATCCGCAACCAACCAGCCTGCTTGGCTCTATCCAACACTTGCAGCGTTGCTGCGCTCAGCTTACCTGCTGTTGTCAACGTATCGTCAATATCGGTCAGGATGACTTTCAGTCGGCGACGCTCAGTCAGCGGCCAATCACGCAAACGCTGCATGCTCATAAATCGTAATTATCTTTGTTACCTTGCAAAGCACTATCAACCATCTTGCGATTCAGGGTAGGATTCAAGAGTTCAATAAAGGTGTAGATGTAACTACGCAAATACGCCCCTTGTTTAATTGCAACGCGCGACACGTTCATACCAAATAAATGTCCGACCGGAATAGCGCGTAAATTTTTATCACGCTCAGCGTCAAAAGCCATTCCTGCAATGATACCAATTCCCATACCCAGTTCAACATAGGTTTTAATGACATCTGCATCTATCGCCTCTAACAAAATATCTGGCTTCAAATTACGAACCTGAAACGCATGATCAATTTTACTTCTCCCGGCAAAAGCCGCGTCATACGTCACCAATGGATAGTGGGCAATTTCTTCCAGTGTGATATTTTTTAACTTCAACAAAGGATGATCTACAGGTACTACAACCACATGCTCCCACTGATAACAAGGAAGTGAAATCAAACCATCAAAGCCGGAAATTGATTCAGTCGCAATCACCAGATCCGCCTGGTCGCGCATTACCATTTCAGCGATTTGTTTAGGATTTCCTTGCAACAGAGACAGTCGCACCTTGGGGTACTTCAGCATAAACGCCTGCACTACCTTAGGCAAGGCATAGCGCGCCTGGGTGTGCGTCGTAGCAATGGTAAAACTACCGCTATCTTGCGCCGCATATTCTTTACCAATGCGTTTTAAACCATCAATTTCCTGCATAATCAGTTCAACCGACTTCAAAACGGCACGCCCAGGTTCGGTCAGCCCACGGATACGCTTGCCGTGTCGGGTGAAAATATCGACCCCTAATTCCTCCTCCAACTCAATAATTGCCTTAGAAACACCAGGTTGTGAAGTAAATAAAGCTTTTGCGGCCTCAGTCAGATTAAAATTCTGCCTGACAGCTTCCCGGACAAAGCGTAATTGATGTAGGTTCATAGGTAGCGAGAGTAAATTGGCTTATACCATTAAACTTCGGTAAAGCTTAGTTGATATACATATAGCAGTATATAGAGACCACGACAAGAATTCTATGCTCAATCACAAATACCGTCACATGAAAAGCAGTTTTTTCAAGATTTTGACTGTTTTCATATTATTTTCATATGTTTTTACTGCAAGAGCGGAAACACTGAACCCACCGCAAACGCAAACCAAACCACTCAAGGTCTGTGTCGTCCTCTCTGGCGGCGGTGCACGCGGGTTTGCCCACATTGGGGTACTTAAACAACTGGAAGCCATGCACATTCCCATCGACTGTATCGCTGGCACAAGCATGGGAGCGGTTATTGGTGGTTTATATGCCTCTGGTCTTTCAGCCTCTGACATCGAGCAAAAATTGCAGAATCTAAAACTCAACGATATAGCACTTGATCGTGTGGAACGTCGATCATTGCCCCAATCGGTCAGAGAAGATGATGATCGGTACCCGTTAGGCGCCACTTTAGGCTTGAGTGAAAATGGCGTACGCCTCCCAGCTGGCGTCGTTCAAGCGAGCCAATTTCAAGAATTAATTCAAAATTGGACCGCCCATTTACCTTCGGACATCAATTTTGATCAATTGCCAATTCCATTTCGCGCAGTAGCAACCGACCTCGAGACAGGTGAAATGGTGGTCTTCAACAAAGGCTCGATACATAAAGCAATACGTGCCAGCATGGCCGCGCCCGGCGTATTCGCGCCAACAGAGATAGACGGACGCCTGCTGTCCGATGGTGGACTGGTACGCAATCTGCCTGTCGATATCGCTCGCAGTATGGGGGCAGACGTCGTTATTGCAGTCAATATTGGAACACCTTTACTTCCGAGAGATAAGCTACAAACTTTATTCAACGTCAGTCAGCAAATGGTTAACATCTTGACTGAACAAAATGTACAAGCACAAAAAGCCTTACTCCAGCGGCAGGATATTCTGATTGAACCGGATCTGGGCAACATCGGCTTTATGGACTTTGGGCGCTCCGAAGAAGCCACATTGATTGGTGAGAAGGCTGCAGAAAAAATGCGGACACAATTGCAAGCTCTATCCTTACCGACCGCGGTATTTGTCAGCGCGCAACATATGCGTACCCATCCGCAATTACCGCCGATAACAATAGGCTTTGTCGATATAGATAACAATAGTCAAATTCCATCAGTTGATATCCGACGACAATTACGAATACCAATCGGCAGCATCTACAACGCTGATGAGATTAATCGAAAGCTGGCCATTTTAAATAACGCCCGCGAATTTGATAGCATCAGCCATGAGCTAGTACAACGCGACAATGAATATGGTGTGCGAGTGGACGCGCGAGGCCGTAATTGGGGCCCGCATTTTTTACGATTTGGCCTAAATTTATCCAGTGGCTTCGATGGTGCCGGAGGATTTCGCTTGCAAGTCGGTCATCGACGCCCATGGTTAAACGAGAGCGGGCTAGAATGGCGAACAGATGCCACTTTTGGAAATGAAACCAGATTACATACCGAATTGCGGCAACCGCTGTTTGAGCGCGAGGGTATGTTTATCTCGCCATATATCGAATTTAACGACACGACGGTTAATCAATACGTGGACAATACGCGCGTTGCAGAATACGATTTACGCTCCGAAAAAGCCGGTACAGACATAGCATTCAGACTTGGCGATGAAAGTAAACTAGGAGAGGCTCGAATAGGCATTAACTACAATCGGTACAACATACATCCCAAACTAGGTGGTTACCTGCTCAATTCCGATAATTCACTGACGAACATCAATTTGCCATCTGGTAGCTTGCAACAATTAGGTATCAAAACATCGATTGTCATTGACCAATTGAGTGACCCTAGCTTTCCAAGGGATGGCTACAAAGTCGCTGGCAATGTGTTTTTTGGTTTAAATAAGAGTGACCACAATTATCAGGAAACGTCGTTCACATCGGAGTGGGCGAAAAGTTTCGGTAGCCACAGTGTTAATTTAAAATTGAGCGCCGCCGGCCTATTTCAGTCAAGCACCGCATTGCAAGGCATAGGCTCAACCTTAGGCGGGTTCCAAAAACTATCGGCTTATCAACAGGATCAGTTCAGTGGAAACTACATGCTTTACGGTAGTGCCACTTATTTATTGCGTGCAGTGAATTTTGAAATGGCGGGCCAAAGTCTGTTCCTGGGATCATCATTCGAAGCTGGCAATGTCTGGGATACAGGCAAAGATATCTCGATTCCTTCTTTACGAAAAAGTCTGAGTCTGTTTGCTGGATTTAATAGCTTTATGGGACCGATTTACTTGGGTTTTGCAGTGGGTCAAGGTGGCGCGAAAAGTGTGTTTTTCCAGATGGGCCGACAATAACCAGGTTGTGTACCTTGGTGGCTAAGCTATCACATGTCAGATAGCTTAGCCACCGCTCAAATACACAAACTTTCCATTCTGTATCCGCGCCATCACTCGCGAACGCTGATCGAGTCCAACATGATCTGTTACCGACATATTGACGACACCTTGTGGAACGACTAAATCATGCGTATTTTCAACCGCATTTCTCAATGCAATCCTGAACTCTTTGGTTCCGGGATGCGCCAACTTAATGGCATCAGGGATTGCCCGTGCCATCAGCATGTAGGCACCCCAAGCGTCAGCAGCAAACTGATTCAGACCGTTCACACTATGCTCATTCGCATAAGCAGCCTGGAATTGGCTCGAAAAATCCAGCGCTACTTTCTTTACCTGATTACTTGCTGGCAATTGCGACGCAACAACCGCTGGCCCAGTTGGAAATAAGGTTCCTTCAACATCCTTACCACCAAGGTTTAAAAATTCCTGACTCGCAATACCGTGCGTCTGATAAATCTGTCCTGAGTAACCGCGCTCTTTCAAGGTCTTTTGCGGCAAGACTGCTGGCGTACCCGATCCGGCAATTAAAACGGCATCCGGCTTACTTGTCATAATTTTTAAAATCTGTGCGGTTACACTGGTATCTGTTCTTGCATAACGCTCATTGGCAACAATACTGATTTTTCTGAGCTCCGCAAATTTAGAAAATTCATTCGCCCAACTCTCGCCATACGCATCAGCGAAACCAATAAAAGCAATACGCCTATAACCTCGCTCTGCCATATTTTGCGTTAGTAATGATGCCATATGACTATCGTTTTGCGGCATTTTGAAAACCCATTTTCGTTTCTCGTCCATGGGAGAAACGATAGAAGCAGCAGCGGCCAAGGTAATCATAGGTGTAGAACTTTCAGCGAGACTGTCAAGCATTGCCAAAGACGCAGAAGTCAAATTAGGACCAACAATGACATCGACCTTATTTTCATTGATCAGCTTGTGTGCATTGCGAACTGCATTACCAGGATCGCTGGCATCATCCAGCATGATGTACTCAAGCTTCTGGCCGGCAATTTCTTTAGGCCAAAGTAAAACCGCTTTTTTTGATGAGGAACCAATGGAAGCCGCCGCGCCTGTCATGGACGCGTCAACACCGACTTTAATTTGCGCCAACACGGATGTACTGACGAAAACTAGCGGCAAAAAAACAACCTGACGAGACATCTTAAGCATCTAAACGGCTCCGAAAAAAAGGCATTTTGACGGCGACTTAATTCGCAAATATGTCGAACAATTCATTAATCATGATCGCAAATACTCAAGCGACGTTCGTGCCGCTAAAGCCAAGCGGCAACGAAGTTATGGTTTAATTAATTTGCGGAGTCGGTCTCAACAACACTCTGCTCAATCGCGCCAAAAATCGATTTGCCATTTTTATCGAGCATCTCAATTTTGATCGTGTCACCAAAGCGCATGAACGGCGTTACAGACTCACCCGTCGCGATCATTTCCAGAGCACGTTTTTCAGCAATGCAACTAAAACCTTTGCTCGCATCCTTATTGGACACGGTGCCAGAACCGATAATGGTGCCAGCGCGCGCGTTGCGAGTTTTGCATAAATGCGTAATCAATTGCGGAAATGAAAACACCATATCAACACCGGCATTTGGCTGCCCAACCAGATTGCCGTTCCAAGTCGAGCGCAGTGGCAAATGAACTTTACCGTCTTTCCAAAACTCGCCTAACTCGTCCGGCGTTACCGCCACGGGCGAAAAGCTGGAAGCGGGTTTCGATTGGAAGAAGCCAAATCCCTTTGCCAATTCTGACGGAATCAAATTTCTCAGCGAAACATCGTTGACCAACATCAGCAAACGAATATGTTCACCGGCATACTGCACTTTCTCGCCCATTGGGATATCACCAGTAATGACAGCGATTTCACTTTCAAAATCAATACCCCACTCCTCAGACGCCAACACAATGTCGTCACAGGGACCAATAAAATCGTCACTCCCTCCCTGATACATCAAGGGATCATGCCAAAAACTCTCGGGCATTTCAGCATTGCGTGCCTTTCGCACCAACTCTACGTGATTCACATAGGATGAACCATCTGCCCATTGATATGCCCTTGGCAAAGGTGCCATACATTTTTCAGCGACAAAATCAAAACTATTGACCGCACGGCCAGCATTCAGACGCGTATATAATTCATCCAATTGAGGAGCAATAAAGTTCCAGTCATCTAAGGCGCGCTGCAAGCTTGGCGCAATACCATTGGCAATACATGCGGTCTTCAAGTCACGGGAGACCACGATCAACTGACCATCGCGTGATCCATCTTTTAAAGTTGCAAGCTTCATACATTTCCTTATTTTTCGAGCGCTTGATGATTTTACATGAACAGAAGTTTGAATTTCACTGTAAAGTTTGATGCTGATACTTCGACTATGGATTCATTACCTGATTTATTGGCTACATTTGAGATATAAGCGACAGATTCAACGGGTTTTACATCTACGACAGAAGGCAAATTACTATGAATTTCAATAATCTTAAAATTGGCAAACGACTCAGCATAGGATTTAGTCTTACCTTAATCATTATGCTCATCATGGTTATCGTCAGTATTGTCCGACTCAACGAAATATCGCGTCGTAGCCAGGAAATCCTTGACAACAATGCGGTTAGCGTTGCCAGCGGATTGGAAATCGCCTCCCTGATACAGGAAAATGGCAGTCGCACCCTCGAGATGATCTTAACTTCGGATCAAAACGGACGCACAAAATTATATACAGCGATTGATACCAACAAAAAGAAAATCAATGAACTTCTCGAAACAATCGGCCAATTAGCACAGACCGACGAAGAGAAAAAATCCCTGGAAAAGCTCAAAACCTCAATGACAGGTTTTGTCACGGCATTTAGCAAAACGGCTGACCTCATCGAATTAGATCAAAAAGATGATGCGACAGCCATGATGCAGAGCACGACTTTCCCAGCTCTAAGGCAAGCATTAAACGACATTGCCCATCTGTGCGATATCCAAAAAGCTGCGATGACAGAAAATGGCAATCAGATTAAGAGTAATATCAGCTTTTCACGCAACCTGATGTTGATTTTAGGTTTGGCAGCCTTGGCAATCAGCAGTGCATTTGCAGTTTGGATTGCGCGCTCAATCACACGCCCCCTGGACGCTGCAGTATCTGTTGCAAAAAAAGTAGCAGACGGCGACCTGACCGGAAAAATTCAAGTCAACTCATCTGATGAAACCGGACAGCTGCTTAGCGCCCTGGCAGATATGAATAATAATCTGGTCATGACTATCAGCCAGGTACACAGAAGTACTGAAATGATTTCCACTGCATCCGGAGAAATTGCTGCCGGTAACGCAGATCTCTCTTCCAGAACAGAAAATCAAGCCAGCTCTCTCGAAGAAACCGCTTCCTCTATGGAAGAACTGACCTCTACTGTCAAGCAAAATGCAGACAATGCAAAGACCGCTAATCAGCTTGCGATCTCTGCATCCGACGTAGCAATCAAAGGCGGCAGCATAGTAGGCCAGGTAGTAACGACGATGGGCTCAATTAAAGATAGCTCGGGAAAAATCGTTGATATCATCGGCGTTATTGACAGCATTGCATTCCAGACTAATATTCTGGCCTTGAACGCCGCCGTAGAAGCCGCCCGTGCTGGGGAGCAAGGACGTGGCTTTGCGGTCGTTGCTACCGAAGTGCGCAATCTGGCTCAACGCAGCGCCAGCGCAGCAAAAGAAATTAAAGGTTTGATTGATGATTCTGTCGAAAAAGTGAATTTTGGTAATGAATTGGTCGGTCAGGCTGGCGTTACGATGGAAGAAATTGTGACATCAATTAAACATGTTGCCGATATCATGAGTGAAATAACGGCGGCAAGCCAGGAGCAAAGCGCAGGTATTGAACAAGTCAATCTTGCCATTGCCGAGATGGATGAGATGACACAACAAAATGCAGCTCTCGTTGAACAAGCAGCAGCCGCCGCAGAAAGCATGCAAGAGCAAGCCAGTGCTCTTGCACAGGCAGTCAGCATCTTTAAGCTCACCAATATATTGCAAACGCCAGCAAATCGTCCAAATAACAACACCGGAACACTAACAAAAAAAGCACCTGTTAAATCGGTGAATCATAAAAAGGCTGCCAGCAACCCGCAATTAAGCAACAAATCCAATGTCAAACAAGCTGCACCTGAAGGCAATGATTGGGAAGAGTTTTAATTCTTTATCAAAAACTGACCTCAACGCCCCCCCCTCTTTCACTACACATCGGCACAGTGCAATCGCTGCACTGTGCTATGCGCCATGGCACACTTTACAACGACATCCATTTTTAGTCCGTCTCGCGTAAAATAGCGCCACACTTTTTGCCGCGACATGGCACCATCTTATTTTACGGAACAAGCAATGAGCAAACCTGGCCGTCTTCGCCCTGTAATTACACTCTTTAGTCCACTAGTATTAAGCTTAATACTGAATGCGGGTGTACAGTTGGAGGCTTATGCGACATCAGAATTATCGAACAAAGCGAGCTCTCATACCACTTCTCAGGCAAACAGCCAGGAGTTACTCAAACTAGCTGCCTACTATTACGACCAGCAATCCGAATTTGAGCCCATTTCGTCTACCTACAATGGAGATAATCGTTACGATGACCGCCTTCCACAAACATTGAATCCAGCGGTTAAAGCCAAACACACCTTTGTTTTGCGACATATCGCAAAACAATTAAGCCAGATCAATTACGGAAGTTTGAGCGCTAATGACAAAGTAACCTACGATTGTCTTAAGCATGAAGTCGAAGGTGCCATCGAGATGGCAAAGTTTGACGACATACTGATGCCTATCAATCAAATGGATAGTATTCCTTTAACACTAGCACAGTTTGCCAGTGGACAAAGTGCGCAGTCACTCAACACCGTAGCCAACTATGAAGCATATTTAAATCGCCTGAAACAACTACCTGCGTGGCTAAAGCAAGCAACGATCAACATGCGTGTTGGTATGCGTCGCGGGATTGTTTTACCAAAAGCGTTGGTGATTTCAACACTTCCACAATACAAGCAACTACTGGCAGACAAAGCCGAAGATCAGGCTTATTACCTACCAATCAAAAATTTCCCAAAAAGCTTCACTGAAAAAGACAAAACACGTCTTAGAGAACAATATCGCAATGCTATCGAACAACTCGCCTTGCCAGCTTTACGCAAGTTTAACGAATTCCTTAACAATGAATACCTGCCTGCCGCCCGCACCAGCACTGGCTGGGGAGCACTGCCAAATGGCGACCAATGGTACAAGGCATGGGTACAAGATCAGACAACCACGCAACTGACGCCAGAGCAAATTCACGCAATTGGCCTTAAAGAAGTCGCCCGCATTCAAAGCGAATATGTCACGCTCGGTCCACGCCTTGGTTATAGTGGCGACGCAAAAGGCTTGCCAGCCTGGATGGAGCAGCAAACACAGTATCGTCCATTTAAAACCGAAAAAGAAGTTCTTGACGCCTACCGCGCAATTGACGCCCAGGTTCGTCAGAAGCTACCGGAATTATTCGGTCGCATTCCCAAGGCTCCCTTAGATATACGCCCTGAGCCCGAAATCAGCCGTGAAACCGCATCAGACCATTATTCAGCGCCAGCCATTGATGGTTCCCGCCCGGGTGTGTTCTGGGCCGTCATTAACAATCCCGCTGATTATGCAACGACTGGTATGAAAACGCTGTTCTTGCATGAGGGACAACCAGGACATCACTTCCATCTGGCGACCTTGCAAGAATTGGACGTGCCAAAATTCCGCAAAGTTGGTGGCAATAACGCCTACACTGAGGGTTGGGCACTCTACGCCGAGACCCTTGGAACAGATATGGGTATTTACCAAAATGACCCAAGCGCCTATTACGGTCATTTGAGTGATGAAATGCTACGCGCAACCCGCCTCGTGGTCGACACTGGCATGCACGCCAAGGGATGGACCCGTGAACAAGGTATTCAGTATTTACAAGAGACACTGGGCTACAGTGAAGCCGTGTCTCGCCAATGCATAGAACGCTACATGGCATGGCCAGGACAGGCACTTGGTTACAAGATCGGTTCGCTGAAGATAATGGAACTACGCCATAAGGCAGAAGCAGCTTTGGGCAACAAATTTGACTTGCGTCATTTCCATGATGCAATTCTTAGTGATGGTACCCTTCCATTATCTTTACTTGAGACTAAAATGTTGAAATGGATTGCCGAACAACAACAATCCACAAAATAAGCTTCTGATTTAATTTATATTGATGCTCGATTGACCTTATAGGTTAAGTCGAGCAAAATGAAACAGTCAGGCTCATTCTTTAAAGTAGATGCATTAAAGCGGACTATTTTTCTTTTTCAGAATGTGCAGTGAGCAACGAAGGGACACATTTTCTTCGAGAGGGGTTCTTAGAAAAAATGCACAGAACCTCAGCGATGCTTAACCCAACTTAGACAGACCTCTGCAATGAACAGATCTAAAGCGCTCAAAAGCATAGTCGAACAGGCAAACCGAGGCGATTTGGTATTTCCGACCAATGTCGCTGCATCGCTCAAAATTCAGCAAGCATTAGATGACCCTGATTGCGCAGTAGACATCGCAACCAAGCTCATTATGAATGAGCCCTTGCTTGCAGCGCGCGTGGTGGCCATTGCCAATTCAGCCGCCTATAACCGGGGTAGCGATGTCACCAATGTCAAAGCTGCCATTAATCGACTTGGCTTTCGGTCTCTCCGCGCGGTTGTAGCTACAGTGATCGTCAGGCAGTTAGCAGGCACGAGTAAAGATCGCAACATCAGAAACATCACCAATAAGTTGTGGGAACATACTGCACAAGTTGCCGCGCTATCGCAAGTCATTGCACGCCGTATTACAAAATTGGACGCAGACACTGCGATGTTTATCGGCATCGTTCATGAAGTAGGAAACTTTTACCTGTTATCACGAGCCGAAGAATTTCCATCGTTGTTAGAGCAAGACTCTTCTTTTGACGAAGATGAACAATTACCTGAATTTTCGGACACTATTATTGACTTAGAATCAACAGAAGCAGTGATCGGACGTGCCGTCATTAAGAATCTGTATGTACCCGTTCCCGTCATTGAGGCCTTGGAAGCAATGTGGTTTGGCTTACGTGCGATGCCCCCAGAAACCTTAGGTGACACGATATTATTAGCAAATGAACTGGCAAGCACACAATCTCCACTGGATTTCAATTCTTATTCTGAATCAGAACGTTTCAGTTCAGAAATTGATTTTGTCGTTGGTGATGGAACGCTGAACAGCATACTTGAAGAATCTGACGAAGAACTTCGCGCACTAACAGCTGCATTGATGAGCTAATGCAGCTAATGCAGCTAATGAGTATGTAGTACTGCTAATTAGCGTAGAAAAGAAAGACCCTATTTTTTCAGGGGCATTCTTCTACTTGCCATAATAGCCAGATATGATAGGTACTGACAGAAATGTCAGATATCAATCATTTCAACGCAACATAGCAACAGAAAGAAAGCTCATGAAAATCATTGCATTTGCAGCATCAAACAGTCGCCAATCTATAAATAAAAAGCTTGTCACGCACGCAGCAGGACTGATCGAAGGCGCCGAAGTTGAAGTTTTGGATCTGAACGACTTTGCTGCCCCGATTTATAGCCAGGATCACGAAGCTGAGCACGGACATCCGCAGCAAGCTAAAAACTTCTTAGAAAAAATCAATGGCGCAGATGCTATCCTGATTTCATTCGCTGAACACAACGGCTCTTACACCGCTGCGTATAAGAGTTTGTTTGACTGGTCTTCACGCATACAACAAAAGGTTTTCAATGAAAAACCAGTGATTGCGCTGTCAACATCGCCTGGTCCTGGCGGTGCAAAATCAGTGTTGCAAGCCGCAACGACTTCTTTACCGTATTTTGGTGCAACGGTAAAAGCTAGCTTATCGATCCCATCTTTCCATAGCAACTTCGATGCAGCTACGGGCGAACTCAGCAATCCTGAATTAAAACAACAATTACAAGCGGCACTGGCGACTTTGAAAGCTTAAGTAAAGAAAGCGCAATTACGCAAAAAAAAAAGCGAACATCGCCAAATTAAAGCGATGTTCGCGATATATCTGATGGAAATGTTCGGTTATTACTAAAACTAAAAACTATCCGCAGGAATTCTTACGCAGCCTTCCATCAGAACCCGTGCACTGCGGCTCATGATCGCTTTTTTCACTACCCATTCACCGTTGAGCTGGGTTGCCTCCGCACCGACACGCAACGTTCCTGAGGGATGGCCAAAACGTACTGCTGTGCGCTCACCACCACCCGCTGCCAGATTGACCAAAGTACCCGGAATCGCCGCTGCGGTACCAATGGCTACCGCTGCCGTACCCATCATGGCATGATGCAATTTACCCATAGACATGGCACGAACCAGTAAATCAACGTCGATTGCAGAAACCGCTTTACCACTTGAAGATACGTAATCCGCAGGAGGCGCTACAAACGCGACTTTTGGTGTGTGCTGACGTTGTGCTGCTTCATCAATATGCTTGATCAAACCCATGCGTACTGCGCCGTGCGCACGGATGGTTTCAAACATGGTCAACGCTTTAGCATCACCATTGATCGCATCCTGCAACTCGGTGCCAGTGTAACCAATCGCTTCTGCGTTGACGAAAATAGTCGGAATACCTGCATTAATCATCGTTGCCTTCAATACCCCAACCCCTGGCACATCTAAGTCATCGACCAGATTTCCGGTCGGGAACATAGAACCACCAGCCCCCTCTTCGTCTGCAGCCGGATCTATAAACTCAAGTTGTACCTCGGCCGCAGGAAAAGTGACACCATCCAGTTCAAAGTCGCCCGTTTCCTGCACTTCGCCATTGGTGACGGGAACATGCGCAATAATTGTTTTTCCTATGTTCGATTGCCAAATCCGTACCACGGCCACGCCATTTTGCGGAATACGATCTGCCTCTACCAAACCAGCACTGATCGCAAAAGAACCAACCGCGGCAGATAAATTGCCGCAGTTACCGCTCCAGTCAACAAATGCTTTATCAATCGCTACCTGACCAAACAAATAATCGACATCGTGATCTGCGCGCGTGCTTTTCGACAAAATCACTGTTTTGCTTGTCGACGAGGTCGCCCCTCCCATGCCATCAATTTGCTTACCATAAGGATCGGGACTACCAATTACCCGCAACAACATCGCATCACGTGCAGAGCCCGGCACCTGCGCTGCAAGCGGTAAATCCTGCAAACGGAAAAATACACCCTTACTAGTACCGCCGCGAATATATGTCGCAGGAATTTTAATTTGAGCTGGATGAGCCATTTTTCATCTTTCGTATTTTAAAACTGAAAACATCGTTCCCGATACCAAATCAAGCAGCCTTGGTTGACTCTAAAAAGTCCTGAGCAAAGCGTTGCAACACGCCGCCTGCTTCGTAAATCGACGCTTCTTCAGCGGTATCTAAACGACAGGTCATTGCTACTTCAACTCGTTCACCATTTTTACGATGGATAACCAAGGTCAGATCTTGACGTGGCTTACGCTCACCAATGACGTCATACGTTTCAGAGCCATCGAGATTTAATGTCAGGCGATTCACACCTGGCTTAAATTCGAGTGGCAATACGCCCATGCCAATCAGATTCGTGCGATGAATACGTTCAAAGCCTTCCGCTGCAATCACTTCCACACCCGCCAGACGCACCCCTTTAGCTGCCCAATCACGTGAAGAACCCTGGCCATAATCAGCGCCAGCGACGATGATTAATGGCTGTTTGCGTTCCATGTAAGTTTCAATCGCTTCCCACATGCGAGTTACCTTACCTTCTGGTTCAATACGCGCCAAAGAGCCTGCTTTGACCTTGCCATCAGCATCGCGCACCATTTCATTCTTCAGCGTAGGATTCGCAAACGTGGCACGTTGCGCGGTCAAATGATCACCGCGGTGGGTTGCGTAAGAATTGAAATCTTCTTCTGGCAAGCCCATTTTCGCCAGATATTCACCTGCAGCACTATCGAGCATAATCGCATTCGATGGTGACAAATGATCGGTCGTGATGTTGTCGCCCAATACCGCCAAAGGACGCATGCCTTTCATGGTACGCTCGCCTGCCAAGGCACCTTCCCAATATGGCGGACGACGAATATAGGTGGTTTGTGGACGCCAGTCATACAGCGGGCTCACGGTATTTGCAGATGCTGCCTGAATCGCAAACATAGGCTCGTACACTTTGCGGAACATTTCTGGCTTAACGCTGGATTTAACGATAGCATCAATTTCTTCATCAGCAGGCCAGATATCTTTGAGACGAATTTCTTTGCCATCAACAACAGCCAACACATCTTTTTCAATATCAAAACGGATCGTACCAGCGATCGCATAGGCAACCACTAAAGGCGGCGACGCCAGGAAAGCTTGTTTTGCGTAAGGATGAATACGACCGTCAAAATTACGGTTACCAGACAAGACTGCCGTTGCGTACAAATCGCGATCGATAATTTCTTGCTGGATCACCGGATCCAAAGCACCCGACATCCCATTGCAAGACGTGCAGGCATAGGCAACAACGCCAAAACCCAGCTTTTCGAGATCAGTCATCAAGCCCGCTTCTTCCAGGTACATCGTGACTGCTTTAGATCCAGGCGCTAAAGAAGACTTGACCCAAGGTTTGCGCGTCAGGCCAAGGCGATTGGCGTTTCTTGCCAACAAAGCCGCGGCGATCACGTTGCGCGGATTGGATGTATTCGTGCAACTGGTAATTGCCGCAATAATCACCGCACCGTCAGGCATTTGGCCTGGTACATTTTCCCATGCGGCCGCAATGCCTTTTGCAGCCAAATCAGCCGTCGCTACACGTGCGTGTGGATTCGATGGGCCTGCCATATTTCTGACGACGGTTGACAGATCAAACGTCAATACGCGTTCGTATTCTACTTTCAACAAAGTATCAGACCACAAGCCAGCTACCTTGGCATAAGTTTCAACCAAAGCCACTTGCTCATCTTCACGACCTGTCAATTTCAGGTAATCAATAGTTTGCTGATCGATGCTGAACATCGCCGCAGTTGCACCATATTCGGGTGCCATGTTGGAGATCGTCGCACGGTCGCCCAAGGTCAATGCAGCTGCGCCAGCACCATAAAATTCAAGGTATGCACCGACCACTTTGGATTTACGCAAGAACTCAGTCATGGCCAACACCACATCAGTCGCGGTAATACCTGGCTGCGGCTTGCCGCTTAATTCAACACCAATGATGTCTGGCAAACGCATCCATGACGCGCGACCAAGCATGACGTTTTCTGCCTCCAGACCGCCGACACCAATCGCAATCACGCCAAGCGCATCCACGTGCGGTGTATGACTATCCGTACCAACTAAGGTGTCCGGAAATGCCACGCCTTGCTGTGAGTGAATCACTGGCGACATGCGTTCCAGATTGATCTGATGCATGATGCCGTTGCCTGGCGGGATCACATCAACGTTTTTAAACGCTTGCTTAGTCCAATTAATGAAGTGAAAGCGATCTTCATTCCGACGATCTTCAATCGCGCGGTTCTTTTCAAACGCATCAGGATCAAAACCGCCACATTCGACGGCCAGTGAATGATCAACAATTAATTGTACTGGCACAACTGGATTAACCTGCGCCGGATCCCCACCCTGATCAGCGATGGCATCGCGCAAACCAGCCAGATCAACCAACGCTGTCTGACCGAGAATATCGTGACAAACAACGCGCGCTGGAAACCATGGGAAATCCAGCTCACGTTTGCGTTCGATCAGTTGCTTTAAAGAGTCAGTCAGGGTCGCGGGATCGCAACGACGTACCAAATTTTCAGCCAAAACGCGGGACGTATATGGCAAGGTATCAAACGCACCTGGCTGAATCGCCTCGACAGCGGCGCGCGCATCGAAATAATCGAGCTTAGTACCAGGTAATGACTTACGGAATTGTGTGTTCATATTGTGCTCGCTCAGAGTAATGAGGCTATGGAAACTATGGGGACGATAGAAACCAATGACACCGCAGAGGCAACCCGTCAATTAGTATCGCCAGGGGCTCTGCGGTTGAGATGAGATATTTTTACTTATTTACGTTCGTTCAACGGTACAAATTTCAAATCTTCAGGACCGACATAATTGGCGCTTGGACGAATGATTTTGTTGTCGATACGTTGCTCGATAATGTGCGCAGCCCAGCCAGAAGTTCGGGCAATCACAAACAACGGCGTAAACATCGCTGTTGGCACGCCCATCATGTGGTAAGAAACGGCAGAGAACCAATCCAGATTCGGGAACATTTTTTTAATGTCCCACATCACTGTTTCCAGGCGCTCAGCGATATCAAACATTTTGGTCGAGCCAGCTTCGACAGACAAGTTGCGCGCTACCTCTTTGATCACTTTATTACGTGGATCAGAGATTGTGTACACAGGGTGACCAAAGCCAATCACCACTTCTTTGTTTTCTACACGTTTTTTGATGTCCGCTTCTGCTTCATCCGGATTGTCGTAACGTTTTTGAATTTCAAATGCCACTTCGTTCGCACCACCGTGTTTAGGACCGCGCAAGGCACCAATTGCACCAGTGATCGCGGAATGCATATCAGAGCCGGTACCAGCAATCACGCGACCAGTGAATGTGGATGCATTGAACTCATGTTCGGCGTACAAAATCAGGGACGTATGCATCGCTTTTTCCCAGGATTTGCTTGGCTTTTTACCGTGTAACAAATGCAGGAAATGACCGCCGATAGAATCATCGTCAGTTTCAGTTTCAATACGTTTGCCGTTATGGCTGAAATGGTACCAGTACAGCAACATAGAACCAAGGGATGCCATCAAACGATCTGCAATATCACGCGCACCAGGCAAGTTATGGTCATCTTTTTCTGGCAAAGTGCAACCCAGAACGGAAACACCAGTACGCATCACATCCATAGGGTGCGAAGACGCTGGCAAAGTTTCCAATGCAGCTTTCAAATTTGCTGGCAAACCGCGCAAGGCTTTTAAAGTTGTTTTGTAAGCTGCCAGTTCAGCTGCATTAGGCAACTTACCGTGCACCAGCAAGTGGGCGATTTCTTCGAATTCGCAAGCGTCCGCCACATCAAGAATATCGTAACCACGATAGTGCAAATCGTTACCAGTTTTACCAACGGTACACAAAGCAGTGTTACCTGCTGTCACGCCGGACAAGGCAACGGATTTTTTTGGTTTAAATGTGCTTGTAGTTTCGGTTGTCATAGCTATCTCCAAATTTTAAATAAACCTCTCAACA
This sequence comes from Undibacterium sp. Dicai25W, assembly GCF_049340505.1. Taxonomy (NCBI): domain Bacteria; kingdom Pseudomonadati; phylum Pseudomonadota; class Betaproteobacteria; order Burkholderiales; family Oxalobacteraceae; genus Undibacterium; species Undibacterium sp. Dicai25W. Next base: position 239,723 of record NZ_JBMPOQ010000003.1, on the reverse strand, counting down.
CAGAGACTCAGAGGCCAAGGATGTATCTTTATTTACGCTCAAAAGAGAAGATGCCAACGCACATCTCTTCAATGAGCATGTTCATCTGAAAAATTACTTCGCTTTTTGCTGCGCAAACAAGGCATCTAATTTTTGTTCGAAATCATGATAGTTAATGCGCTCATACAATTCCATGCGGGTTTGCATCGTATCGACCACATTTTTTTGCGTGCCATCACGGCGAATCGCGGTATAGACGTTTTCTGCTGCCTTGTTCATGGCGCGGAACGCTGAGAGCGGATACAACACCAAACCAACATCAGCAGACTTCAATTCTTCAACGGTATATAAAGGAGTGGAACCAAATTCTGTAATATTAGCCAGAATAGGCACTTTAACGGCGTTCGCGAATTGCTTGTACATATCTAGCTGCGTAATCGCTTCAGGGAAAATCATGTCAGCACCCGCCTCGACACACATTTGCGCGCGTTCAATCGCGGCATCCAGACCTTCGACTGCCAAAGCGTCAGTGCGCGCCATGATCACAAAGTTATCGTCAGTACGTGCATCAACGGCCGCTTTAATACGATCAACCATTTCTTGCTTAGAAACAATTTCTTTGCCCGGGCGATGTCCACAGCGCTTTGCACCGACCTGATCTTCTATGTGCATTGCTGCCGCGCCAAACTTGATCATCGATTTGACGGTACGCGCAACATTAAACGCGGAGGATCCAAAGCCTGTGTCAACATCGACCAACAAAGGTAAATCACACACATCAGTAATACGGCGCACATCAGTCAGCACGTCATCCAGATTAGAGATGCCCAAATCTGGCAACCCCAGCGAACCTGCCGCCACACCGCCGCCAGATAAATAAATCGCTTTAAAACCAGCGCGTTTCGCCAGCAAAGCATGGTTTGCATTAATCGCGCCGACCACTTGTAACGGAGATTCTTCTTGCATCGCCTTGCGGAAGGCAGCACCTGCGGAGTAGTTGCTCATAGTGTGATTATCTTTCAGGTTAATTAGGTTTCGTCCTACCAGTTTCAGAACATTGACCTCAATGAATGAACAGAATTCCGTGCTCTTAATGCAATCTGCGTGCCAAGCACAGCATGCTGCGCCGTAGAATAGGCGTGGGATTATAAAAATCAAGGACTTATATCTAAATTCTCTACGCTACCAGCTGGATAAACTGGATATTTCGTTTCACTTAATGTTTCAGTTAGCGTTTCATATAAATTTCACGAAACATAAAATGCAACATAAAATGAAACATATAATGAAACATATCTGACAACGCCTTTTACGCCGACAAATTTAACATGAAGCATCCCACCAGCCAACGCGATCCCCAAGACAAACCCATCATCTGGACAGTATCGATCTCACGCCTGTTCGATATGTTTCGGGACATCATGGTGGAATACGACGCCAATGCAGACATCGTCCCTTTACACATGGGCTTTGAAGACGCCGTTCAACACATCCGTGAACGCCTGCAAACCGAGCGTTGCGACGTGGTCATTGCAGCGGGTTCAAATGGTGCGTATCTCAAAAACCGGTTACCGGTACCGGTTGTTATTGCAAAAGCCAGTGGTTTTGATGTCATGCAAGGTTTAGCAAGAGCACGCAAAGTGTCAAGCGAGATTGGCATTATCACTTACCAGGAAACCATGCCCGAACTAGCTGATTTCAAAACCACCTTTGGCTTCAATATCGAGCAAAGAACCTATGTCACCGAAGAGGATGCCAGAGCGCAAATCGGTGAACTTAAAGCGAGCGGTATACAAGCTATTGTTGGTGCTGGTTTAATTACCGATCTGGCGGAAGAAGCCGGACTAACGGGTATTTTTATGTATTCCGCCAGCTCAATACGCCAGGCATTCGACGACGCGCTGGAATTGGCGCGACTAACTGCCTTAGAATCTGCCAAAGGTCGCCGCCCATCCACCGATGCGCCGCGCGCCAGACATGGCATCAAAGACTTGCGTGGCGACTCAATGGCGATGCAAGCCACTCGACGCGCAATCGAACTCTATGCCCGTTCAACGAGCACCGTTCTGCTCCAGGGAGAAACCGGCACAGGCAAGGAACTTGCAGCGCAAGCAATTCACAAAGAAAGCCCCCGGACGCGGTTTCCTTTTATCGCCATTAATTGCGGCGCTATCGCTGAAAGTTTGCTGGAATCAGAGTTATTTGGTTATGAAGACGGTGCATTCACCGGTTCACGTCGCGGTGGTCATGCAGGTTTACTAGAGGCAGCACATCGCGGCACCCTATTTTTAGATGAAATCGGCGAAATGCCCATCAATTTGCAAACACGCTTGCTTCGGGTGCTAGAGGAAAGAGAGATCGTCAGAGTTGGGGGGATACGCCCCATTCCCGTTGATGTTCGCGTCATCAGCGCGACCCATTGTGATCTCGAAAGCCGCATTCAAGAAGGTCGCTTCAGAGCTGACCTATTCTACCGTCTGGCGATTTTGCGATTACCGTTGCCCCCACTGCGAGATCGCCATGAAGACATCCTGCCTTTGACGGAATGGTCGCTCAAGCAGGCACTGGCAAATCTGGGAACACGCCCGCATATCAATCTACATGCAGAAATCAACACTTGCAGACCGCTATTGGAACAATATTCATGGCCTGGCAACGTCAGAGAATTACGAAATATGATGGAAAGACTAGCGCTGTTTCTGAGCGCAGAACCTTTGCAGGCACTGACTTTGAACTTTGTCCGAAAAATTTGTCCGGAACTGATTTCATCGAGCTATTCGTCGGTCAACACTGAGAACGAGTTTTCAGTCAAAACACCCTCTTCAGAAGAAAATATTTCTATAGAACAAGTAATGGAACGATTCAATCATAACCGTGAAGCCGCAGCCGCCTATCTCGGAATCAGCCGGACCACCTTATGGCGCAAACTCAAGAAACATTAATTGAAGATTTTTACATGTTGAAATGTCGAAGCTGTGAGGTAGAATGATCTAGATAAAACTTGATAACACTAACAACAATCTATAAAACATCGCAATATATTATGAAAAAATTACTCATTGTTGATGACAGCAAAGTTTCACGTATGGTAATCCGCGCCCATATTAAAGCAGTGCAACCTGATTGGGAAGTTTTTGAAGCCGGTTGCGGAGAGGATGCGATCAAAATGACCCAAGAACAACATCTGGATTTCTGCACGATGGATATCAATATGCCTGGCATACTTGGTACCGATGCAGCAGAACAGATATTGCAACTGCATCCTCATATGCGCATCGCAATTTTTTCCGCCAACGTGCAAGACACAATGCAAACGCGTGCGAATTCCATTGGTTCAATTTTTGTAGCTAAGCCAGTTACGGATAAATCTATTTCTATCGTCGTCAACTACTTTATGAGTTAATAATGGACTCCTTAAGCGAACTTCATCTTGACGCGTTAGCCGAAGTGTTCAACGTGGGCGCAGGAAGAGCAGCGGCCAGTCTCTCGGAAATTGTCGGAGATGAAGTACAACTCTCTGTCCCCTCTGTTGAAATTCGCAAATCGTCCGAAATTAATAAAGAAGTAATTGGCTTAGACACTGATAGGTTTGGTGCCGTACATCAAACCTTTACCGGTGTCTTTGAGGCAGAGGCAATATTACTATTTGCCGAAGACCATGCGCTAGAAATTGTGCGCGACATGATGAATTCACAAATCAGCATAGAAGATCTGGCCGAGTTTGAACAAGAAGCCATGTGTGAATTAGGCAATATCATCCTCAATGCATGCCTTTCAGCCATGGCAGATATGCTAAGCATACCGATGGATTGTTCTTTACCTGATTATTCTGTCTCGACAATTGACGAGATCGTTCAGCGTATTAACGCTGGAGAGGATGATGCTTACTTATTGCTGCTGCATATCGATCTCGTGATCGAAAAACGCCGCTCCAAGGGGCATTTGATTTTTGTTTTAGGCTCTACATCCTTAGCAAAACTAGTAGTAGAAATAGAGCGTTTTTTAGGAGCTATTTAATGTCCGATTTGCTCTCAAATTCATCAACGGACATCAAAGAGATATTCGACTCAATCAATCTAGGGCTAATTGTTGTTAATAGACAACAAACCATTACTCTCTGGAATGGCTGGGTTGAAAAGCACAGTGGAGTCCCCTCGATAAACGCCTTAGGTAAAGATATTTCTATGGCTTTTTCTGAGCCACCAAGTTCAGCATTAATTTCTGCTATTTCCAATGCAATTAATTATGGTTTACCAGTTGTATTATCGAATGCACTACATCGCTCTCCCTTGGCGTTATATGAGCGCAATTTCGAACAACGTGATAAACGCATACAGCAATCTATTTCGCTCACTCCTATCAATATCGGCGGGGAACGGCACTGTCTTATTCAGGTCGCAGATTCGTCAACTTCGATAAAACGCGAAAAAATTCTACGAACTCACTCTGAATTACTTAAAAAAGAAGCCACTACCGACGGACTAACTGGCATCTACAATCGTCGTTTTTTTGACGAACATTATAAGATGGCGCTCGCCCAAGCTGTACGACAAAGCAGTCCGCTATCAATATTCATGGTCGACATTGATTTTTTCAAACAGTTCAACGATTACTACGGACATATTGCAGGTGACAAAGCCTTAATAGCGGTTGCAACAGCTTTAAAAAAACAGCTACAGCGTGTAAGCGATGTGGTTGCACGCTTCGGAGGTGAGGAATTTGTATTAATGCTGCCAAATATGCAGCAAGAATCTGCAGCGCAATTTGCAGAGAAGTTAAGACTAGCGATATGGGATCTACATATTCTTCACGAAGAATCTGACATTGATCAGCAAGTGACTGTCAGTATCGGTTACAGCACTTTTTCTGGCACCGATACTTGCGACCCACATGCCCTTTTAGACACTGCCGATAATGCTTTATACAACGCTAAACGTAGTGGCAGAAACAGATCCGTTTTCTTGAGCTACCAGCCTTTAGAAGAACAAAAAGCAACCATTCCTTAGTCACAACCGCTTTCTCATTCAATTCAACGCAATCAATCCGAGCAATTTGACCATCGGTATTCATGCTCGTCAATTTCGAGATAAACTCTCTATTTTAATCTCAACTCGGGACACACCATGCCAAACGCCACTATGCCGCGTCGACGTTTTCATTCTCTTATTTCTGTTGCATTGCTTAGTTGCGGGCTCATTTGCAACCTCAGCATGGCACAGCAAGTGCTGCGCGTTTCTGCGATTCCTGACGAAGCGCCTACAGAATTACAAAGAAAATTTAAGCCCTTGGGCGCTTATCTGGAGAAAAAATTAGGCGTCAAAGTCGAATTTATCCCAGTAACCGACTATGCTGCTTCAGTTGAAGGCCTGATCAATCACAAGTTAGATATGGTCTGGTTTGGCGGCTTTACCTTTGTTCAGGCCAACGTACGTAGCAGAGGTCAGATCGTTCCCCTGGTGCAGCGAGAAGAAGATGAGAAGTTTCAATCTGTCTTTATTACCACTAAAGGCGATATTAACAAGCTAGAGGATCTGAAAGGTAAAACATTCAGCTTTGGCTCTGAATCTTCCACATCAGGACATTTAATGCCTCGCTCGTATTTGTTGGCGGCCAAAATTAATCCCGACACTGATTTAAAACGCATTGCATTTTCTGGCGCACATGACGCCACGGTTGCAGCAGTCGCCGGCGGCAAGGTAGATGCGGGCGCATTGAATATCTCCGTCTGGGAAAAACTCATCGCACAAAACAAAGTCGATACCAAGCAAGTACACGTGTTTTACACCACCCCTGGTTACTTTGATTACAACTGGTCGGTACGTGCAGACATGCCATCTGAAATGCAAAAGAAAATTACGGAAGCATTTTTAACACTGAACCCGGCTTCGCCACAAGATAAAGAAATTCTGGAACTACAGCGTACCAAACGATTCATTCCAACGAAGGCAGAGAACTACAAAGCGATCGAGGCTGCCGCCCATAATGCCGGACTGCTAAAGTAATGACAGCGCCACAACTGCGTTTGCAAAACCTGTTTGTTCAGCATCCAGATGCGGTTACCGGAGTTTTTGAAGGTAAGCAACCAGCGTTAAAAAATAATGGCAAGTTTGCGCTTCATGATATCAATTTAACGATAGCACGCGGTGAGCAAATTGCCATTATAGGGCCGTCTGGCGCAGGCAAAACCACCCTACTGCACACACTAGCCTTTGCACATCAGGCAAGCTCCGGGGTGATTATTTTTAACGAAAAATCACCCTGGGAGCTGTCAAGCAGCGAGCGCCACGATTTGCGGCGACAATTATTTTTAGCGCCGCAAACACCACCACTGCCAGCGCGCCAACGCGTCGTCACTGCGATACTGGCCGGCAAACTTCCGCAGTGGTCATTTGCAACAGCACTCAGAAACCTCATCAAACCCGTGGCGCCGCTTGAGGCCTATCAGGTGTTATCACGCTTTAACCTGCAAGATAAGCTATATGCACGGGTCGACAAACTATCCGGCGGAGAACGTCAACGTTGTGGACTTGCACGCTTGCTGTTGTCCACCGCTCAGCTTCTATTAGTCGACGAACCGCTATCCGCGCTTGACCCACAACTCGCCGCACAAACGCTTGAGACACTGCAACAGGAAGCCAGCACACGAAATGCAAGCCTCATTTGCAGCTTGCACCAGGTTGACCACGCCCGCAGCAAATTCACCCGCATTATTGGTTTGCGTGAAGGAAAAATTCAATTCGACAGTCATCAGGTTACCGACCAAATGATTGCTGACTTGTATCAGAACACGCTGCCGGAAATGAAGACGGATGCATATCCCTTAGTCAGTCACATAGACAAGCCAGTGTGCTACTGAAGCTAAAACTCATGCAAAATAACCAGCTAAAGCGGCAAACCACCCTTTTAAATGATCCTGCGTGGCGTTCTCGCGTGATGACTGGATTGGTTTTTACCATACTACTGTGGCCAGCATTGGTATTGACTGAATTTAAACCTTGGTTACTACTTGATGCACAAAGTATTTATGCGACGAGTCGATTTTTAGGGGATTTTTTCCCGCCCGCCCATGATCCTGAATTTTTAGATGTGGTCATCAGTGCCACCTGGCAAACCATCGCGATGGCCACTACTGGTAGTGTGTTGGCGATGTTGGCAGCAATTCCGATGACTTTCATCGTCAATGAGCAATTGTCAATTTCGAGTCTGGGAAGACATCAGATGCACTGGCTTGCTCGTTTAATCAGGCAAATTGTGCGCTGGATATTGGTGTTATTGCGCAGCGTGCCCGAACTGGTTTGGGCACTACTGCTCGTCCGCATTGTTGGCCTCGGCCCTACCGCCGGTGTGCTGGCCATCGCGCTGACTTATAGCGGCATGCTGGGAAAAGTATATGCAGAAATTATCGAAGCTAGCGAACCTCGAGCAACTAAAGTTTTACTTGAAAATGGTTGCTCGCGTATGCAGGCTTTTTTCTATGGCACCTTACCGAATGCTGCGCCTGAGCTAATCTCGTACACGATTTATCGATGGGAATGTGCCATCAGAGGCTCGGTTGTGATGGGATTTGTCGGCGCTGGAGGGCTAGGACAACGCATGGACGAATCGATGAAAATGTTGGCAGGTGGTGAAGTATCAACCATACTCATCGTATTTGTGTTGCTAGTTGGGGTTGCCGATATCATCAGCTACTTATTTCGCAGAGGCTTGGAATGAAGCATACTAACTCCAACTTCAACGAGTACGCAGATATGCCTCAGCCTCCAGCAATGATTGAGCTAAAAACTGCGCTAGCGCTACTTGCACTGATTGTTTTAACAGTCGCCAGCTTTCTAAGTGTAAATATTGACTGGAACAACTTATTCAGTAACGAAGCAATGCGGAGCAGCAAAGAATTCTTGCTTGGGTTCGCGCCGCCAGATCTTAGCTCAAACCTGTTGAACAAGGTATTGATAGCCACCTTAGAAACACTGGCGATGTCAGCCTTAGGAACAGCGATTGCTGCAGCGTTTGGACTGGCTCTGGCAGTTCCCGCTAGCGGTCGCTTTGGAATTATCGCAAAACATGGTACTCGTTTATTTTTGAATTTCTTTAGAGCGGTACCGGAATTGGTGTGGGCATCGGTCATGCTTATCGCAGCAGGCCTAGGTCCGTTTGCCGGAACGATTGCACTGGCAGCACATACATCAGGAGTACTAGGTCGCTTATTTGCCGAAACCCTGGAAAACCTACCAAAAGAATGTGAAAGCACGCTGCGCATCAATGGTAGCAGCGCTACCATTGCTTTCTTGTACGCGAGCTTATTTCAGGCCCTTCCACAACTTCTATCTTACACGCTATACCGATGGGAAAATAATATCCGTGCTGCAGCCATTTTAGGTGTCGTAGGTGCCGGTGGTCTGGGGCAAATGCTTAAATATCATCTATCACTTTTTCAAATGCCAACCGCCGCCACCGTCATTATCGCTATGCTGATTCTGGTGGCGATGGTCGACGCTCTAAGCTTATGGATGCGTCGACATTTGACAGACTAAATATCGCCTCATCCCAAAAAACAAAGATTAATCTTCAAGCAAACTTCTCAACATCCAAGCGGTTTTTTCATGTACCTGTAAACGTTGGGTCAACAAGTCTGCCGTTGGTTGATCATTGACCTCTGACACAAACCCAAAAAGGTTTCGCGCTGTTTTTGCCGTCGCTTCCTGAGCTTTCACCAGATAGCGCACCATATCCATGGCTTTTGGTGTGCCCTCCACTTCTGCAATGGATGACAAGCGAACGAATTCTTTGTACGTTCCTGGCGCATGATGACCTAATGAACGGATGCGCTCAGCGATCAAATCCAGCGCATTCCACTGCTCAGTATATTGCGCCATGAACATGGTGTGCAGCGTATTAAAGTGCGGCCCAGTGACATTCCAATGAAAATTATGCGTCATCAGATACAAGGTGTAGCTGTCAGCCAGTAAAACTGACAACCCTTGGGCAATTTGCATACGGTTTGCATCATTGATGCCAATGTCAATACTGTTCTGGCGAGGTAAATTATTCATCGTTTCCATGTTGAACTCCTTTGTAATCTGTCCAGTGTAACTCTCTGGAATGAGACAAGTTTGCACCTATTACCCAGGGTTTTCCAATGGTATTTAGCTATCAAATCAATAGCTGAAAAATATTGAAATAAAAAAATCAATATATTTTAAGAATAATATTGTGCACTCACCCACAAAATATACACATAGTCATATCCACTCAGGTAGTGCAAATTAATACTGTTTTTATCAATGCTTTACATATTTTACATTGACAATAAATTCACAAAAACCGATATTAATATATCTCTCAGATCCATTTTTTAAAAGGACAACCATGCCAAACATCGAAGTCGAACAACTTGTAAATATGTATCTCATTCCGTTTGGAATAAAAATCCTGTCAGCAATCGCGATCTGGATCATCGGTGGCATCGTCATCGGCATGCTGACCAATTTATTACGCCGGGCAATGACACTGCGTAAAGTTGATCCAACATTAATTAGCTACAGCGAATCATCATTACGTGTCGCTTTGCGCATTGCTTTGGTCATGGCTATTCTGGATGTATGCGGAATTCAAACAACATCTTTTGCGGCCTTGATCGCTGCTGGTGGCGTGGCGATTGGCGTCGCGTGGTCTGGCTTGCTGTCGAACTTCGCTGCGGGTATTTTTCTTGTCATTTTGCGCCCGTTCAAAGTCGGCGATGCAATTAGTGCAGGCGGCCAGACTGGCGAAGTCACAGAAATTGGCTTGTTTTCTACCACCATGACAACCGGTGACAACTTGCGTGTCTACGTCGGCAACAGCAAAATTTTCTCCGACAACCTGGTGAATTATTCTTCCAATCCACATCGCCGCGTCGATCTGAAATGTCAGATTGCCAATGGCGTCAATCCGTTAGAGGCAATTGAGGTTTTAAAACGTCACGTTGCGAAAGTAGCCAACATCACCGGCACACCAGAACCGACGATAGAAATTCTGGAATTCAATGCAGCTGGCAGCCTGATTACCGTACGTCCGTACTGCAACAACAAAGATTACTGGCAAGTCTACTTTGATACAAACAAAGCCATTGCAGCAGCCTGCGCTGAGGCTGGCTGGCCTGTTCCGGCCGTACATCAGGTGGCTATTCACCAAAGTCACGTTTAATCGTGTAGTCATTGAGGCTATGTCAAACTAGACAGCAATAACAAAGTGAACCTCGGCAAATCCACGTTCACTTTGTTTATCAGCCTTCAGGCTCAACAGTAAGTAATTTTTTCTATCTTTACTGCAACAATGTTAAGAATAAGAATTTCTGTAAAACAAGTTAGATAATTGCATGTATTTAACCAAAATTTAATTGCACTTCATACCAATTTGTCGTCACACTGATCTTATTTGATAAGCATTCACATCAAATGCTTACCAAGCTTATCTTTGTTTGACTCCATTAGGACCAGCACCGTGAAAACAAATCTTCCAGCTTTTATTATCGCGACCCTGTTAAGTGCAATAAGTTGTGTTTCCCTTGCCGCGCAACCAAACTATCAAAAAGCGAAGCTACAGCAAATTTTGCAATCAGGCGAACTCAAAGTGTGCATTTGGCCTGACTATTACGGTATTACCTTCAAGAATCCTAAAACCAAAACCTTGACTGGTATCGACATCGATATCTCCATCGAGCTTGAAAAAGATCTCGGTGTAAAAATCAGGTACATAGACAGTTCATTTCCGGAGCTGATCGACAATCTGTTAAAAAACAAATGTGATATCGCCATGCACGCAGTGGGCATTACACCAGCGAGACTTGCACAGCTTGAATTCTCGCAACCCTATTTGCGTAGCGACATATATGCGATCAAATCAAAAGCCAACGACACGATCCAATCCTGGGATGACATTGATAAGCCAGGGCGCATCGTTGCCGCTCAGGATGGCACCTTGATGGTATCCATCATGCAAAAAACGCTGAAGCAAGCAAAGTTACTAGTCGTGGCACCGCCGCTCACGCGCGAGCAGGAAGTCGAATCAGGACGTGCGGACGTCTTTATGACGGACTTCCCTTATAGCCGCCGGATGTTGGAAACCACCGACTGGGCAAGAATGATTTCTCCAATTAAGCCATTTCACATGACGGATTATGCCTACGCTATAGCCCCTGGTGATCCAGCCTTCTTAGCCCGCATCAATTCTTTTATTGATAAAATTAAAAGAGATGGTAGATTACACTCCATAGCGAGCAAGCATAAATTGGATCCCATCGTCGTGACCAACTAAGTACGGGGCACGCAAAACTGGCATTCGCAACCTTGTGGCTCTGAGTTTTCAACATGGTACATGCTTACTATGTTCATCAGCACTCTTGGTCGGGGCAATTTGCGCAAGTTCTATCTACGAAACGAATAACCAAAAATGCAAGCCAACACACAGATACTGCGCATCTTACGCAAATTTCCTTTATGGATGATTTCCGGTGTGATTTTCAGTGTCGGCATTTTATTTGCAACGATCTATTTACTAAATCACGACAAAGCACTCGCAATCCAGGAAACCAATGTTCGCGGTGAATTATTGGCGAAGATGCTGGAAAGTCATCTCACCAGAACTTTATCGTCGATTGATAATTCCTTAAACGTCATTGCTGGCATATTCAAAAATAGTGGGCAAGCTTCCAGTGCTAGTGTTAGTGTTAATGACATGGAAGTACGAAAAATTATTGACGCAACGGTCAACAACTCCACGCATCTGCGATCGATATCCATTTTAAGTAAAGACGGAACAGTTTTAGCCAGCTCTAACCGTGCTGAATTGGGCAAACATATTGACCTTCAATGGATGGGTTTTAAAGATACCCCTGGCACTGCGCTGGAAGCAGGACGACCGGTCTTCATCCGTGACATTCATGAGCTAGACGCCAATGGCGTCGCCAAAGAAGAAAACCTGAACGGCACGCATTGCGTTCCTTTTGCCAAGCAAGTCACGGTCAAAGGACAGGATTACATCATGCTCACCATGGTGAACCCACAATATTTATTGACTGATTTCAATAGCATGCTGGGCGCAAAAATCAATTTTGTGACGATATTCGATTACAGCGGCAAAGTACTCAACACAACACCAAATGAACATTTTTCTCTCGGCAAATCTTACCCCGACTTACCGATATTCAAGCTTTTGCAAAGCGAAACGGAATACGGGCAAATCCATTTAACAATTTCAGATAGCTTTTCGTCGCAAAACACCTATATCATCAATTTCCGCTCGCCCCACAGCTACCCCATCGTCGCCATTAGCGCCATATCAGAAACTTATGCCATCGCCAAATGGTACGAAAGCTCACGCAACTTAAAATGGACCGGTATTGCACTCGCGTGTTTCGTTCTGGTCTGTGCAGCTTTGCTCACTTGGCTGATGCGTATTCGTGATCATTATGAATCCGCATTAGAAATTGCTAAAATTCGTGCTGAACAAGCCAATCATGCGAAGAGCGCATTTTTATCCACCATGAGCCATGAAATTCGCACGCCAATGAACGGCGTCATCGGCATGACCAATTTATTGCTAGACAGCGCACTCGATCCCAAGCAAAGAGAATTTACTAAAGTTATTGATGAATCTGCCAACTCGCTGATGGCGATCATTAATGACATTTTAGATTTCTCAAAAATTGAAGCTGGAAAAATGCAAATCGAGCAAACCGAATGTGACTTGCTCAATGTCGTTGAAGCCAGCGTTGAAGTTTTGTTAGAAAGAGCCAAAAGAAAACATCTTCGCATCATTAATTTTATCGAACCCACGCTACCTGAAATCGTCAGCACCGACCCAGGTCGACTACGCCAGATCTTGTTAAATTTAATCGGAAATGCGATCAAATTTACAGAAAATGGTGACATCACTGTCAAAGTCACTTCTCAAGGAAAAACGCTCAACACCCATTTGATTCGCTTCGAAGTTATCGACTCGGGTATTGGCATAGCACCAGAAATACTCCCCACCCTGTTTACTCCATTTACGCAAGCAGACAACTCAATCACACGACGTTTTGGTGGTACAGGTTTAGGCCTATCTATTTGCAAGCGTCTCGTCGAATTAATGGATGGTGAAATTGGTGTTGAAAGCCAGCCAGGCTCAGGCTCCCGGTTCTGGTTTGACATTCCGTTAGTGAGTGTTAATAGCAAAACTATCTCGCAACGCCATCGTCAGCAAAAAGAAATCAATGTCCTTGCGTTTTGTCGTGGCGATGGTTTGTCCCAAGGAGTCAAAGCATATCTCATGTCTTATGGCATATCGGCAGCAATAGCCGAGCATCCAGAGGAATTTTCTCAGCACATACAGGAGTTTTCGGAGATTCATGTCTGTCTGTTTGACTCTCAACTGATCGAAACCAACAAAAATCTCCTTGAACAACTCAAACAAAAACATCCAGACACCTACATCATTCTGCTAGATAGTGAAGGCATTCAAGATCTTCATAGTAAAGAACCGGAATATGCGACGTCACTTCCGGTACCTATAAAATACAGCAGCCTCTTTGCTGCTATTCAGCAGGGACAAGACCGCAGGCAACGTGCAATACCAGGAACGCCTTTACGAAGAAATGAAGACCAAATTTTTACCAACAAAATCATCGAAAATTACAGTGAAAAAATTCTGATCGTCGAAGACAATCTAATCAATCAAAAAGTGGCCGTCAGTATCCTGGAGCAATTAGGTTACCGGTCTGATATTGCTAACAATGGTGAAGAAGGCGTGACAATGTCGCGCACAGGAAAATATGCGTTGATACTCATGGATTGCCACATGCCAATCATGGATGGCTTTGAAGCCACACGACGCATCCGCAAAATTGAAAGTAATAGCGGGAAACACATTCCTATCGTTGCACTAACGGCAAATGCAATGCGCGAAGAAAAGCCGCAATGTATAGAAGCTGGAATGGATGATTACTTATCAAAACCAGTCAATAAATCTGAATTAAAAGCTGTGTTAACAAGATATTTGAGGACAACAAATATCATATCTGATATAGATTCCACCGAAAATTCAGGGATAGGTAATACGGCTGAAGCCGCCCCCATGATTGATCAAAGCAGATTAGTCGATATGTTGGGCGACGATAAAGGTATGCACATTGAAATTTTAAATCTTTTTCTAGAAACAACGCGACCACTGATAAGCCATTTACAAGTGGCAATTAATCAAAAAAATTTCGCTGAAGTGAAGGCACTTGGACATCAGATCAAAGGCGCAAGCGCTAATTTAGGTATATCAGTCATTGCGATGATCGGTGAGAACATGGAAATAGCAGGAAAGGAATCCAATTTAAATAAAGCGATTGAACTCCATGCTACATTAATCGAAGGCTTAGAAAAATTTGAACAAAATCTGCAAGCCATGCAGGCGTCGACCGCGTAACTGCTTATCTACGGCATATTAGCTCTAAGTCAGATCTGCGATCTAATCTAACTAAGCTTAAGTACGTTTAGCTTTAAAAAACTCGTCAAGGCTAAATTTACCTGGACCAAATGCCACTAAAACCAGCAAAGAAATTCCCCAATAAAAGTGATCGTTGATAGCAGCGGGACATTCGAACTGAAATAACTGCGGGTAAGAAATCACCGCCATCACGTTAACTGCCAACAAACCCAAGGCAGCTGGACGTGAGAAAAGTCCTAATGCTAGCAATACCGGAAAAAACAGCTCACCACCCGCCCCCATCACCGCAGCAACCTCCGGTGGCAAAACTGGCACTGTGTATTCATCATTAAATAAGGAAAGCGTGACAGTCCAATCCGATACTTTTATCAAACCAGCTTTAAAGAATTGCCAGCCAATAAAAAGTCGCAAACCTAAGCTGACCAGACTTCCGCCCCAGCGCTGTATTTGCTCATCAAATAGCTGGCTAAGTGTATGTAAGCGTAAAAAATAGTGCATCAGATTCTCCAAGTTGATTGATATTATTGAGTCGGCTTCGTCACTAAATTCTTACATTCAATTCATAGACCTCATAAAAAATTAATTTGTGTAAAACTACCGTCCGAAAACCAGCGCTGCAAAGCTGCACCAATATCAAATTGAGCATCCTCACTCAGCGCCAGCTCCAAAGCATCCCCAACGCTTGTTTTTTGAAATAAGGATTGCAGGACAAGATAATCAGCCTTGCTTAAAGGTGACACCAACGCTTGCCATTGCGGGCGCGATATCAAAGCGAAATTTTCTTTTTGCATGACAGCTGGGAATTCCATCGATTCGCCTTCCTGATGCGCAAGCCATATCTCCACGGCACTCATGGGCGACAGGAATAGACCAACCGCCGGATGCGGCATTAAAATCGCAGACGCAAGATCCTGCCCCGATTGTTCAGCAGCAATGACCGCATCGCGCAGACTAAGCACCTGCGCATCCGCCGCATAATATGCGCAATGTAATTGCCATTCAAGCCGGGCGATATCTTCAAAATACGGATAATCAGAAATAAAATCGCTATCACGCAGAAAATCAGATAACTGTGCGCCAAATTGATTTAAATCGCCCGACTGCGAAGGATAAGCGCGCCCATAGGCTTTCGCCATTTCCTCGAAAAAATCGATACCGACGAGCTGCAACAAAACCGGGTAAGCATTTTTTAATGCAGAAGTCCAGATGCCAGCGATATTTCCGCGGTAATAAGCGAAACGTTCATTCTGACGTGCTGATACCTGAAGTTGCGGCACCAGACTCACCATAAAGTCGGGATCCATCAATGCTTGTGCAAAATCGGCTTGTATCTGTTCTAGCTTCATCATTTTATGCCGTCGCCGTCAACGGCTGCTGCGCGTTCAATTGAAATTGACGTGCTTTTTCCGCTTCTGCCAACAACACCGATAAAGCGGGAATATCTGTATCCCATTCAATCAGCACTGGAATATCATTTCCTAGCAAGGCACACGCTTCAGAAAACAAAAACCAGACAGGTGCACTGACGTCACTACCATGGTTATCCACCAGACAGTCGTCCGTTTCCAAAAAACCTGCAAGGTGAATTTCACCCACTGTTCCGGCAGGTAGTGACGCCATACATTGCAAGGCTGCACGCGCATCCTCACCGTGATTGACTTCATTCACATATAAATTATTGATGTCGAGCAGAACGCCGCAACCAGTACGTTTAACCAGTTGCCGCAAAAATTCTGCCTCTGACATTTCATCTTGTGCAAACCGCACATAAGTTGAGACATTTTCGATCAAGACTTGTCTTTGCAATTGATGTTGCAGATCGTCGATCCGTTCGCAAACCAGATCCAAGGCAGAGCGCATCAATGGCAACGGGAGCAAATCATTCAAGCTACGACCTGCAATCGCTCCCCAGCATAAGTGCTCAGACACCAAACCGGGCTCGATACGTTCAATAAGACGTTTTAACTTTGTAATATGTTGTTGGCGGTAGCCTTGCGCCGACCCCAACCCGAGACCAACCCCATGTAGGCTTACCGGATATTGTTGGCGCAACGTTTGAAGTACAAATAAATCGTAGCCGCCTTCACCGAAATAGTTTTCGGAATGGACTTCGATCCAATCCACGGCGACAGGCGACTGAAGAAAATCGCGATAATGCGGGGTTCGCAGCCCCACCCCGGTTCCCGAAAGAACCTGGTGGGGGCGACAGCGATTAGTAGTCAGAGAAGGCATTCACCAAAAATGATATCAACTAAACAAAGCTAAAAATTAAGAAGCTTTTGCTGTATCAGTTTTGCCACCAGCTTTTTCGCAAGTGCCGGCAGGTACTTTTTTCCAGTCCGCTGGATCATTGTCTTTCTTGCCTTGACCTGCACAAGAATGGGAGCCAGTTTTCGTTGCACAATCATTTTGCCCTGCTTTAGCGATGCCGTAGCATTTTTCTGTTTTTGGTGCATCTGCTGCCATTGCCATAGAAGATCCAACCAAGCCTGCCAGTGCGACTGCGATCATTGCTTTGTTATTCATTTGATTCTCCGTAAATTGAGTAGATGAGATAGATTAAATAGATTTGATAGATAACATATTAAAAAACACGCCAACTACACTCTATAGTCGAAGCAAAACGAATAAACTTACACGCATCGCTAAAAAAATACGTTTTGCCCAACAATGATATATACGCAAAAACTTTTAGCTTAGATTCATTTTTGCAGATACTGCATCTGCATCGTACTAGGATTGGGTAAATTTTCAAGCGCTATGTTAGGTTTTACCTATGATGATCACACATATCTGAGTTTTGATGCACTGAGTGTGTGCAGTGCCTTCAGCTAAAACACGCGTGCAGTGAACATACCTGGAGACTGAGATTCATCCCCGTTGACCGAAAGATGCCAAAAGATAGCGACTAAGCGATATGTTTTGGTGTATTCTTCGCCCTTTTTTAATATTCTGTCGGAGCGACCATGCAAAAATTAGACTTCAGCCTGGAAGGTGAATTTGTTGAATTAAACCAACTTTTAAAGCTGGTTGGACTCTGCGAAAGTGGTGGCGCTGGCAAGCAAATCGTTGCCAGCGGCGACGTTAGCGTTGACGGTCAACAAGAATTACGCAAAACTGCAAAAATTCGTGCCGGACAAGTCGTACAGCTAGGCGATATAGAAATCACCGTCACCGCCGCATAATTCGTATCACACGATCCTGTCTCAGGCTGACTGACTGCTTTCTACGATTTCAGATTCCGACAATTTCTCAGGATTCGCCGCCATAAATCTGGCGAGCATATTATCCATGGTGTCGACATGGTGCTCAAACCAATGCGGCAATTCTTCTGCCAGTCGAGGTGCCAAGTCAGTGTCTCCGTCCAGTACTCGCTGACGTACTTCGCGCATCACCTCCAACACCGCATCATGCTCTTGCTTGTGGCAACCGGCTGGTGGAAATCCGGTCTCAGTCATCCAATTATTTTCTTGCTCAAAATGTGCTATCGAATGCTCAATCAGGGCATCGAGTCGTTGGATAAAGGTGGGGGGATTATCCTCAGCCAGTGCCCCACACAGTTGCACAAACTCTCTGTGGGTATCGTCCATCGGTTCGTAATTCAAACTCAGTCGATCCGACCAAGACCATGTTTCCTGACTCATTATTTTTTCCTCTTGCTATAAAGTGCCAAGATTATGGCCGAACAACAAAAACTTTGCTTGTTCAAAATCATTCTAGCAATAAAAACAGCGCACAAAAGTGCGCTGCATAAAAAATAACATGTTTAGCTAACTGGCTTTACTGCCCGGATGTAAAGTTTGAAGGTAGCTGTCAGCTTAGGCCGTTGTATTAACATTTCGCCCCAAGTTAAGAGGTAAATTAGAGACCGACGGCGTCGTTGCGACCGGGGTTGGGGTAGGAATTGCAGAAATCAAAGCCGCAGCATTTTGCGCCTCAATATCGCTAGCACGTTTTAACACGGCAATATTGACGGCATCACTCGTTCCTACTTGTGCCAGTGTTGTTGCAACATTAGCAATATCAGTAACTTCCATGACAATTCCCCTTATCTATGCGAGTGGTAACGGCAAGCCTTAACCGCTTCTTTAATTTATTTTGCTCAAAAATTATATTTAAATTTTTACGGCGAGCGCAATTACACAATTATTCTAAATAACAGATCACTTATTACATAAATAACAATAAATAATTACCCCAACTTAAATTATTAAAGAAACGAACGTTCGTGCAATAAAAAAACCAATTTGTTACAATGCAGCCCGCCTGAGATTTTACGATTACGACTATTTCAATCAAGAGCTCTCTCAGGGAAAAATTCTCATTACACAAGGTCTACCATGTTCAACACAAAAACCATGTCCGCCGTCGTTGCACTCTTCGCATTTACTTTCAGTGCCAATTCTATGGCACAAGCATACGTAGGCGGTACAGTGGGTCAGGCACGCTGGGAAACCAGCTGCTCTCAAGCAAGTTTTTGCGATACCTATGACACGTCTTTCTCAGTTTTAGGCGGTTATCATTTCAACGCGAACTGGGGCACAGAAGCCAGCTACACCTCTTTAGGCACTATTCACGCAAGCAGCTACACAGCAACCGGTCCAGCTGCTGCGTCGATCAAGGCGAAAGGATTTGATCTCTCTGGTGTCTATCGCCACCAGATCATGGAAAAAGTGGAAGGTTTTGCTAAAGTTGGTATTGCATTTACAAAGGCAGAGACCAACGGTTACGCTGGTGGTTGGCCAATCAACGGGTCATTGAACTCAACTAAACCCGTCTTTGGCTTTGGGGCCACATACGCAATCACTCCGCGCGTGGCGCTGAGAGCAGAAATCTCATCTCGCAAAGTGGATATGACTACCACTACCAGCACCACCGCAAACAATTTTAGTATTGGTCTGCAAGCAGGTTTCTAAATTTTCACAATATAAAAAAACCGCAAACACTGAAGTGTTGCGGTTTTTTTTCTGAAGAGAATGAGAGCCCGAATGCCTAGCTTCAACCACTATTACGCAAACCGGCAGCGATACCGTTAATCGATAAATGAATGCCACGACGAACGCGTTCATCTTCATCACCGTTACGGAAACGCTCTAACAACTCCACTTGCACGTGATTTAATGGTGAAAGATAAGGGAACCGATTTCTGATAGAACGTGCTAACAATGGATTCGCAGCCAGCAACTCATCCTGACCAGAAATCGCCTTTAACACCTCGATTGTCAACGCATGTTCTGCTTCCATGCGCGGGAAAATACGTGCGCGTAAAGCATCGTCCTTGACCAATTGCGCATAGCGACTCGCAATCCCTATGTCACTCTTCGCCAACACCATCTCCATGTTGGACAATACGGTCGAGAAGAATGACCACTCCTTGAACATCGCCTGCAAGGTTTGCAGACCATGTTCAGGGTGTGTTTTCAAGTAATGCTGAACCGCAGCGCCAAAACCAAACCAACCCGGCAACATCAGGCGACATTGCGACCAACTAAATACCCAAGGAATGGCTCGCAGGTCTTCAATCGCAGTCGATTTTTTTCGAGATGCCGGGCGGCTGCCGATATTCAATCCGGCGATCTCTGAAATCACCGTCGACTCCCAGAAGTATTGTTCGAAACCTTCCGTCTCATAAACCAGGTCGCGATAGGCTTTAAATGCGTGCGCCGACAACTCTTCCATTGCCGATAAAAACTCTGGCTTAGGCGGCTGTTCAGCATCTGCCAGCATACTCGCTTCCATCGTTGCTGCTGCGAGCACCTCCAGATTGCGGCGCCCTACCTCTGGATTACCGTATTTGGCAGTAATTACTTCCCCTTGTTCAGTCAGGCGAATCTGCCCTTGTACCGCACCAGCGGGTTGCGCGAGAATCGCCTGATAGCTGGGGCCACCACCACGACCTACAGAACCACCGCGACCATGGAATAAGCGCAGTCGCACTTGATGACGAGCAAAGACCTGCACCAGATCCAATTCAGCTTTATACAATTCCCAGCCAGAAGTCAGAAAACCGCCATCTTTATTACTATCGGAATAACCCAACATCACTTCCTGCGCATTGTCGCGACTAGCCAGCAGCCGCGCGTAAGCAGGAATAGCAAACAATCTATCCATTACTGGCGCACTGTTTTGCAAGTCTTCAATCGTCTCAAACAGCGGGATAATATTGACGTCGAGACGCCCTTCTGCCGGATGCAGTAAGCCTGATTCTTTGAGCAATAGCGCTAATTCCAACATATCCGACACGCCGTCGGTTTTGGAGATAATGCAATTTGGAACTGCGCCATCACCGTAGCGCTTTTTAGCGGTTGCCGCTGCGCGATAAATCGCTAATTCAGATTGCGTTTCTTCGGAATAAACCAGATACGGGGAAGCCAATGGTCGGGCAGAACTGATTTCAACAATCAAGGCCGCAATACGCTCTTCTTCTGACATCGCCAGATAACTCACTTCTGGATTCGCTGCTTGCAATAATTCAGCGACGACGCGCTCATGCACATCAGAATTCTGACGCAAATCGACTGGCGCCAAATGAAAACCAAACACTCGTACTGCGCGGCGCAGGTGACGCAGCCGGCCGCGCGTAATCGCTGCAGAACCATGCTCCAACAAAGATTGGTGAACGATATCAAGATCCGCTGCCAGCTCTTCGGCTGTCGCATACACCGGCGCATCACCGCTAGGCGCAATGGTTGGCAACAAACCCAGCAAATGCGTATACGTCGCCGCAACACGCGCATAAATGCCGCTGATCGCCAGGCGATATGGCTCATCAGAACGATGTGGAGAGTGATCGGGGGAACGCTGCGCTAAGGCCTGCAACTCGTCAGACACTTTAACCAACAAAGTCGCCATCGATAACTGAGAGCCTAAGGTATGCAATTCGTCGAGGTAAAATTTAAATGCGCGGGTGCTTTGCATCGCCAGCGTTTTTTCGAGTATTGTCGCTGTTACAAACGGGTTACCGTCACGATCACCACCGATCCAGCTACCCATTTTCATAAAACTCGGCAACTCTGTCTGCTTAAATGCAGGATCTTTACTGACGAGCAAATCCTCAAGACCCGCGTACAACTGAGGCAACTCATGTAAAAACGTGTAGTCGTAAAAGCTCAACCCATTTTCTACTTCATCAAGCACTGACAGTTTAGAGGTACGCAACATACGAGTTTGCCACAGCGTGAGTACCGCACGTCCTAATGCTTCTTCATTCGCAGCCGCTTCTTCGGGCGTCAATTGCATGCGATCACGCTCGTCAAGCAATCGTGTAATCACCATCTGGCAATTCAAGATACTCTTGCGCTGCACCTCGGTCGGATGCGCGGTCAATACCGGCACAACCTGCGCAGCCTGAAAAAAGTCAACGAGCTGCTGCGTGGTGTGTCCGGTGTTATAAAGTGCCTCTATCGTATGCGCCAAACTACCCGCACGCGGTGCAGAGCCAGCAATCTGATGGGCACGGGTACGGCGAATATGATGCTGATCCTCCGCCAGATTTACCAGATGCGAAAAATAACTGAATGCACGTATCACCTGCGTCGTCTGGTCATTGGTCAGACTATCCAAGGTCGACTCCAGCTCGGTACGCGCCGCCTCATCCGCATCACGCCGGAAGCGGATCGAGTTTTGTCGTACTTGCTCAATTAAATCGAACACTTCGTCACCGTGTTGACTTCTTACCGTATCACCTAGCAGGCGCCCAAGGCGGCGAATATCTTCGCGCAAGCTCTGGTCTTTATCGTCGTCTTTATCGTTCATTTTGTGTTGAGGTTGGAGATGAGTATTCATGCTGACGAAATTCTACGGTAGGAGTAAACAAGGAAAGATGAAAATTCTTGATGCATTACATTGCGCACGTAATTTCCTCAGGCATTCCAGCATAAAGCCATGAATTGACATGAGGCTTACATACAACAATTTATACGACAAACTACACAGATCGCAGAACACCCCGGGCGAAGGAAGCTACAGAAAGTCATTCAGATAGCGACTTTACGTTCCCCAAGCAGTTCTGCAATGAGTTTGAATGATATGGATATCTACGCAGCGTTTTTATACTTTTGACTGCGTTTAACCGCCATGAGCAGGCCTTTGGTTGAGCTGTCATATTCTTCTTTGACTGCGGCAGGATCAAGACTAATCAATTGCTGAGCCAGTGATTTGCCCAATTCGACGCCCCACTGATCAAACGCATTGATATCCCAAATCACGGATTGCACGAACACCTTATGCTCGTACAGTGCGATCAGAGCACCAAGGCTGCGCGGTGTTAATTCATTGAGCAACACGGTTGAGGTTGGGCGATTGCCCTCAAATACGCGCGGTGCCAGCATTTTTTCTGGCAAATCACCCAATTCTGCGCGTACCTCTTCCAGACTCTTGCCCCAAGCCATGGCTTTGGATTGTGCAAAGCAATTGGCCAGCAAGGCTTGATTGTGTCCAGGCAAACCAGCATCATCATCAGCGACGACAATAAAATCAGTCGGAATTATCGTTGCACCTTGATGTAATAGCTGGAAGTAAGCATGCTGCCCATTGGTCCCCGCTTCACCAAACAAAATCGGTGAGGTTGTGTAATCAACCCGATGACCTTCACGCGTGACCGACTTGCCGTTACTTTCCATTTCAAGCTGCTGTAAGTAAGCCGGCAAGCGCGTCATACGCTGATGGTATGGCGCAATCGACAACGCTTGCAGGCCAAGGAAATTAATATTCCAGACACCAATCAATGCCATTAACACTGGCAGATTTTGCTCTAACGGCGCTTGCGCAAAATGTAAATCCATTTCATGCGCACCCGCCAGCATTTCTTCAAAACGATCTGCGCCAACGTACAAAGCAATCGACAAACCAATCGCACTCCACATGGAATAACGCCCGCCCGCCCAATTCCAGAACGGGAACACATTTTCAGGAGCGATACCAAATTCAGAAGCGGCCTGCACATTGGTACTCAATGCAACGAAGTGTTGACGAATTTGATCTACAGGGCAGCCATGCGCCAGCATCCAATCACGTGCGGTACGCGCATTGGTCAGCGTTTCCATCGTCGTGAAGGTTTTTGATGCAACCACAAACAAGGTTGTTTCCGGATCAGCATTAGCGAGGGCGTCTGCAACATGACGACCATCGACATTCGAGACAAAATGTAAGGACAGGTTTTTTTGCGACCAAGGTGCCAGGGCGATACATGCCATTTGCGGCCCCAGATCAGAACCACCAATCCCAATATTGACGATAGTGCGTATCGCTTTGCCGGTATAACCAAGCCAACGTCCTTCGCGCACCGCATCACTGAAGGTGCGCATCTGCGCCAGCACCTGATGGACATCCGCCGCGATGTTGACGCCATTCAAATCAAATGACTCACCTTTTGGCAAACGCAAGACCGTGTGTAGCACGGCGCGATTCTCAGTATGGTTAATCGCTTCACCACGCAACATCGCATCGCGTCTCGCTTCAACATCCTGCTGCCGCGCGAGTGCCAGCAAATTCAGCTTCGCCGTCGTATCAATTCGCTGCTTAGAATAATCGAGCATAATCCCGCATGCTGACGCCGAAAAATGCGTAAAGCGTTGCGGGTCAGCGCGAAATAATTCTTTTAAATTAGGCAAATTGGTTGCACGTTGCTGCAACAAACACCAAATCGGAGTACGCGAAACGGAAGTAGCCATGATCTTGCTTTTACACTTTGAATTTTAGTTTTTGCAAAAATGGGAGGAATATTGCCGTCATCGCCAGGATTACCCTTTTGAATCTTAACTAACGGCGTCTCTTAAAAATATTCCACCCAGGTCGGATAAAAAATGACGAACAAAAATGACAAATAAGTTTATTTCTTACCTGCTTGTGCCGCCGCAACTGCCAGCGTCGCAATCGCAGTCCAATCGCCAGCATTAATCAGCGATGCCGGACACATCCAGGAACCACCAACACACAAGACATTTGGTTGCTGCAACAGAGCAGGTGTTGATTCCACGGTCACGCCGCCAGTTAGGCAGAAGCGCACATCAGGGAATGGACCACCCAACGCCTTTGCCATTTTGGTGCTGCCGACGATATCGGACGGGAACAATTTAACTACATCAAAACCATGCTCCAGTGCCAACATCAAATCACTCGCACCGCCAACACCCGGGAAATAAGGCAAGCCCGATTCTGCTGCCGCTTTCGCCAGTGCTGGTGTGATGCCTGGGCTGATACCAAACGCAGCGCCAGTTTCTTTCACGGCATCTAATTGTGCTTGCGTCAGAATCGTACCCGCACCAACGGTGACAGTTGGACATGCTTTGACTACTTCACGCAGCACTGTCATCGCATTTGGTGTCCGCAAAGTGATTTCAACCGCTGGCAAACCATTTTCTGCCAAGGTAGTCACACAGCGAATTGCCTGATCCACATCATCCGTTACCAAAATCGGTAATACACGGATTTGGTCCAGTTGAGTGATGATGTCTTGTTTCGTGAATGCCATAATAAACTCTCCAAAATTAATCGATAAACAAAGTCGAAGCACCATGTTCAGGCGCTGTTACTACGCGACGTTGCGCTGCAAATAAATCGCGACCATAACCAAAAGTTTCGTCTTTGCTTAATGTTCTTACTGTGCGTTGATCCCATTCTTGCTCATCGACCAAAGCACGCAGTTCGCCGGTGTGGACATTCAATTCAACCAAGTCACCATCACGTACTTTACCCAACGGTCCACCTTGCGCAACTTCCGGGCTCACATGCAGAGCTGCCGGAATACGTCCGGAAGCACCAGACATGCGACCGTCTGTGACCAAGGCAACTTTATAACCGGCCGACATCAAACTTCCGAGGATAGGTGTGAATTGATGCAGCTCAGGCATGCCATTCGCCTGCGGCCCCTGGAAAATCACGACCGCAACAAAATCCATATTCAATTCACCGGCTTTGTATGCTTTGACCAGTGCATCTTGCGATTCAAAAATCTTGGCTGGCGCTTTGACTATCCACGCTTCTTCAGGCACTGCCGATGCTTTGACGATTGCGCGCCCCAGATTGCCTTGCAATAAGCGCAGACCACCGGTAGCGGCAAATGGCTCAGTCACATTACGTACAACCGACGTGTCGGTTGAGTGCGCTGGCAAAGCTTGCCATTGGACTTGATTATTTTCAGTCAGGACTGGACGCGAGGTATGTGAATGCAGACCATGATCGCCATACACGGTCATCACATCACCATGCATCAAACCAGCGGACAGCAATTCGCGAATCACAAAAGTTGGCCCGCCTGCATCTTCAAATGCATTCACGTCTGCAGTGCCGTTTGGATAAATACGTGTCAGCAAAGGAATGACAGATGACAATTCATCAAAATCCTGCCAGTCAATGAGAATACCAGCAGCGCGAGCAACGGCAATCCAGTGAATTGTATGATTGGTGGAGCCGCCAGTTGCCAGCAATGCGATGACAGCATTGACAATAGTTTTTTCATTCACCAATTGACCGATAGGTTTGTAATTGCCGCTCTGCTCGGTCATTTGCAAGACGCGCTCGACGGCGGCGTCGGTCAATACCTGACGCAATGGATCTGAAGGATGAACAAAAGCCGCACCCGGCAAATGTAAGCCCATGGCTTCAAGCAACATTTGATTACTATTTGCCGTACCGTAGAAAGTACAGGTACCTGCACTATGATAAGCCGCGCTTTCAGCCGCCAATAATTCTTCTTTGGTGGCTTTCCCTTGCGCATAGCGCTCACGCACAGCAGCTTTTTCTTTATTCGATAAACCAGAACCCATCGGACCTGCGGGGATGAAAATGGTTGGCAAATGTCCGAACGCCAAAGCACCGATCAACAACCCCGGCACGATCTTGTCGCAAATACCTAAACACAAGGTCGCGTCAAAAGCATCATGTGTCAAAGCAACCGCCGTCGCCTGCGCGATCACATCACGGGAAAACAAGGACAATTCCATACCAGGACGACCTTGCGTCACGCCATCGCACATCGCTGGCACCGCACCCGCCACCTGCGCGGTTGCACCAAAGCGCAACGCAGTCTGACGGATTTGTTGCGGATACGACTCGTAGGGTTGATGCGCAGACAACATGTCGTTGTAGGCGGTAACGATGCCGATGTTAGGTTTTTGTGCCTGATTCAGCCAAATTTTAGTACCACTATCCATCGCCGCATTTGCATGCGCCTGATTGGCACAAGACAAACTGGCACGACGCGGGCCACGGCCACGCATTTTTTCTAACTGGGAAAGATAAGCACTGCGAAGGGTTTTGCTGCGCTCAATAATACGTTGTGTGACCTGGTTGATGACCGGGTGCAACGCGACGGAAGGAGATGTTGTCATAAACTCACCTATACCCCTGAGGGCTTCAAATAATAAAGCTTGTCAAAAATACTTATACGATGGGTAGAAAGATAGCATAATTAGATATTTTCCGTAACAAACTTTCAGAAATTTATTTAATAGC
Organism: Undibacterium sp. Dicai25W; assembly: GCF_049340505.1. Classification (NCBI taxonomy): domain Bacteria; kingdom Pseudomonadati; phylum Pseudomonadota; class Betaproteobacteria; order Burkholderiales; family Oxalobacteraceae; genus Undibacterium; species Undibacterium sp. Dicai25W. Next base: position 212,840 of record NZ_JBMPOQ010000003.1, on the reverse strand, counting down.
TGTTTTTTTATGCAAAACAATCAAATTTATCGTAATGAAACTACATTTCTGAAGTTTTTCTGGCATAATCAAAACGCTGGGAGAATGAGAAATAGTTTCTGCCACGTCCTTTTGCAGTGTGAATAATGGTAATCAAATAGCGGTCATCCGCTCTTTCGATAGCAAGAACATCTGGATTCAAAACAGAACAACTTAGAACACATCACGGAGTCAGTATGACCACATTTGTTTTATTTGGCGGCACAGGCGATCTCGCTAAGCGCAAGATCATCCCGGCTTTATACAGCGCGTTTGTCAATGGCCGACTGGATGACGATTTCAAATTTATCGGCGCGGCACGTGAAGGCCTGAAAGATGATGAATATCGCTCACGTGTTGGCAACAGCATTAGCGAATATGCGTCCAAAGTGAGTGGTTCTACGCCTGAAAAACTGGCGGCGTTTCTGGCATTGACACATTACACAAAAATCGATGCACGGGTACCGGAAGATTTTCAATCATTGAAGTCTTCACTCAATACCTCCGACACAAATGCAACCTTGTTCTATCTGGCTACGGGTCCGGATATTTTCATTCCTGTCGTTGAGCAATTATCCAAACACGGTCTGGTCGAAGGCAACGCGCGCGTCGTGGTTGAAAAACCGTTAGGCAGAGACGCGCAATCCGCCAAAGAAATCAATCAGTCCTTACGTAATTACCTGAACGAAAACCAGATTTATCGTATCGATCACTATCTCGGCAAAGAGATGGTGCAAAACTTATTAGCACTACGCTTTGCAAATTCGTTCCTCGAACCATTATGGAACCGCAAGTGGATACAAGACGTACAAATTTCAATTTCAGAACAAGTTGGCGTCGAATCACGCGGCGACTTTTATGACCACACTGGCGCTCTGCGCGACATGGTGCAAAACCACTTGTTGCAATTGGTTTCCATCGTAGCGATGGAACCACCAGTCAACGCCAATCCAGATGCGATTCGTGATGAAAAAGTTAAAGTACTACGCGCCTTACACAAATTTACACCGGATGAAGTCAGCAAAAAAACCGTGCGTGGTCAATACCGCGCCGGAGCGGTTGATGGTCAACCAGTGATAGGTTATCAGGCTGAGCCTGGCGTACCACAAGCCAGTCGCACTGAAACTTTTGTCGCGATCCGCGCCGAGATTGATAACTGGCGTTGGGCAGGCGTTCCGTTTTACCTGCGCACCGGCAAACGCATGGCTACCCGTAGCGCAGAAATAACGATTAATTTCAAACCAATTCCGTATTCGATTTTCGGGCAATCACAAGGACCTATGCGATCCAATCGCTTGGTCATTTCTTTGCAACCAGAAGAAAGCGTGCAATTGTTTATGAAAGCCAAAGAACCAGGCGAAGGTATACGCCTGTCTGATGTCGCACTGAATCTGGACTTTGCAGAAGCATCGAATTCCCGCCGCGTCGAATCTTATGAACGCCTGTTACTCGATGCGATGCACGGTGATCTGACGCTGTTTGTACGTGATGATGAATTGAGCGCGGCATGGGCATGGATAGATCCAATCATGAATGCCTGGCAAAATGACCATGAAGGATTGAAATCGTACATAGCAGGTAGCTGGGGTCCCTCTTCTGCCAGCTATTTATTAGCGCAACACGGTGCCGCCTGGGGCGAAGAATACGTAGAGAATTGATCAATATGTCCAATATGAATTTTCACACTTTTGATCACTTCAGCGCGCTCAGTGATGCCCTCAGCCAGCAATGGTTAGACATCATCCAAGCAGCGCCTGAAGGCTCCAGTTTTGCACTGGCTGGAGGCTCCACACCGGCGCCTATTTATCAACGCCTCGATGATTTACTGGCGCAAACGAGCCAACGTCATCCAATCAAATTGGTAGCTACCGATGAGCGCTGGGTGAGCGACGCCGATCAGCAAAGCAATGAAGGCTTGTTCCGCCGTTGCTTGCAAAAGTCAGCGCAGAAAAAAAACTGGCAGTTAGTATCTTTAAAAAACGCCAGCAACTCCCCAGAAGTAGCGACCGCTGCTATCGATGATAGACTGCAAACACAGCTACCACAGGCTTTCAGTGCGGTATTGCTGGGTATGGGTGCTGATGGTCACATTGCCTCGCTGTTTCCTGGCGCACCTACGCAACACGACAACTTGACTTGCCTGGCAGCCGTCCATCCACAAACACGTCAGAGCCGCATGTCACTCTCTCTGCCGAGACTGCTGGATACGCAAAGAATATGGTTGGTCATCACTGGTGCAGAGAAACGTCAAGTGTTGGAGCATGCAGCACAAAATAATTTACCAGTTGCGGCTCTGTTACGCGAAGCAGCTTGCGACATTGATGTTTTTTGGTGCCCTTAATTGAAAAGCTGTATTGGCAAACTGTATTTGTATAATAAATTGACATAAAGTTCGACGTAACTATTGATGTATAAAGCAGCATCAGGGCTGGCGACAATCCGCAGCCAACCGCTTAATGTTGAAACAGTCCTGATAGCAAACACACACCATGGCAAATCCTTTTTCCGACAAGAACTCAAACACCCCTTCTGAAAAAGGGCTGTTGGCACGCATCCGCACCGCTAGCACTGCCTTAAGCCGTGCTGAGCGTCAGGTAGCTGAATTTCTGCTGCAAAAGCCGCACGATGCGCTCGAAATGTCGATACGGGTTCTGGCACAAGCTTGCGATGTCAGCGAACCGACCGTCGCGCGTTTTTCACAAAGCCTGGGTTTTGACGGCTTTAAGACTTTTAAATTAGCTTTCGCCAAAAGTTTAGCCACAGGTATTCCCTATCTGCATCTGGATGTGAATCAGGCTGACCATGTAAAAGATGTCTTGCCTAAGGTATTCGACCGCACTATTGCCACATTGATGGAGGCACGCAACAACGCTAACACCGCAACTTTTGAAGCCGCGGTCAGCTTACTGGCACGCGCTCGAAGAATTGAATGCTATGGGCTCGGTTACTCTGGTGCGCTGGCAATTGATGCACAACTCAAATTTTTCCGCTTCGGCATTCCAACGACGGTATTTTGCGATGCGCATTTACAAGCGCAATCGGCATCACTGCTCAATAGTGATTGCGTGGTAGTCGCCTTTTCGCGCACAGGTCGCACGCGCGACCTGATCAACAGCGTACAGTTGGCAAAACAAGCTGGTGCCAAAATTTTAGTGCTCTGCGCCAGCGGCGGCCCCCTGGCTGATTACGCCGACGTTCACATCAGTGTTGATGTAGAAGAAGACCCAGACATCTATACACCAATGACATCGCGTCTTGCGCATTTAACTTACATCGATGCACTTGCAGTCGCCGTCACCTTATTACGCGGTCCGGCAGCCATCGATATGCTGGAAAGAGCCAAAATCAGTATTAGCGAGAAACGCCTGGATTCAAAAGTATAAAAAATAAGCTCACGGCGCTGTCAAGAGCATGTAGTAAAAACTACACAACCATCACCTACAGGACGTTTTAGGCAATACTAGGCATGTACATCAAGGAGTGAGACATGCCGATTATTGCTATTCAACAAATCATCGAAGAAGTCAAAGATTTGCCCACCCTGCCTGCTGTGGTCATGGAAATTCTGAACAATATCGACAAAGAAGATGTCGATACCCATGAGCTCGCACAAAAAGTTACACATGATATTGCACTGACAGCAAAAACACTGCGCTACGCCAATTCTGCGTACTACTCGACAATGATCAAGGTCACGACGATACAACAGGCGATCTCTTTGCTCGGTCTGAGTACAGTAAGACAAATCATCGTCACCTCGGCACTAACCGGGTGCTTTCCAGAAAATAATTGTGCTGGATTTAGTCACAAAGAATTTTGGAAACATTCCAACATTGTCGCAATCATCGCCAAAATTTTGGCACGCCGCCTGAGTTTCAATCAGGACGTGGCATTTACAGCCGGTCTTTTACATGATGTCGGCACCTTAGTGCTGGCAACATACCATGGCGCAGACTTCGAGCAAGTACTTGCCTGGCAGGCAGAACATCAATGCACACAATATAAAGCCGAAAAACATGTGATAGGAATTGATCATGCCGCGGTCGGCGAAGCACTGGCACGCCAGTGGAATTTTTCAGAACAAATGATCCTTGCGATTGCAGGGCATCATCAACCCGAAAAACCCGGTCAGGGATTTTTGGCAACCATCGTCCATGTCGCCAATGGCATTGCGCATGTTCTCAATGGAAATGCCGAACCCGATCACAGCACTCCTGAAATTACGGTATTGTCCTGGGAGAGTCTGGGACTAACTCAGGAGTCACTCGATCAGGTCTTAGCGGAAGCCAGTAAAGAATTTCAGGAACTGCAAGAAAAAATAGAGATTTGACGCCAAACTTTACACAGATTCAGAAGTCGGTTACCCCATTTTGAAATATAAAAAGCCAGCAAAATTGCGCTGACTTTTTATATTAATTTAGCGGTTCGGACTATAAGTCTGGCTGAATCAAGTGACCCAGCTTATTCGCTTTGGTATTGAGGTAACGGTTATTGTATTGATTGCGTTCAATAATCAAAGGAACATGTTCCGCCACCGTCACATTTAAGCCTGCCATTGCGGCCAACTTACGCGGATTATTTGTCATCAAACGCAAGGATTGAATACCCAGATGTTTAAGCATAGGGTCGCACAAACCATAGTTGCGCAAATCGGCGGCAAAACCCAATAACTGGTTCGCTTCTACCGTATCAGCACCATCGTCTTGCAAGTGATAAGCACGTACTTTATTGAGCAAACCAATACCGCGCCCTTCCTGGCGCAAATACAGCAAAACACCACGACCTTCTTGTGCGATTTTTTGCAAAGCCATTTCCAGCTGCGGGCCGCAATCACAACGCTGACTAAACAAGGCATCACCAGTCAAACACTCTGAATGGATACGCGCCAATACTGGCTGCCCATCAGCAACCTCACCCAGCGTCAGGGCAATGTGCTCTTTACCGGTTGCTGGTTCAAAGAAAGCATGCATATGAAAATTAGCCCAGGTTGTAGGCAATTGACAGGAATCGACAAATTCCAAAACCTGCTCTTGGTTTTCTGCAGGCGGGTTGTTGCTTAACATACGGTTCTCGCGAATTCTTCTTTTAAACAGCCTTGTGGAACGCAAGTCACTGACAAATTGTGGCAAATTGTTCCAAGTGACGGGCTAACAATACGCTGTTAGTATTAAAAATAGTAAGGATGACAAAAAAAATATCACCAAAAGAAGAAGTATAAACGACCTGCGCAAATCTTACCGGATTGCCTGAGAATTGCATCCAATTCAGTCTGAAAAGCTTAAATGATGCACATCACAGACAGGGTGAGGGCAACCTGCGCTGTGATAGTGATTGCATTGATTTGGCGGATTACACCCGCCCTAAGGTTACTTCGCCCACATGCACTAAAGATGGATGAATGTACGTTATTCAACCGTACTTATTTCCGTTTCAATTGCGTAATATCCCTCACTGCGCCTCGATCAGCAGATGTCGCCAAGGCAGCATAGGCTTGCAAGGCTTGAGAAACATAACGTTCACGATTGACAGGCTGCCACGCAGCATCGCCAAGCGCTTCCATTGCGACACGGCGTGCGGCCAAGTCGGCATCGCTGATTTTTAAATGGATACGACGCTCAGGAATATCGATTTCGATGATATCACCCTCTTCCACCAAGCCGATTGCCCCACCCTCTGCTGCCTCTGGCGAAGCATGACCAATGACCAAACCAGAAGAGCCGCCAGAAAAACGACCGTCGGTGAACAAAGCACACGCTTTACCCAGACCTTTAGATTTGATGTACGACGTTGGGTACAGCATTTCTTGCATGCCTGGTCCACCTTTTGGGCCTTCATAGCGAATAATAACGACATCACCCTCATGTACGGTATCGCCAAGAATCGCTTCGACTGCAGAATCCTGACTTTCAAATACACGCGCCTTGCCGGTGAATTTCAAAATACTTTCATCAACGCCCGCTGTTTTGACAATGCAACCTTTCTCAGCCAGATTGCCATACAACACCGCCAACCCACCATCTTGCGAATAGGCATGGGCTTTATCGCGAATACATCCTGCCTCGCGATCTGTATCAAGACTATCAAAACGCTTGTTTTGCGAGAATGCGGTCTGGGTAGGCACGCCACCTGGCGCCGCCATAAATAAGGTTTTTATTGCAGCATCATCTGTGACAGCAATATCATTATTTGCAATAGCATCTGCCAAGGTGGCGCTATGTACGGTTGGTCTGGATGTATCCAACAATCCGGCACGCGCCAGTTCACCAAGAATAGAAATAATGCCACCAGCACGATGCACGTCTTCAATGTGATATTTATCGGTCATCGGCGCGACTTTGCAAAGGCACGGTACTTTGCGTGAGATTCTGTCAATATCTGCCATCGTAAAATCAACACCGGCCTCATTCGCAGCCGCCAATAAATGCAAGACCGTATTCGTCGAACCACCCATAGACACATCCAGCGCCATGGCATTTTCGAAGGTTGCTTTGCTCGCGATTGATCGTGGTAAGACGGAATAATCGTCTTGCTCGTAATGACGCTTCGCCAATTCCACGATCAGACGACCCGCACGCAAGAACAACTCTTTACGATCAGCATGCGTTGCCAAAATCGTGCCGTTGCCGGGCAAGGACAAACCCAGGGCTTCAGTCAGACAATTCATTGAGTTCGCAGTAAACATGCCAGAACAAGAGCCACAAGTCGGGCAAGCAGAGCGTTCAATTCTACCGATTTCTTCGTCGCTGACCTTAGAATCACCTGCTTTAATCATGGCGTCGACCAAGTCGATTTTCATGATTTTTTGTTCGCCTGTTTGTTTTGGATGCAGTGTTTCCAATACTTTGCCAGCTTCCATCGGGCCGCCAGAAACAAACACAACGGGAATATTCAGACGCATCGCCGCCATCAGCATGCCAGGGGTGATTTTGTCGCAATTGGAAATACACACCATCGCATCTGCACAATGTGCATTGACCATATACTCGACCGAGTCAGCAATTAATTCGCGTGATGGCAAGGAATACAACATACCACCATGCCCCATCGCGATCCCATCATCGACGGCAATGGTATTAAATTCTTTGGCAACACCACCAGCTGCTTCGATTTCACGCGCCACCATTTGCCCAAGGTCTTTCAAATGCACGTGGCCAGGAACAAATTGTGTGAACGAATTCACCACAGCAATAATTGGTTTTTCAAAATCACCATCTTTCATGCCGGTGGCACGCCACAAAGCGCGTGCCCCCGCCATATTGCGGCCGTGGGTGGTAGTGCGTGAACGATATACGGGCATGTCTGACTCCTGTCTAACTTAGATCGACGAAAAAAGGATTTCTTTACTTTGCCTTGCAAATGCCCATATGTCAAATACGCAAATAGCCAGCGATTAATATTTTAAAAGTATAAATTAATATTTTTATCCGCACCCGGCCAAGATCTATAATAAATTTATCGATCTACTAGTTAAGTCAAGTGCATAGATAAATAAGCCATATGTAAAGGTTAAGAAAAACATGCTGTGGATAGCTGGCTCGTTATTCTTTTGCTGGATGATGGTGCGCGAATGTTTAAGCACCTTAATCACACCTGCTGGTTATGATCACCCGATTTCAAGCAAGATATCGATTCCGTTCTTAATTCTGTATGGCACACTAGCTTTAGCATTTGCCTGGCAACCATTTCAATACTGGCGTTTTGAACGTTTGCTATCAATCAAAGCAACGGAAATAGCCGACTTCCATCCAGCAAAAGTCCATTGCAACACTATTTTTGACACCTTTGTAGATCAAAATTATTTTGCAGCTGGTCATGCTGATCCTCACACCGGAAAAATCGTTTTCCAATATCCATGGTGTAATCGCCTAATGGATTATTTGCACCATCCGCAAAAAGCAAATCGCGAAGAAATCGTTAGCCTCAATATTTTTACGCATGAAAGCATGCATGTACGCGGCGAGTACAATGAAGCAAAAACGGAATGTGAAGCGGTACAGAGGAATTATCGTGCGGCAAAATTATTGGGCGTTCCAGATCAAACCGCAAAGAAAAATGCCTTGAACTACTATCTCGGTGAATACCAAAGACGCGGTGCAATTGGCGGCCTCGCTGGCTCTTATTTTTCCGCAGAATGCGCGCCTGGTAAAGCAATGGACGAACATTTGAGTGACTCAACTTGGGCACGCTAAGATGCAATATACCAACATTAAAATTCAGCGTAGAGGAAGATAGACATCCGTCACCATCTCTGATTCACTCACGTTTAGACCCACATTAACATAATGAAAAAAGAGCGGAAAACTTCTTAGTGATTCACCACTTGCTGGCAACCAGGTTTCACATAAATATCGTGCTGCACCGATGTTTTCTCGCGAACCAACATGACGCACCTTTGCACAACGCCCACCAGGAATAACTTTATTGACGACACCATATGAATTCAGTGGCACTTCTTGTTCCACCGAAATGCAAAAATCGGCGCGATATAAATCTGGCGCTGTAGTAAAAGGATCGTCGTAATGCACACCAAACGTGCGATAGCGTTCTGGCGGATAACGATGCTCAATCCGCCACGCGATCAAACGGCGCACGCTCTCATGTTCAAGATCGGGCGAACCGCGATGTTCGATAGCGGCAACTAACGTCTCTGGGAAGTCAATGATTTCTACATTCATTTTTTGCCCAATAAATTCAATTCCAAAAAATGCCAATGCGCGTGCAAGGCTTCAGGAACTTCAGTTCCGGGATATGGGCCGCACTCAATAAATCCTGTTAAACGGTAAAGTTGCTGCGCGTTTTTCATGAACGGCGCACTATCAAGTCTTAGCTTAGCATAAGCAAACTCTTTAGCATCGCTCACCACTTTATTCAACAATTGTTTTCCAAAATGCTGACCCCGAAAAGCCCCACGTATATATAAGCGCTTGATTTCAGCAACATCCTGACTGAGCGAACGCAAACCGACCATGCCAACAACTATCTTGTCTTGCTTAACCAAATAAAAAACGCTACGTGGTACTTTTTCAAAACAAATCTTATCCAGAGCGCTTTCCACGTAATCTGGAATCGACAGCCCGCTGACAACGACGAGAGAAACACCACAGACCTCCTGCATCCTCGCTGCCACCCATTCCATATATTCAATATTGATTTGAATAAGACTGGCACGGTCAGCAACTGGATCAGCAATATGAAAATCCAGTCTGCTCATACGATCTCCTTGTTCCTTCTTTATTCCGGACATGACAGTGCGTGCCTTGATTATTGAGGTGCACGTACTTTTTCTATGAATTCAAACAACAACATACCAGCAATCATGGCCGCAACAAAAATCAAAGCAGAGGGCAACCCCATACTAAGTCCAACCAAAGCTGGACCGGGACAAAAGCCTGCAAGTCCCCAACCGATACCAAACAATGCACTACCTCCAACTAAACGCAGGTCTATTGCAGTATTCGTAGGCAAATCCATTTTTTCACCAATAAAACTTACCACCCTTTTTTTTGCGATCGCAAATGCAAACAATCCAACCGCAATAGCACCTAGCATGACAAGCATTAAGGACGGATCCCAGGCTCCCGCCAGGTCAAGAAAACCTAGTACCTTACCGGGATTAACCATACCGCTAACAATCAAACCTAAACCAAACAGGAGTCCAGCAAATAAGGAAGTGAAATAAGTCATTTTCTTTTCTCAATTTTCTCAACTATGCAATACATGACGGATCACAAACACAGTGACAAATCCAGCGGCCATGAACGTCGTGGTCGCTACGAGAGAGCGTAAAGATAAGCGAGATAGCCCGCACACACCATGACCGCTAGTACAGCCAGCGCCATACCTCGTCCCAATCCCGACTAAAAACCCCGCTATTAACAAACGTCCCACACTAGCGTCTATCTGCAATATCGGCAATGGTGCGAAGCAGCTATATACGATAGGTGCAATCAACAGTCCCAATAAAAAACTGATACGCCAGTAGCCATTGCGATTAAATGGTTTCAATACGCCCGCTAAGATGCCACTGATACCGGCAACTTTTCCGTTCAGCAAGATCAACGCTGCTGCGGCGAGCCCTATCACAACCCCGCCTATCAAAGCAGACCACGGGGTAAACACGTTCCATGCAATGGACATTTTTTGCTTTCTATAGAGAAAAATAAAAAAACGTGCAGTGGAATCCCACAACACGTTTTGATTCTACAACATCGCTTTTTAATTAGCGACTGAGCTCTTCAAGCTTCAACTTACCTTGTGCGGTAGTTTCTCCAGATTAGGTAAAAAGGCCGCTGCCAACCCTAACAAAGGCAAGAACGAACAGACCTGATACACAAAATATATGTCAGTCATATCCGCTAACTTACCCAAGGCGGCTGCGCCTATCCCCCCCATACCGAACGCGAAACCAAAGAATAAACCAGAAATCGTACCTACTTTCCCTGGCACCAGTTCTTGCGCAAACACCAGAATGGCAGAAAATGCCGATGCCAATATCAAACCAATGACAACCGACAGCACCCCAGTCCAAAATAAATTCGCATAGGGCAACAACAAGGTGAATGGTGCCACGCCGAGGATAGAAACCCAGATTACCAGCTTACGTCCCACCTTGTCCCCTATCGGGCCACCAAGCACTGTGCCTGTTGCCACGGCAAATAAGAACACAAATAAATGGATCTGCGCGTCTTGTACCGACAAGTGAAATTTACTCATCAGGTAGAACGTAAAATAACTGCTTAAACTTGCCATGTAAAAGTATTTTGAGAAAATGAGCAGCATTAAAATCGCAATAGAAAATAGCACTTTATTGCGCGCCAAGATGACGTGTGAATGGGATGCCTGGGCTGGTCTGGCTTTGGCTTCCTGACGCTTACGTTTGTACCAGTTACCGATCTGCCACAAGATACCTATCGCCAACAAGGCTGCCACTGAGAACCACGCAATACTGGCTTGACCCCGTGGAATAATGATCCACGCTGCCAACAACGGCCCCATAGAACTGCCAGCATTACCGCCCACCTGAAAGATAGACTGCGCCAGACCATGACGTCCACCGGAAGCCATGCGCGCAACGCGTGAAGACTCGGGGTGAAAAATTGATGAACCAGTACCAACCAAGGCGGCAGCCAGCAGCACTAACCCGTAGTTCGGCGCAACCGACAATAATAGCAAGCCGACCAGAGTAAAGCCCATCCCCAATGCCAGTGAATAAGGTTTAGGATGTTTGTCAGTATAAAGCCCAACCACCGGTTGCAAAATTGATGCCGTGATCTGATACGTCAAAGTGATCAGTCCAATCTGAGCAAAATTCAGATTGAAATTCCCCTTTAAAAGTGGATAAATCGCCACAATCAGCGACTGGATCATATCATTAAGAAAATGGGCAAAGCTGATCGCCCCCAATACACGGAAACCGGTAACATCTTCCGTCCCGGGCGCCGCAGATAATTGCTTCGTTGCTGTTTGCATAGTCGTCATTAAAAGTAAGGGAAACCATGGAAGCGAATCAATCACGAAGAACTGATTCGAACATATGCACGCAGTGTAGAGAAAAATTGCACGTCACTATTGCGACATCTAGCCATAATTTGTCGCATTTACGCCAAATTAACACCGCATTTGTGTCTCGATCAATTAAATGAGAATGTGTAGTTAATATCGACCGCAGATTCACTACCGGTACGGCCAACTATCGTGATTCTACGCGTGAGTTGCCAGCTCAGTTTGACCGCTCCGCTGGCATCACCAAGACCACGTTCTACTGCCAATACCAAACCTGGCATCAGATGTTTACCGACACTCACTACCTGGTCGCTACCCGACGAACTAGTAGAAGTTGAAGTTGTTCCTGCGACGGTCTGCCCCGGAACATGCGATGAAGGTGCACCACTAGAATTTCCAATCGAAAACTCATCAAAACCCAGCCCCTGTACAATGTCTTTAGGAACATTACGACTGCCATCACCGCCAAATATCGCGGTCGCCGCAGACATTAATAGCGAAGCATCGCCACCAGCCAACTGATCAGAACCGCGGCCCAAGACCAGCCAGCTTAATTTTTCTGTGTCTGGCACATCAGGTTCGGAAACCAGTCGCACCTGTGGCGCCACTACGGTACCGACTACTTCGACCCCAGCCTCAACTGGTAAGCCTTTCCGCAAGGCACGAATATTCAAGCCGGGATTTGCAGGTGGCCCCTGAAAATTCAAATTGCCACGATCTATTGTCAACTGCTGTCCATATCCTTCGTAAGCGCCCTTTACCGTATTGATGGATCCGGTCGCTTGTAAAGGACTTCCGTCAAATGAACGCAAGCGCAAACTTCCGGCTAATCCGGTATCCAAGCCACGGCCAACAAATACAAAACGAGGCCCCATATCAAAATTAACGTCAATGCGGGTTTTTAAACCTTTTTTGGAGGCATTGGCTGCTGCATCTTTCTCAGTTGGCTTATCAGATTTTCTTTTAACGTTCACATCACTCGACAAACTTGGGGGCGGCAATTTAGGTAGTTTAAAATAAGCACCGTCAGCAACAACCTTGCCATTCAGACTCCAGACATTATTTGCCTCCACTATGCTGGCCTGACCCGATACTTGCAGCCATCGGTCTTTACGTTGCAACATTGGAAATTGCTTCCATTCCGCTTTGATTGAGCCGGTTTCCTTGCCAATATCTAGCTCCCCACTGGCATTAAATTCACCGCGCTTACCAATCGCATCCCAGTCCCTGAACTGTTCATGTTGTGGCAACATGGTTACTGTATTTGAAAACTGCAAGCGCGCCAGTTTTAAATGGGTATCATCGATTTGTGCATCTAACACACCATTCGGCAGTAACAGTCCTTCAGACGCAAATGCCACTTCCAGCTCTTTACCAGCAACGTTAGCGTGATAATGCGGCACACTCAAAGTTCCACTCAATTTGGCGTCAAGATTTAATTTACCTTTCAACACCAAACCCGGATTGATCAAGGAACCTACCCATTCAAGATCGGGAACAACCGCGTTAATGGTGCCGCCCAGCGGCGCAGCAGACGAAACACTCCACAGACCATTTTGCCTGCTCAAGAGAGAATCGGCCTGCATCCGAACTTGACCTAAGCGAGTTCCATCCGCATTCAAACTCAAACTCATACGTTGCCCATCTGTACCCGCAACCAGACCTCCAATGCGTACCTGCATTTTCAAGTCCTGAATACCTAATGGAATCGGTGTTCCGGTGCCGTCAGGATCGTTAAAACGCAGATCTCCGCTTTGCTTTTGTAGATTAATTTCTCCATGTACCGTATCAGCAAGCTGGATATTCCAATCAGCATTTAATTTCAGACTGCCAGTAACAGCGTATTGAGGTTTAATGAAGTTGAGTAAATCAGTCACTTTTGCATTAGAAATTCGTCCTCTTGTTTTCAATGAATCTGGCGTCCAGTCAAACTGCTCCATTTCGACATTAACCAGGCCACTCTCGAGTTGGACATTGCCCACGTGCACCGCCTGTGCAGAAATAGTGACCGGCGCTGGGTTCAGCAAGCGAGCACTGGTTTGTCCATTTAATCCCAAACTCTGTAATTGGCCAGTCCAGCCCCACGGGCTTTCCTTACCGTGCTGTGGTGGCTGCAATCCACCATTGATTTGTGCTTGTACGTTCTGCTGCCCCGGCAACTGCAACTGTAAAGCAATTTGATGTGCGTCGCGGCGACCTTTTAATCCCAATTTGATCTGTTCAATTTTATCTTCAGATTCCGAGGTCAGCTTTGTATCTGATCTCACATGGTGTGCACTGATTTCGCCATCAAAAACACCATTACTGGCGTGCGACAAGCTCAATTTTCCAAGTAAATTTTCGAGAGAATATTCCTGCTGCTTTTTTGAAAACTGAAGTTTTCCAGATTGCATATTAAGCTGACCAGCAAGCTCAGAAAACTTCCCCTCTAAAACAACATTCGCCTTAAGATCACCATTGATTGTCATCTGCTGATTCGCGAGCAATGCATTCAATTCGTTTAATTGCGGCGCATCCAACTGTAACTTAAGCACATCACTTACATTGCCCCAAGCCCCTTGTGCATTCAGATGATTGCTACCCCAGCGTAAATCCATCTGATGCACTTGTAGTTGTGCGGTTTGCCACTGCACACCCATCGTTCCTTGCACGGTCTGCCCTGCGTATTGCCCTTGTAAGTGCGGCAAACTCAATGCAACCTGGAGTTGTGGCATTAATTGACCTGAGGTGGTGAGTTCCGCTTGGAGGTGACCAGCAGGCACATCTATCCATTTTGAAGGATCAAAATTAACCAGACTTCCTTTAAAATGAAATGGCTGATTGCCAGCAAATGAGATGTCACCCTGCCCTTCAACATGCGAATCTTGCGATGCCAACTTAATTTGTTTAAGGGTCAGCAACTGCTTTTGAATATCGTAATTCAACTCCGAATTAAGCAGAGTTCCTTTGTCGTGCAATTGTGCCTGAACCTGAATATTCTCCTTGGTTTGCGCAGTAATTTCGCCATTGATCTGGGTATGGCGTAAACGTTGATCGATTTTCAGCAAGTCGATATTCGACAATTGAATTCGCGCTTCGGCTTGGGGTTGCTTTGCATGCCAATTGACTTGCGCATCACCGCGTGCAGCACCATCACCGTCAAATTGGATTTGCAAATCAGGGAGACGCAAACGCGTGCCGCGCCACTCAAACTGACTACTCATGCCTTTTATTGGTAAGGCATTTTTATCTAAAGTGGCAACCGCTGTATTAGTCACACGCAGTGATCCAATCAGATCATCAGTTTGTTTTTTTAGCTTGAGATCAGGATGTGCATCCGCCCAAATCCGCAAATCTGCGACTGGTGCACTGGCATGCCAAGCCGCCGGATTAAAGTGTTCAACATCAATCTGCAATTGCTTTAAAACTTGCTCATCGAATGGTGCGATGGTTGCGTTTGCATGGCCAGTTAATGCAGAAGATTCTGCGGCAGATACGGCAGCAGATAAACCATCCGGCTGCTTCGTTTGTTCGTTGAGTTGCGCCTGCAGTGAGAGCTTTAGCGTTTGCAAATTACCACTTGCATTCGCTAGCACATACATTGCCGGAATCTGGGGGGTGACCTGACCCTGCAAATTGGCATTACCTTTGAGCGCAAACGGTCTTTGCGCATTTAGGTTCAAAGAGTCAGACTGGATGCGCCCCCATGGCGAATTGAATGCCAGCCTGGCCTGATACTGGTGTAGATCAAAACTCATTTCTCCGGTTAGAGCACTCAGTTTCAGACTATCAGTTTGCTTGCCACCAGGCGTCAAATCAGCAATCAGCAATTCACCTACTGCAAGATCCTTTGCTGATAAGCTGAGCGGCAAGTGCAAGTCGTTTGGCAGACTAGCGGGGGAATTACTTGGTACCGTGGCAATAAGCAATGCGCTGACATGCAGTCGATCGATCAACGCCTGTTTATGCCACAGAGCGAAAGGCCGCCAGATTAAATGAACACCACTCGCTTCAATTTTTAAATCAGTTGAATGATATGATAACTTCTCGAATTCCAGCTCATCACCGACTGAGCCCTTGACACCAGTGGCCTGCAAAGATCCTGCGCTCAGAGAATGCGCGACAGAAAATAAGGTCTGAGTACCACTTTCAGTTTTAATTGCCCAGGCCAGCAATATACTCAAACATAAGAGCACCAAAAAAAATGTCGCGAATAGTAATTTCAGAACAGAAAAGCGTCTGCGCCCAGCAATTGGGGACTCATTATCAGGCGCTTGCGGAGACACTTTTTGTTCCATATCAGAAAGCAATCGCAATAGAAAAATCTAAACGTAATTTCTTAGTCTGCTTACCATAAGCGAGATCCAGGGCAATCGGACCAGCAGGCGTACGATAACGGCCACCTACCCCGAATGCCTGATACATCTTCAGGTCGCGCCAACTATCTGAGGCATCACCCGCATCAACAAAGGTAGCGATGCCCCAGGTGCGATCCAGCCAATGCACGTATTCTGCACTGACAACGGACATAACGCGACCGCCTGTGACCGCTAGTCCCTGCTGAATTCCCAGGCTCTGATAAGAGTAACCGCGCACGGTAGAACTGCCGCCCGTCCTGAACAAATAATCTTCCGGAATACCTTCAATACTGTCTGAAAACACTTGCCCGGCTTCTGCACGTAAAATAATGCTATCTGCTGTGCCAACAGGTATCCAACGTTGATATTTTCCATAGACCCGGAAGAATCGCTGGTCAGACAGGGCGGCTTTTTCCGAACCAGCTAAATCAAGTTGATAAATTTCACCTTTACGCGGGGCAAATGTATCGTCCACATCGCGCCAGGTCCAGCCTATACTTGCCACCAGCGCTCGATTAATTTGTGTTGGTTCACTCTCAATCGATACTTTTTCCCGAACCAGATTAAGCCCCAACCGTTGTTCAACATGACCATTGGTTGATGTACGTTTAATACCCACCGCATTTTTAACTGTCAGTACGTCAGAAACATTTTCACGATCAGAAATGACACCAAACGAATCAAGTTTGTTATCGTAAGGGGGTAAATAAATATCCGCGAAGCCAACCTGACGCTTTTGCTCTATCCGGATTGCACTTCGCAAATCCCATGCCCGTCCCAATATATCCCGATCGCGATACGCGATCTCACCTCGAAACCCTGTGTTAGAACTATAACCGAGACCAAAACTCAAATCACGCGGCTTACGCTCAACGAGGTTGACCTCAATGGGAACACTTTTTGCCTTTTCAGGGTCAGCTTCTATGGCTACTGCAACCGACGCAAAATAAGGTGAGTTCTGCAAAGCCCGCTGAAATTCAAGTAACCGCGCACGTGAATACAACTCACCTTCACGCGGTGGTTGATAACGATCTAATATCCAACGTTGATAACGTTTCAAGCCAGTAACCTGAAGCGCCCCAAAAGTAAAAACAGGACCACTATCAACTTCCAAAACAAGATCAGCATTGTGGGCATCAGCATCAACATTTGCTTCACTATCAATCAGCTTCGCTGAAGCATAAACATTGGTGCGCAAATTTTCCGTCAAAAGATTTTTGGATTGACTCCAGGCATCTTCAGTAAATGGCTTTCCAACAGTCAACTTCCAGGTTTTCAAGGCTTCTTCACGGCGCGCTATTGCACTCTGATCTTGCGCTTGAACGGCATCATTCAAGGCGCCGGTAAATTGAATATTGACGCTTGTTATTTTCGTCCTTGGGCCGGGATCAATATGCACATTAATCACTTTTTCGGCACTGGATCTGGCATCCCTGAGCGCTACTTCATCCAGATTTTCAAATTGAATTTGAGGAGAAAAATAACCCTCTGTCGCCAGAATATCGCCGATATCCTGACGCATCCTGCGGAGCAATGATGGAGTAATATTTTGCGGTTCAGGATTGCTTACAAATTCAGGAATATGTTCACGCAAAAGAACCGACCACTCATTTTTTTCCGTCACCAAACGAAAACTACCACTCATACGTAAGGATTTGCCAGGTGAGGTTTTCCCGGCTTCATCAACTAGAGCATCGCTGCTGACATCAGCCTTCGCCTGATCAGTCGCATCATTAGTAGCGCTGTTAGAAGCACCACCTGAAACAACTACTTCTTTAGCGTTGCTAACAAGAGTTTGCGTTTTTTCCAAAATGGCGGCTTCTTGCGCCCAACCTGATCCACTGACAATACTCATCAGCAGCAAAGTGAAACGCGGGGGGAAAAAAGAAGCAGCCATCCTTGATTATTTTGTAGCCAAACCAACGCGATTGAAGCCAAGCTTTTTCGCGTCAGAAATTACCTGGACCACATTGTCGTATTCCACCTTTTTATCTGCCGAAACCAATACAGCCAAATCGGGGTTTTTGTCGTGATACTCGCGCAGTTTTAGCATCAATTTTTCACGATCCGAGGTTTCTTCTTTATCGTCAGAAGGGTTATTGCCACTACCATCTGTTTTACTCTTAATCCCGATTGCCCAGGTATTATTCTTGGAAATAGAAATTTCAATGTAAGAAGATGGTGGCTGTGTAGATTGCCCTGCCGTCGGTAGATTAATCACGCTCGGATTCGTCATCGGTGCGCAGACCATAAAAATAATCAGCAATACCAGCATCACGTCAATATAAGGAACGACGTTAATCTCGGCTTTAAATTTGCGTTTACGTTCGCCACGCAGAGAACTCATGCAGCCTCAATGATCAACGTGACTGACGTTGCAAAATATTAGAGAATTCTTCGATAAAAGTTTCGAAGCGTATCGCCAGGCGGTCGATTTCATGCGAGTAGCGGTTATATGCTAACACCGCAGGAATCGCAGCAAACAACCCAATTGCTGTCGCAATCAAAGCCTCAGCAATACCGGGCGCTACTGCGGCGAGTGTCGCTTGCTGCACATTCGCCAGGCCACGAAAAGAATTCATAATCCCCCACACGGTACCGAACAAACCGATGTAAGGCGAAACCGAGCCAACCGATGCAAGGAAAGACAAGTGCGATTCCAACATATCCATTTCGCGCTGATAGGCAGCACGCATCGCACGGCGAGCACCATCGAGCATAGCACTGGCATCGAGTGAAGCCTTATTGGCGTTTTTGACTTTCTGGTATTCGCTCATACCCGCTTCAAAAATTCTTTCTAAAGCCCCCATCTTGCCACTTGCATTGCGTCGACTATTCGCCGCTTCCTGGTATAACTCGACCAGATTGCCGCCCGACCAGAAATTACGTTCAAAGTGTTCAGTCTGAGCGCGGGCCTTTTTGATCGCAAACATTTTGCTGAAAATATACGTCCAGCTGGTCAGCGAAACACCGAGTAACAGCACCAACACCAATTGCACCAATATCGATGCATTACTAATCAGGCTTAAAAATGAAAGATCTTGTGTAGCAGTCATAAAATCAGATAAAAAACAGATGAAAGTAAAAATGGCGGAACATCGCAACTTCAAAAAAGATCAGCGAATTTCCAGCGCGCGTAGCGACTATACAGAAATCTTTGCCAATATAACATCAGGAATTGCAGCTGGACGCAAACTGGTCGCACCAACGCATCCGACTTTAATTTTGCCTGAAACCAACAAACGATCGCCGCACCATGCTTCCTGAATAAATTGCACGGAAGCACGTCCCAGCTTTTCGACCACAACCGTGAGCCTTAGTTCATCATCAAGACGCGCTGGTGCATGATAATCGACTGCAGTTGCTTTAACGACAAACATCACCTCAAATTCTTGCGTCAGTTGTTGTTGATTAACGCCTGAGGCACGTAACCATTCGGTACGGGCACGTTCAAAAAATTTAAGGTAGTTGGCATAAAAAACGATACCACCAGCATCGGTGTCTTCATAATACACCCTGGCATTCCAGATAAAATCTTCTCGCATTATTTATTCGTTTGACGGGAGTATCCTGCATTTTACTTCTTTCGTCCCTGCAATATTGGAGCGATCGCCAGAAGTTTAAGGGTACTCCCTTGAGTATAAGGAAAAATCATTCACTCGTTGGGGATGAATTTAACAATCAGACTGGCTGACGCTTAATGTTCAAAGGACCAAAACCCTGACATGTCGGCATCATTTCTATGTAATTGATGTTCACATGCGAAGGCAAAGTGGCGATCCAATACGTGGTTTCTGCGATATCGATCGCGGTCAAGGGCACCGTACCTTCATAAACTTTGGCAGCCGCTTCATCATTGCCACGGAAACGCACATTCGAAAACTCGGTACCGCCACACAAACCAGGCGCGATATTGGTGGTTCTGACGCCAGTCCCGACCATGTCGGCACGCAGGTTTTTAGTGAACTGATCCACAAATGCCTTGGTTGCGCCATACACATTGCCACCTGGATACGCTGTCGAACCTGCGATAGAGCCAATATTGACGATCATGCCACTGTTGCGCGCCACCATCTCAGGCAAAATCGCGCGTGTCATCGTCACCAGTCCTTTGCAATTGGTATCTATCATCGTATCCCATTCGTCCTGAGATGCCAGATGCGCTGGCTCAGTACCAAGAGCCAAACCAGCATTATTGACCAAAACATCAATATTTTTCCATGTAGCTGGCAACTCTGCCAATACTTTCGTGATCGATGCTTTATGAGTCACATCGAGTTCAACAGGCAATAAATTCTCGCCCAACTCAGCTTGTAGTGCTGCCAAACGATCCACCCTGCGCGCTGCAGCGATGACTTTATGTCCCTCGCGCACGAATTTTCTTGCTATTTCCTCGCCAAAACCTGAACTTGCACCAGTAACTAATACAATCATACAATTTCCTTTAAGACAATAAGCAACCAGCAAAGTAAACTTGCACGATAGTAACGTGCAAATCCTCTGAAATACGATGCCCTCTATTCTAAGTGCTTTTGTGCATCACAGCAGGACTTCTGCTCGACCTAAGCAACGCCAAAATGGTTAAGGGGTAATTTTGCGTCAACTTGGATAAGTAGATTCCACAACTAAACAAAAGTTAGGTCTACCCGCTTGCCCATTCATAAGGCATCACGTAAAATCTGCGCACCATTTCGTCTCACGTGACTGGCGAAAACGTCGACTGGTCTGTTATTTGATCATCAACAAAAGATGGAGATCCATCGGGAAGCGTGAGATTTCGGGGTCGTAAGACCTCAGCCGTGCGCCTGGGTAGCCTGATGGTAAATTTGTGAGGCTGCCACTCTACGACCACGTCCGACTGACACCTCATAGAAAACAATCACCGATCTAGTTTTTTACATTAACAGGAAAATCAGGAAAGCCATGTTTGCCAAAAATCATACCCTCGCCAATATTGATCCAGAATTGTTCGCAACCATTCAACTGGAAAACCATCGCCAGGAAGAACATATCGAGCTGATCGCCTCTGAAAACTACACATCACCAGCGGTCATGGAAGCCCAAGGCTCCCAACTGACGAACAAATACGCTGAAGGTTATCCAGGCAAACGCTATTACGGCGGTTGCGAACACGTTGACGTAGTAGAACAATTGGCGATTGACCGCCTGAAACAATTGTTCGGTGCAAATTTTGCTAACGTACAACCAAATTCTGGCTCACAAGCCAACCAAGGCGTTTTCTTTGCATTACTCAACCCGGGCGACACCATCATGGGCATGAGCCTGGCTGAAGGCGGTCACCTGACTCATGGCATGCCATTGAATATGTCTGGTAAATGGTTCAATGTCGTTTCTTATGGCCTGGATGCAAATGAAGACATCGACTACGACGCCATGGAAAAACTGGCACGCGAAACAAAGCCAAAATTGATCATCGCTGGCGCATCCGCATTTGCCCTGCGTATTGATTTTGAACGTTTCAGCAAAATCGCCAAAGAAATCGGCGCTTACTTCATGGTCGACATGGCGCACTATGCAGGTTTGATCGCCGCTGGCGTGTACCCTAACCCAGTCCCATTTGCTGACGTTGTCACATCCACGACACACAAGAGCTTGCGCGGTCCACGCGGCGGCATTATTTTGTCGAACGACGAAGCGATTGCAAAGAAAATCAACTCTGCGATTTTCCCGGGTTTGCAAGGTGGTCCATTGATGCATGTGATTGCTGGTAAAGCGGTGGCGTTCAAAGAAGCGCTCACACCAGAATTCAAAGCGTATCAAGAACAAGTCGTCAAAAATGCTGCTGCACTGGCGCAAACATTGACAGAACGCGGCTTGCGTATCGTTTCTGGTCGCACTGAATCTCACGTGATGCTGGTTGATTTGCGTCCAAAAGGTTTGACCGGTAAAGAAGCGGAAGCGATTTTGGGCTCTGCTCACATGACTTGCAACAAAAACGGTATTCCTAATGATCCACAAAAACCGATGGTCACTTCTGGTATTCGCCTTGGTAGCCCAGCGTTCACCACACGTGGTTTTAAAGAAGCAGAAGCGATCAAAGTCGGTCATTTGATTGCTGACGTGTTGGATAATCCTAACGATGCAGCAACAATCGAACGCGTTAAAGCAGAAGTTAAAAAACTGACTAGTGCTTTCCCAGTCTACGCGAAGTAAAATAGTGTAAAGCATTTCGTCACTGATGAACGCCACTCGATGAGTGGCGTTTTATTAAGTAACATGCGACGCAACAATTAAAGAGACTAACGTACCTACATGAAATGCCCCTACTGCCATAACGACGACACCCAGGTGATCGATACTCGCGTTTCTGAAGAAGGCAATGTTATGCGCCGCCGCCGCCGCTGCGCTCATTGCGATAAGCGCTTCACAACCTATGAACGCATAGAATTGATCATGCCCGTTATCGTTAAAAAAAATGGCAGCCGCAGCGAGTATGAATCTTCCAAATTACGCGCCAGCCTGATGCTGGCTCTGCGCAAACGTCCGGTATCGGCCGAAGCAGTTGATAACGCCGTACAAAGCATAGAAGAAAAACTGCTCGCCAGCGGTGAACGTGAAATCATGTCAGTGCAACTCGGTGAACTGGTGATGCGCGAACTCAAACGTCTCGACAAAATCGCGTACATCCGCTTTGCTTCAGTCTATAAGAGCTTTGAAGATATTTCTGAATTCGCTGAAGCGATTCAAGAAGTCAATGTCGAGAACCGGCCTGCTGGCAAAAATAAAAAATAAGTCCGCTATTTGATTTTTTTGACTACCTAGGTATGGAGTCCAGCGGATAACATCAAATCAAAACTGCATTTGCAAGCCAAGATAAGTCATTACCGAACTTTGTGCTGCCTGAGTATTGTGCAAGTCATGCACCCCTGCAAGCAACAAAGTATTGTTTTCGCTTAAATCATAGTGAGCACCAACATTTAAATGAACTCACTTTGCGGTTAAGTTGACATCTATCAGAGGCAACTGATAAATGCTTGTTTGCCCGGCATGATTCATCAGAGTAGCGACGCTCACCTCCCAATAGCCATTGCCTGACGTTCCCGAATCATCAGTCATCATCGGCGGGTCACCCACTGCCAAAACGCTCAACGCTCACGAAGAACTCGCGACAATCAGGCTTTTCAAAGAATTCCGAACCAAAAGTTGCACGCAATGTGAATTATGCATGCTCAAAATCGGCTAAAACGAACCAGATTTAAGTAAGAAATAATTTCAACCGACTATCATTCAAGCAGCTAAAATCGCAGCACGCTGACCGCCTTTTTTAATCACAAACGACGTTACCTGAATGTTTTTGGCAAGCCGGTTCAACTATCAGCAACGATTGCCGTTAACCGTTACAGTAGTGTCTGCGGAGAATCTCAAATGAGCATTTCATCTATACCACCATTGCCCCCAGTTGCACCGGCAATTGCACCGGAACAAGCCAGCGTTGTGACACTCAACCCCAATGCTGTAGAACAAGCAAGTGCAGTGAACACAACCGAGACAGGCGATAGCATTGTTGAGTTGTCGAACCTTGCCCTACAACAAAACACACAACAACTATCAGTACAAAAACAAATTATCACGTTAAATAGCACTCAGGAAAATGCGCTAAAACATCTTGAAAGTCTTGCGGCCTCGACAAATGCCAATACCAGCAATAATCGAAGCGTCATCGATCAACGCACTCCTGCGACATTCGATACTACCGAAGCCTTGCTCAACGCTGAACTAAAATCCACACTAAATAACGAAGCCTTCATTGACGCGATTAACACTGAAAGTCATGCTAGTGTTCTCAATGAGGTAAACACCAATGCTATCACCACCCCGAACACCGTAGTCACCAGTCCAAGTATCACGCAGTCAATTTCAGCAACAACAGGCAATATTATTAATCCTACTAACACGGCAGCGCAGTCCGTGCAAATTTACACAACACACATCACAATATCACCGCCAGTGGACCATGCAGCGATAGCAACGATCAACTCAATGGACTACGCAACCGAAACAGGCAGCAACCCTGCCGTTGCAGCCGCTATTGCTGCTTACCAGCTAAGCAATGGCATACTTAAAGACGAGGTTGACAAAACACCTGGGAAATTCAAGTTTGACGAAGTTTCGGTAAAAGGCGTTACTTTGCTTGATGCCACCGAAAGAATCAACGATAACGATGCCGAACAAAAAGCAAAGCGTGAAATACCTTGGATATGGAAACGCGTACTTAGAATAAAAAAGAAATTTATGAAAGCTTGAGCAATTCAATTTCTCAGGCTGCTAATACGAACCTGACGGTTCACATTCATTTGCCCGACTATCAGCGCATATAAACACACATCGATGCTTGAAAAGATGCTTTTTTTGAAAAACATGGTAATTAACTGGTTATATGCACTCCCAATTTCGTTGAGCGAGCCAGTATTTGATCCAAGTTTGAATTTCCTCGCCCGGCATTGGTTTGGCAATCCCATAACCTTGCACTAAATGGCAACCCATTCTCAATAGCTCATTACCATGCGCGAGCGTTTCTACACCTTCTGCAATAACCTGTCTATTAAAAGACTTTGCAAGGTTGATTACTGCGTTAACAATTCCATGATCCTCGGGGTCAGTCAGCATATCACGAACAAAACTTTGATCGATTTTGAGTGTATCGACCGGTAATTTTCGTAGGTAAGTTAATGATGAATATCCAGTCCCAAAGTCATCTAGCGATACCATCACTCCAATCCTATGACATTCAGCGAGTATTTCAACCGTTCTCGTTACATCGCTGATTGACACGCTCTCGAGCACCTCTAACTCCAGATGGGCTGCAGGTACCTCAGGGTGTTCGGCAAGAGCTAAACGCAGATCATTTAAGAATTCTGGGTGCATCAATTGATTCGCGCTAATATTTACACTGACTTTTAATGGAAATCCTTCTATTAGCCATTGCGAAGCTTTACGGATAGCGGTGGAAATAACCCATTTACCGATAGGATATTCAGCGGTGCTTCCTTCAACCTGCGGCAGAAAGGCTGCCGGACTAAGTAAACCGCGCTCTGGATGTTGCCAGCGGATAAGCGCTTCGACACCAACCACAGCACCGTTTCTTAAATCAACTTTAGGTTGAAAGTACAATGTCAATTCATCGTTTTGTAACGCGTTGTGCAGTCGACTAATAATTTCACGTTGTCGCTGCGCTTTTTGATCGCTGTCCGGATCAAAGAGATGATAGCGATTTTTACCTGATTCTTTGGCACGGTACATTGCTTGATCTGCGTGACGTAATAAGGTGTCAGCATCCGAATGATCGTTAGGATAGAGACTCACACCTATGCTTGCAGACACACTGATAACTGCCTTGTCTATCGTAATTGGTATCTTGATGGTGTTTAATATTCTATCCAATATGATTGAACACTCCTCGGGTCGTTCGCAGCCATTGATAAGTAAAACAAACTCATCGCCACCAAGACGTGAAAGGGTATCTTCCGCCCTCAGTACTTGTTTAAGATTATTAACAATCGCAACCAGTAGATCATCGCCAGCCTGATGCCCGAAATGATCATTGACGTATTTAAATCCATCCAAGTCGAGATAGCATACTGCCAGCGATTTACCTTGACGATCCGCTCTGACTATCGATTGCTGCAATCGATCAGACAACAGTCTTCGGTTCGGTGTGCCAGTTAAAGGATCGTAGTGGGCAACTCGATCCAGTTCTGCTTCATGTTCTTTCAAATGGCTGATATCTGAAAAAATTCCTATGTAATGTTCTATGCCATTTTTTTCGTCGACCACGCTAGAAATCGAAAGTAATACCGGATAGGTTTGGTCATTTTTTCGATGTCCCCACAATTCACCATTCCAATATTTATATTTACTCAGTGACAAATGCAATTGCTCATAGAATCGTCGCTTCAGCGGAGTGGCGAAGAGCGACTGGTACGATTTTCCAATTACTTCTTCTGCAGAAAATCCAGTAATCCGGCTAAAAGAGGGATTTGTGCGGGAAACCAACCCATCTGTGTTGACTACGACAATACCGTCATAGCTATTATCAAAAACTGTTGCCGCTTCCCGCAAGGACATTTCTAATTTTTTTCGTTCAGTAATATCGGTGTGGGTGCCCGATACCATGAGTGGGTTTCTACCGTCATCCCATTCTACAACTCGACCACGAGTTAATATCCATTTCCATTCGCCAGTCTTGGTGAGGCAACGAATTTCTTGCTCAAGATTTGGTAATTTGCCCTGGATATGTTTAAGTACCGTTTCCATGACAGAAACGAGATCATCTGGATGAACCAATTTCTCATAGCCACCATTGGCAACATCAACCTCTTCGAGCGTATAGCCTAGCATTTCAGCCCAGCGCGGGCTTACTTCGAGGGAATTTGATTGGATGTTCCAGTCCCAATAACCTTGGTCGGAGCCATCAATCACACGGGTCAGGCGCTTTTCACGGTCAAGCAGATTTGAATAGGTCTTTTTGATTTCCGTGGTGTCTGTTATGGTGCCGACCAAACGCGATGGCCTTCCGAGCAAATCACGTTCCACAATTTGGGCTTGAGTTGTTACCCAACTTTCTTTGGGACTCGAATTTGCAGCCAGGCGATAATCGAACTCGATATGTTCGGTATGACCTTCCAGATATTTGTCGATGGTTTTTAGCGTTTGCTCTAAGTCGTTGGGATGGATAGTTCGTTTAAAGTGATCAAAATCGTGGGTCTCCTGTTGTTTGTCGCTACCGGTAATTTTAAGATAGAGGTCAGACAAGTACACTGTACCGTTGATAAGATCCCAATCCCATAGTCCGCTATTGGTTGCAAGTAATGCTAGTTCCAGTCGCTGCCGTTCAACGATTAATGGCGTTACATTTTTAACGATCTTGCACGCGCCAACAACTTTTCCGTCCAGGTTACGAATGGGTGACGTAGTTACGGTGACGTGTATCAAGCGTCCACTTTTGTGAACACGTACCGTCTCAAGATGGTCGATTTTTTCCCCGTATTGCAGTTTTTCAAGAATGAATTTTTCTTCATCGAGTCTGTCTGGGGGGAATAAACGCAAAATGGATCTTCCCAACATCTCTTCTGCCTTGTAGCCAAACATAGCTTCGGCAGCACCGTTCCAGCTAGTTACCACTCCATCTAATGTCTTACCAATGACGGCATCATCCACTGAGTCAAGAATCGCTTGTATAAGCCCGGTCTCATACTTATTGACCATATCAGATCTAAAACAGAGCTCAGCTTCAGTAACGTCTCGTGCAAAAGAAATCACCGATGCAACATTTCCTGAAGAGTCTCTTTCTGCAACCAAACGAGAATGAAAATCACGGTTACCTTCGACGCCAGGAAATGTAAATGTAAGATCTCTTGATTCACCGGTACGAAACACATGCTCCAGCGCTTCGTCCCATTGAGTGACCAAGTCTTTTGGCATTCCTAATTCATAGTTTGTCTTTCCAACGAAATCTTTTGGTTTAAGACCGGTGTAGTTTTCGATCGCCGAGTTGACGTAGGTATGGCGCAAATTTGAATCGAACATTGCCACAATATCGATGTGAAAATCAGCGAATTGTGAAACGTATATGGGTCGTGCAAATCGTTGCATGGGAATAGCTCGTTAATTTATTCGTTAATTTATTCGTTAATTTAAAGAGAAACTGATCTGCGATCTTTTACGCGCCGCTTAAATTTTTTTACTACTAGAACTGACGGGGAATTCTCTTTATACATAACAATAGAGTTAACTTTTTACAAATTAATCTGTTTTATATAAACTCACTATTTCAATATAGTGCGAAGTTTCACATTTATCAATTTATTTAATAAATGTGAAAAGTGACCTCGACCACTTCAAAGACAGGTATTTTTAAATTCTCGCTGCAACGTAGAGAAAGATTTATTAAAGGTACGTGAACCATATTTATGATCTTATAAAAACATTGCAATTTAAAACGACAGAAGACGAGCTAAAAAAAATCAATCAATTAAACGGTAATGGCGTCT